>JBAQUK010000038.1:0-41460 GCA_049297455.1 Desulfosalsimonadaceae bacterium | reverse complement strand
ACAGGAGGGCCACCACGCCGAACCGGGCGCCGGATTCCACCACGTCAATGGTGACATTGTCGCTGAAGCCCATCAACTGGGTGGGGGCCTTGTCGAGTTCAATGCTGACCCGGATCTCCCCTTCCTGGGGAATATTCTGCCAGGCCGGTGTTTTTTTATTCGCGTCCTGGTACAGGGTGAAGTTCTGGCTGCGGACCACCTGATTGGCCTGATTCACCGCCAGGAAAAGGTATTCGATCTGGGTAGTGGCGGCTGACGGCGCGGGCAGAATCCCGGAATACTGGTTTTTGCCGGTGGTGTTCATGGGCACAAACACGAGATCCGCCTCTCCCGCAGCTTTAAAATAACACCGCACCAGTTTGACGCCCTGATCATCCGTGACGTTCGCTTCCAGTTGAATGCGCTGGTCGGCCACAAAATAATCGGGCGGGGTGTGTTTCATCTGGGTGGTGGCAGCAATGGCGGTTGCCGCAAAAAACGCCGGAACCAGCAGCAAAAAGGCCAGCAGGAAACTGAAAAAAATGTCTCGTTCCGGTTTGTTTTGATACATGTCAAATCGATAATTCGCCGCCGGTTGTTGCATCGTTTCCTCCGTTTGAATGTCCGAAAAGGGTTGAATGGTTAGCAAATTTTATAGCTATTTAAGTCATTTGAATTTCTGTTTTAGTTGTTTCCTTTACTCGGTGGCGGGAATTTCCACGGCCTGGTTGAGCAGGTTGTCCGTTTCAATGGCGACCTTTCCTGCGGGCAGGGTTTTCAGCATTTCCTGGACCAGCCAGGCGATCCGGTCGGGCTTGGAGGATGACCCATGGGCCGCCAGGTTCAGCAGGGCGTTGAAGGGGTCCGCCTGCCATTGGCGGTGGGCGGTCCGCCACTGTTCGCTGTGCCAGAGAACGGTTTTGGTCCGGCAGTCGATGAGGCGCAGGGAGCAGGAAACCACAATAGCGTCGTAAACCCCCTTGTGAATGGATGCCGACTGGTCCACCTGCCCCATGAGTACGGCATCCGTGTTCAGGGTGGCGGCCAGCCTCTCCATGCTGATTCCCTGCAATTGTCCGGATGTCTGAATGCCCATATCCTGCATCACCCGGCGTACTTTGTCAACAGAGACGCGGCGATAGCCTTTGGTCTGGAGCTGGCTATACACGCTGTTGTACAGATGGGTTTCCATGTCCGGTTCAAGCGACAGGTTGTCCATGGGCAGCACCGCGATAACGTCCGGACAATATTTATTGTATTCGGGATGAAGTTCCCAAAGTTCCTGATCCTGCTTCTCAGCCGCAAGCAGCCATCCGGTGGCTGAAAAAAAGACCATCAGCGAACTGAGTATTAATATGAGATGTTTTTTGATCCCCATCATCTCTCCTTAATTAAAGCGTTTGGTTCATTTTTATCAGTTCAGCCGAACACCGCTGGCGTCCTGCTTGATGGTCGGCGCCAGCGGCTCGGATGGTTCGGGCTTGCCGGCCGGCCGGTCGGCGGCGCTGGTCCCCCCATAGGTGGAGATCAGTTCAAACAATGCCATGCCGATGGCGTTATCCAGAGCGTCATCCCCGGCGCTGCTGTCCCAGGAGCCCACCTGTCCGTTATCGAAGGTCTGGCGGTTGGTGTGTTCGCCTTTTCCGGTGGCCAGGTATTCACCGGTCTGGGCGTTTTGCAGGATCAGGTCCACCCGGACGGTGGTGTCGATGACCTTGCCTTTGGACAGGGCGCTGGTCTGGGCTGTGGTGTTGACATTGAACCGGGTGACCGCGCCGGAAATGAAATATTCACATAAGAGAATCCGCTGGGCCTGCTGCATTTTTTCCGGGCTTTTGACGATATCCACCTGGCTTAAGGTGTCCCAGTCGAACAGGCGTTTCATTTCCTCCCATTCCACCACACGGAAGTAACCGGTTCTGAGCAAGTGGGAGGACAGAAATTTGCCGGACGTGTCCCAGAGTTTGTCCGCGGAATAGGTGCTTTTGTTTTCAAACCCAGCCACCGCCACCAGCGTTTTTTTCGCCGGCGGGGGAGGGACCCGGGTCCAGTCAACGGCCGCACTCCGGACCCCGGAAAATGACGCGCCATCCGGTGCCGGAGGCTGATTCCCGGCACAGCCAAGAAGGTGAGGTAAGCAAAACAGGAGAAGGAGTCCCAGCCGCATGAGAGGAAATCTGATTTTCATAAATACCGATCCTTTAATCAATATGTTTAAAAATGATAATCCTTTTGGCAGGCTGGAAAGCCCGCCCCGCATATTATTGCAGGCTGACCAGGGGCAGGTCCGTCCCCTGCATCCGGAAGTACGGATGCTGCTGTCCATTGGTCAGCCGGGGCACCTGCCGGGAAACAAACTGAAACATTTCGTTTAAAGACACATTGCTGTCTTTGTCATAATCCGCCTTTCCCTGCATGGCCTCCACCAGGGTGAAGGTAAACGCGCCGTGTCCGCCGGAGTTTGAATTCAGCTTGAATTCCGGCGATTCCATCGAGACTTCACCGGCCTTGGATGCGGAGAGAATATAGAGCCCGCTGGCGGCGTTCATGGCGGCGGCAAGGTCTTCGCTTTCTCCGCCGCCGCGCATCCCCACTTCCAGCGCGCCGGAATGACAGGTATCCATGGCCACTATGATTTTATTGACGTTCTGGGAAAGGATTTTAATGGATTCCTCGAAATCCGACATCCGCAGGCCCTTTGACAGAACCGTGTCGAAATCCGCGTCAGCGGGCATGAAATAGTATGATCCCGACTGGCGGTGCTTGATGCCGTGCCCGGCCACAAACAGGAAGATGACGTCTTCTGGTGCGGCCATGCCCAGGTGCTGGGTGATGGATTCAATAATGGTGTCCCTGGAAACCTGGTCATTGGTGAGCGACTTGAAATGCACTTCGGAAAAGGATTTTCCGGCCTGGGCGTTAAAAAACTTTTCCAGTGCAATGGCGTCCTGGTCCGCGTATTTGAGATTGATGGCGGTGCTGCTGTATTTGGAAACGCCGATGGCAAGCCCCCACAAAACCGGTTTGACGGCAGGCCCGGCAGCGGCGGAAGGCGGGTTTTGGGGCGATGCGGCCCATGCCTTATCCCCCCGGGCCAGAGACAGGGACTTGCTGGCCACATTCCCGTTGACGTCCGCTGCTTCGATGGCGATGTCGGTGGTGGCATCCGATACGGGCAGTTCATGAAGGAAATGGCCGTTTTCCCCGATGGGCACGTTCTCGCTGTTGATCCTCACAAACAGGAGGTTGCTTTCATCCTTGACCATGCCTTCAATCACGGTTTTTTTGCTCTCGGGCTTGATCATCACCTGAAAGCCTCTGGTGACGCTGGGCTGAAGGAGCACGATTTCCGGAGGGGCGGTATCCTGGTCCTGGTTAATGCCCACTTCCTTGGAAACCATCCGGCCCTTGGTATTGACCGCCATGACCAGGAAGCGGTTTTCGCCGGGGCTTAAGGTCACCGGAAGCATAAACCGTCCTTCTTTATCATGATTTACCTTTTCGCCGTTGATGCGCACTTCCGAAATGCCGGTGGGATCAACGGCCAGGCCTTCAATCGTCAATTCCTTTTTTTTGGAAACCGGCATGAAACCGCGTGTGGGGGGCGGGTTCAGGATCACGATTTCCGGACCTTCCTTGGGTTTCTCCGGGGTTGCGGGAACGCTTTCCTGGGCGGTTTCCGGCGCCGGAGCGGCCGGCTGGGCTTTTGCCGCTTCGGGAGATGCCTGGGCCACGGTCATGGCCGGCTGCTGGGCTGCAGGTTGCGGTTGCGGCTGGGGTTTTGGTTTGGGTTTCGGGGCCGGTTTGGGTTTCAATGAGGTTTTATAGCTTGCCAGCTTGCTGGATTCGGAAGCGGACAATTGGCGCGGAACCTTTTGGGCGATCCGTCCACTGATGTCTGCCGACAGTTTCTGGAAAGAGGTCTGGGCCGCGGCTTCCGGCGACCGGCTGGCGCCCGAAACCGTCAGGCTGTCCATGTCAACGGTTTTCCCGCTGGCCGCATTTATGATTTTATAGGAAAACGAGGTGGCGGCCTTGTTCATTTTCATGTTCAGGACATCCTCCTCGCTGATCCGGGTCCTGGCTTTGGCGCTCAGGATATAGGCGGCCCCGTGATTTGCGGCTGCTTTCCGCAGTCCCGGCGCGCTGCCCGAACGCGCCGCCCGCAAATCGCCGCCGGACAGATCATCGGAAGTCATCACATCAAACCCCTTGTTGATGAGCTCCCGGGCGATCATTATCTCGCTGCTTTTGATCATGGCGTCACCGGAGCCGCCCCCTTCCTCAACCACATTGATGAGTATTTTTGTCTGGGCCGCGTTGCAGGACAATGCAAAGAGCCCTGTCCATAAAGCAACAATGCCCGTGATGAAAACGATTTTTTTCATATAACCTCCTTCCTGTCTGATACTTACGGCCCGGCCCGGTGTTCCGGCGGCCGATTACTCGGCGATGCGGTACACCAGACGCTGCTGGGAGATATCCCGGCTTTTGATGGCCGCGAGGGTGTTATAAAACTGCGATGTCCGGGGTGCGTCCTGTTCATTAAGGGACAGAAACGGCTGGTCCGCGGTAAACGGGGTTTCAAAAAGCTGAAACGGCTTGTCGGATATCAGGGCGATGAGGGTTTCCTGACCCGCCGGACCGAATACCTGAAGGTTAAATTCCATGTCTTTTTCGGGGATCGCATATTCCCGGTCCGCCTGAATGAACTGTCCGGACATGTAGTGATTGGGATATATCTGCACCAGGTCTTTTTGGGTGGTGTATGTCAGGATAACGGCATAACAGGGCTTCCGGGATTTAAAATGAAAACTCATGGTTTCGCCGATGCGGTAGGTGTCCCGATCTGTCCACAGGGAAAAATCCGCGGCTGTTTTTCCGGTGCCCAGGGCGGTAATGGCATCCATCAGTGATGATGCAGACGGTTCAGGCTTCGGTTCCGCAGGGGGCTTAGGTGGTGAAACGGCGGCGGTCAAGGCCGGGTCAGAAGCGGTGGTGGAAGCCTCATTTTGTTTGGGGCTCCCTGGCGATGGCGCTGAATGATCCGCCGCCCCAGGCGGGGGAGCCGGTTCCTGAACGGCCGAAGCCTGCTGACCAGCCGGTTTCTCATCCTGGCCGCCGGTGAAAAGAAAAACCGTACCTACCACCACCAGAAATGCCAGTCCGGCCCCGGCCAGGGTTTTGGCATGTTTCCGGAAAAAATTCGGTGCCTTTGATACCAATGCCGGTGCGGATGCCATGGTCCTGTCCGGAGAATCGGCTGTCGGGATTGCGGGAACCGGTTTTACGGTATCGGCGGGAAGCGGGTCCACCAGGGTGGCATCGTCCATAAAGGTCGCGTCATCGATCAGGGTGGCGTCGTCATCGCCCGGGGCGGCAAGGCCTTTGCCGCTTTGGTAATCGTGCAGGTCTTTCAGTAAGGCAGCGCCGTCGGCATACCGGTTGTCGGGATTTTTTTCCAGAAGTTTCATGATGATGCCGCCCAGGGCCCTGGGCACCTCGGGCCGCAGGGTTTCCGGACGGGGAGGGATCTCATGGGCCTGGGCATAATACACCGCCGTGGTGTCCCTGCCTTTAAACGGGTGGTTTCCGGTCAGCATTTCATAAAACACCAGGCCCAGGCTGTACAGATCGCTGCGGGCGTCCACGCCGGTTCCCCGTATCTGTTCCGGGCTCATATATTTGGGAGACCCCAGCACCGTATTGGGAGCTGTGATGTCGGAATCTCCCATATCCTTGGAAATGCCGAAATCGGCGATAATGATTTTGTCCTGGCTGTCGAACATGATATTGGAGGGCTTGATGTCCCGGTGCACGACATGGTGGGAATGGGCGTAGTGAAGGGCTTCCGCCATTTCAATCATGATGCGGACGCCTTCGGCGGGATCAAGAGCCCCCTGTTTTTTGATTCTTTCCTGAAGGTTTTCGCCGTCAATAAACGGCATGATGATATAATCAAAGTCCTGACTGCTGCCGAAATCATAAATATCGATGATCCCGGAATGATCGAGACTGGCGGCCAGCTTGGCTTCGCGATGAAAGCGGGAACGGATGCTCTCATTTTTCACGAGTTCCTGATGAACGATTTTGATGGCGACTTTTTTGCCCAGGGCTTTATGGACGCCCAGGAAAAT
Source organism: Desulfosalsimonadaceae bacterium (assembly GCA_049297455.1). Classification (GTDB taxonomy): domain Bacteria; phylum Desulfobacterota; class Desulfobacteria; order Desulfobacterales; family Desulfosalsimonadaceae; genus SURF-3. Next base: position 35,344 of record JBAQUK010000038.1, on the reverse strand, counting down.
CTTTCCCATGCCGCCGGCCTGAATCAGGCTTTTGATTTCATATTTATCGCCCAGTGTTGACTGGATGAGGGTTTGGCTGTCGTCCATCATTATGGCCCTTTTAATGCTCCTACTTGAGCTTTTCCAATGCTCTTTGGTGGTATTCATTGGTTTCCAGCGGCAGCAGGCGTATCACTTCCCGCCATTTTTCCTCGGCTTTTTCCACCTGTCCGAGGCCTTCATACACCAAGCCTTCCTGAAAGAGTTTCCGGGCCTGGGCTTCCAGGGACTTTGACGCCTGGGCCAGCATATTTTTCGTGTCTTTAAAATCAGGGTTCACCAGCGCCACTTTTTGCAGAAAGCTTAAGGCCGTGGTGTAGTCCCTGCTTTCATAGGCTTTGACGCCTTTGTCATAATCGGTTCCGATTTCCCCTTCCAACAGTTTTTTGATGTGGGGAATGGCCTGTTGAACGTGGGCGGTTTCCGGACCTTCAATGTTTAAGGCCAAAAGCGCTTCCCATTCCCGAAGGGCGTCGTGGTATTTTTTTCCGTCAAAATATTGCTGACCCTGATCAAAATGCTGCTTCAGTTTGGCGCGGTTTTCCTCAAGCAGGCGCTGGTTTTCGGCTTCCCGGGTCTTTTCTTCCGCCATTGCTTTTTCAATGTCGGCTTTCAGGCTTTTCACGGACGGATCTTCCGGGGCAAGGAATTCCGCTTCCGCAAGGGTTTCCCGTGCAACGGTGAATTCTTTGGCACTGGCGGCCTGCCTGACTTTTGAAAGCAGGGTGTTTAAGCGCTCCAGCTTCTGCTTTTCCTCATCTGCGGCCAGCCGCCGCTGTTCCTCAAGTCCCCGCATTTTATCGCGGCTCTGGGTGATATACGAAAGGGCGGTGGCATTTTGCGGGTCGATGGTGACGGCTGCCTGAAAACGGATCAGGGCTTCGTTGAAATTCCCTTTGTCAAACTGTTCCCTGCCGCTCTGCAGATACGCTTCCAGTTGATGTTTGGTTTCCATGTCCATCATGGCCGCTTCTTTTTTCTGCTCTGCGGGCAGGAGATTTTTTTCGGGTGCATCCGGCTCATTGCCTGACAGGGACAGGAGAATGATCGCCAGGAGAAGGCAACCGATAATGATGCCCCCCGCCATCATCCGTTTGTTTTTCAAAAATGGTTGAATCACCCGGGAGATCGGGCTGTCCGGCGCGGCTGCCGGGCCGGCGGTTCGCGGACTGATAATGGTTTCGTCAGGCGCCGGCTCGCTGGCGATGAGCACCGTCCGGTCGTCGTCCATGGGCGGATTTACGCCGGGAGCCGCCGTTTCCCCGGCCGGCTGCCAGTTGATCTCGATTTTAAAATCCCCGATCTGAAGGGTGTCGTTGTTTTTTAATTTTTCCGAAAGAATTTTAACGCCGTTCAAGTGGATGCCGTTCTGGCTTTTCAAATCCTCAACCCACCACTGGTTTTCCCGGAAAAAAAGCCGGCAATGCTCCCGGGACACCCGTTTGCTTCTCAGCAAGAGTTCGCAATGCTCCGCACGGCCAATGATGATGTCGTCATCGGCTGCAAACTGCCGCTCAAAAAAGGATTGGGCGTTTTCAAAAACTTTGAGTTTCAGCAATCGTTTATCGTCCTTCCAGTTCATTGAGGGTTTTCAGGGCGTTTACGTATTGGTCCCCGGTTTTATTCCGCGAGAGTTCCACCACGAGGCGGAATTCATGGGCCGCATCATCATAGCGCATATACTTGTAATGCATCATGGCGTTCTGGTAGTGGGTTTTGACTTGTTCCTCAAGCTCTTTTTCAGCGCGTAGAAACCACACCCGTGCGTCCGGATGATCGGGATAGAGGACAACGGCCCGGTTCCATTCCTCCACCGCCCGGGAAAGGTTGCCGGTGTCATAGAAAAACATGCCCTGGCGGAAATGCTGGTCCGCGGTTTTCATATCTTCCGGAGAAACCGTCGGCCCGGCGCCGGGTGCCGGCGTGTCCGCAACGGTTGCTCCGGGACTGGATTCGGTCGTTTGCATTGAGGGAGACGCTTCTTTGATATCGGACGGGATGGGGCCGGCTTCTTTTTGCGGGGATTTTTCACCGCCGCCCGAGAAAATCACCAACAGAAGCATCAGGCATGCGAGTCCCAAGCCCACGAAAACAAGTATTTTTTTGTTAGGCAACGGGATGGCGGAAGGTGCCCGGCCCCCTGTTTGCTCAAAGACAAACAGGGTTTCGCCGATACGGAACTGGCCTTTATGTTTCAAAACAGATGTCTGGACGGGTTTTCCCTTCACCTGAACCGGGTTCGCGGCGCTTAAAGTTTCAATCCGGATGTTCCCGGCGGTTGCCGTCAATCGGGCGTGCTGGCGGGAAACGGTTTTGTCCGAGGCATCCATGCGGATATGGCAATCCTCGGCCCGGCCCGCCACATATTCCCTGCCGGGCTCCAGTTGGAATTCCTTCCCCCGGTCAGGGCCCTGCAAAACGATCAGCTTATACACTTCCGGCGTGACGGGAATGTCTCTTGTACTCATGATGGGGTGTCCTCAAAAACCAGGATTACATTATTTTTCTGTGCCGGGTCATCCATGCGCCGCAAGGCGTACGTTTTGCCCTCAAGAACGACCGTCAGGCCCTCTTCACTTTCTGTTTCCATGAGCTGGGAAACCGCCTGAATCATGTCCGCATCAAAGGCCTCGATCACATGCATGCCTTCCCTGCGGTCGGGCATTCCAGACAATTGGCCGAAATTATTTGAAATTTTTCGCAGCGTGTAGGTTTCACGATCAATCACGCACCAGGGCGCGGTCAAATCATTCAGCCGGGGCGGAGCCGGGGCGGCAGGTTCCGCTTTTTGCCGCACATCCGTTTCCTGAGACCTTGCTGCCGGGCCGGAGGTCCCTCTTGCCTCTGAACCACGGTCTGGTGCCGGAGCCTGTGAAGATGCCGGTTTTCGCATCAGCAGGCGGTCAAAGGACCGTTTGAGATGGTCCAGTTCTTTGTACGGCGCGTGAAAATCCAGGACGGCCCGCCCTTCCTTGATGGCGACTTCCACATGCTCGTTCAACGATATCAGCGGATTCAGAAAGGCTTTGGTCATCAGATAAGCCACCAGCATGCTGAGGCAGAGAAGGATTGTCAGCAGAAAGTAACCGGCTAATCCCATGCCGATGTTTTTTCCCCCTGCCTGATCCCCCGCAAAACCGATAATGGCTGCACCAAAGGTCCGGGTTTGCTGGCGCACCGGATAAAAGATGATTTTTTCGTGTTGCGCCCCGTCCGCGACCGTCAATTTCCCGTCCTTAAACGCCTGGGCCAGGCCGTCCCAGGTGAAAAAATCCCCCTGCTTTTCCTGGGGGGCGATGATCCGGCCATCATTGTCAACAATAACCGCATAGATCACGCCGTCTTCGGCAGAGACCGGCGCGGTCCGCACCATGGCCCGGGTGCCGTCCGCCAGAAAGGGGCGGTTCATTTCAGCGAGATACCGGGCCAGCAGTACACCTGTTTTTAACATTTCCCGGCGCTGAACGCCCGCCGCCTGGTTTTTGAGGGGCAGGTAGCCGATCATGAGGGTCAGCAGCATGATGGCAAATACGAGTGCAAAAATACTGGCTTTGATATTGGCAAGACCAACGGTCTGGAGTTTATCCAGAAAATATCCGGTTTTATTTTGTCTTTCCGGTCCGGAGGTGTCCGCCACCCGGAGGATGAAGGGTTTGATTTCAATGTCAAATGCGTGTTGAAACGTCTGTTCCGTGATTTTTTTCCCCTGATGGAACATTCCGTTGGCGGAGCCTGCGTCTTTAATAATAAAATGATCATTTTCGACGGTTAACAGGGCATGGGTTTTCGAAACCGCCGCATCCGCCAGAACAATATCCGATGACGGGTCCCGGCCGATGCGGTAAGCGCCGTCCGCAAGCTGGCGGGACTCCATCGGAAGGCCGTTTTTTAAGATTTGAAGATCCCTGCTCATTGCCGTCACCCGGTTATCCATTTGACCAGATAGGGGCCGAAAATCACGATGAAGATGATGGGAAAAATAAACACCATCATGGGAATCAACAGCTTTTGGGATGCCTGGGCTCCGATGGTTTCCGCTTTCATAAACCGCTCCGATCGCATGCGCTCGGCCTGGGATTTTAAGACATCGGCAATGCTGGACCCCATTTTATTGGCCTGGATCAGAATGGAGGCGAATGAATCCAGCTCCATCAGGTCCACCCGGTCCGCCATGACCTTGAGGGCTTCCACACGGGACCTCCCCAGTTTGATGTTCTGGTCCATGAGATAGAGCTCCACCACAAACGGGTCCTTGTCATGGCGGTAAATATCGCATACTTTCTGGACCGCCGCATTAAACGACAAGCCGGCCTCCACGGACAGGGAAAGCATGTCCACCACATCCGGCATGCTCAATTTGATCCTTTCCTGGCGCTGGGTTTTCTTTTCATGGAGCCACAGGTAGGGATAAACCAGCCCAAAGGCCGCCGCCAGAATGATGGTGACCGTGCTGTCCGACAATACCATTCCGAAGAACCCGAACAGCAGCATGACCGTAAATTGAAAACCGATCATCTCATTGCCGGTCACCTGGTTTTCCAGCCCTGCGGTAATCACATAGTTCTGCACCCGGCGTTTGTATCCGGGGACCGGCAGCCGCTCCACAAGGGGCGTCAATAACCGGTAAAAGGGTTGGAACAAAAGGATAAAACCCGAATCCTCGCTTGCGTCGAATTCGGCGGCTTTTTGTTTGTCCTGGGCGCCCAGACCCTTGCTCCCGGATACCAGGGTATAGACCAGATACCCCACGCCGCAGAAAAATAATAAATAACAAAGTGAGTTGATGACACCCGTCATGAGCATTCTCTCTTTATGATGGTTTTTTTGCTATTCTTTTTTTAACTATCCATGGTAACGCGCAACACTTCTTCGATAGTGGTGACACCCGCGGCCAGTTTGTGAAGGGCCGCATCCCGCAGGGTCGTCATGCCGTCTTCCACAGCTGCGGCCTTCAGCACGCTGGCCGGCTGGTCTTTCAGGATCAGGTCCACGATCCGGTCATTGATCTGAAGCAGTTCATAAATTCCCATGCGGCCGTTGTAGCCGGTGCCGGCGCATTCCGGACACCCCACGGCGCTATAAATCAGCATGTCGCCGGGTTTGATGCCCATCGCTTTCATCGCTTCGGCTTCCGGCTCACACGCCTGTTTGCATTTTTCGCATAACCGCCTCATGAGGCGCTGGGCAATGACCGTCACCTGGGCCGACGCCACCAGATAGGGCGGAATTCCCATGTTGACCAGGCGGTTGATGGCTCCTGCCGCATCATTGGTATGCAGGGTGGAGAGTACCAGATGACCGGTCATGGCTGCTTTCAGGGCGATGTCCGCGGTTTCCGCATCGCGGATTTCGCCCACCATGATAATGTCCGGGTCCTGGCGCAAAAAGGAACGCAATGCCTCGTTAAAGGTGAGTCCCGTATCCGCGGAGCAACTGACCTGGGTCAGGCCGTTGAGTTTGTATTCCACCGGATCCTCGGCCGTGACGATGTTGACGGTATCCGAATTTAGTTGGTTGAGCACCGCGTACAGGGTGGAGGATTTCCCGGAGCCCGTGGGTCCGGTGACCAGAATGAGCCCCGTGGGATGGCTGATCGTGTTTTCCAGCAGCCGTTCATCCTTCGGTTCCAGGCCCAAATTTTTTAATGTCAGTTGTTTTTTGTCCCTCTCCAGAATGCGCATGACGATTTTTTCACCATACAGGGCGGGCAGGGACGACACCCGGATATCCACGGTTCTGTTTTTGATCAGTCCGAAATTGATGCTCCCGTCCTGGGGCAGAAAATGTTCATCCAGATTCATCCGGGAGATCATTTTCAATCGGGGAATGATGGCGTCCTTAAACACCGGGGGCCAGGTCCAGGCGGTCTGCATGACCCCGTCTTTGCGATACCGGATGCGGAAGTCTTGTTCCCTGGGCTCCATGTGCAGGTCGCTGGCCCCGCTTTTTACCAGGGTGTTCATGACGTATTGCAGGAGCCGGATCAGATGGGCGTCATTGACCAGGGCAAGAGACTCGGCCCGGCTGGTTTTGAGCCGGTTAAGGGATTGAAGCGCCAGCTCCACCAGTTTTTCGGGTTTTTCCGCCAGGGGCTCGGCAATGTCCGCCCGGTCCGTGTAATAGCGTTCGATGACGCCGCGAATGGCGGGCCCGTTGCAGCAATAGGGTTTGATCCGTGACCCGGTCACCGCTTCCAGAAGATGCAGGCAGGTTTCGTCCTGGGGCATGGCCATGACCACATGGACAAAATCATTTTCATGCTTTACCGGAAACACGGTTTCTTCTTTTGCCACCACCGCCGGCAGCAGAAGGGTGATATGTTCGATAAACACCGGGTCAAAGGAGACAAACGACGGGTCCAGGGCCTGAACGCCGGTGATTTCTTCCAGCACCGAATTGACCAGGGCCGGTTCCGCAACCCCCTGTTCAATCAGGTAATCCGATATCAGCCGCTGTTCCAGATCCGGCACCGCGCCGACGGTGATCCCCCGGACCCGGAAGGCCTTGAACAGCTTTTTGTTGAATGCCACAATCTCGTCGCGGTTCACTTACCTGAGTCCTTTAATAATTGCCCACATCCAGCTTATACCCGTTTCTGAAAAAATACGTAAATTCACCGGAATACTCGGAGTCTTCCAGTCCCAAAGCGTTTTTCAGAAACCACAGTTCCAGGTCGTCGTTCCATTTCACCCGGTCTTTTTCATTGGGGGGAATGCCTTTGATGCGGTCGATTTCCGCACCGTTCCGATAAAGAATCACGGTGGGCAGCATCTCCAGGTTGAACCGGGAGGTATCGTCCGACACCTGCCAGTGAAACATGGCGAATTTGGCTTTTTTCGGGTATTTTTCCGCCAGCCATTCCATCCGCCGTTTCATGTCCAGGGACTGCCAGTATTGGGTGTTGTAAAAAAGAACGATGGCCGAGCCCTCATACGAAGTGATTTCATCGGCAAAGGTCTGGTGATTTATCGGCAAAAGGGGGGACTCCGGGGCGGATGACCCGAAGCCGAAAGGACCGCCGCCTGCGCATGCCGACAGTAAAACCGCTGAAATTGCGACATAAATACATGATTTAATGGTTTTTTTCATGCCATGAACCTTTTTTGGGTTTTTCAAAATGGTTTCAAAGGAGAAGGCCTCTCTTGGATCAAATATTCCCGTTTATGCTTCACCCTGGGCCCAATCTTCTATGGCTAACCCCGCAATGCGTTCAAATTCTTTTGTATTGTGAGTAACGACGATATATTGCCCGGCAAGGCCGATACTGGCGATCTGTAAATCCCTTTCGCTTATGGGGGTTCCATTCCTTTCCATGCGGGCGCGAATGATGCCGTATGTTTCGGCTGCATGTTCATCAAAAACAATGACTTCCAGTTGGGAACAGATGCTGTCTATCCTCCGGCGGCGCTCCTGCTTCCTGACCGGTGACTTTTCGATTCCATAAAGGATTTCCGCCAAAGTGATAGCGGAAATGGCCAGGTCAAAAGGGCGGAAGGTCATCAACCGTGAAATAATGGTTTTATCCCCGCGCATCCAATAGCTGACGATATTGGTATCCAGCAGCCGCGTGATCATGATCTGTCCAAATCCACCGGCTTGGAGGGCAGGGGGCCAGGGATTTCAAAGTCCGGGTCGGAAGTAAACAATTCCCAGAACGCTTCCGGCCATTCCGAGTGCTCCAAGGGTTCCAGAATAACTTTCCTGCCGTCTTTCTGGATTTTAACCGCGTCCCCTGCGAACCGGAATTCCTTTGGCAGCCGGACCGCCTGGGACCGGCCGTTTTTAAAAATTTTAGCGGTGGTTTCCATTACGCTGTTCCCTATGAATATGATGGCAAATGTTAACCAATCAGGAGTATCTACAATGATATATATTAATATAGACCATTGTTCCCGATAAATCAACGGATTCCTGTCCTTAATTAATACGGTGATACCCAGTCCTTGTATGGGTTGACCCAATCTTTGTAAGGATTTACCCAATCTTTATACGGGTTTTGAAAGTTCGAAACCGTGCCGCCCGGGGACTGCATTTGTCCGAGAGTCGGAAGAGGGGTGGAGCCCAAAGACACACCCGGTTGCTGAACCCCTCCCACGGCCTGGCCCCCGCCCGGCAGCAGCGCGCCCGAGCCGCCCAAGCCGCCACCCAGTGCGGCAAAAGGAGAAAACGGGCTGAGGGGGATGAGAGACGGCGCGTTTACCGGCAGCGGCTGATAAAGACTGCCCAATCCCATGATGAGGTTTCGGATGAAATTCATGCCGGTTCCAATGCCGGAACCAATATCCGGCATGTTGGGCAATTTGCCGTACCAGTCTTGAAATTTACCCAGCCAGTCGGGTATGTTTCTTATCGCGCTAAACGCATCGGTCAGTGGCACAACCAATTTTGACCAGGTTTTTATCTTGCTCCAGTCTATATTAAGGATTCTTGAAAGATCCTTGGGATTCAGCCCCATAAAAGTCAATAATTGCCTGATTGTTCCGTAGGGCATGTTTCCCATTTTGATCCAGGCCGCCCCTGCGCCTTTGATGTTCATCCATCCGCCGCCGATGATGCCGAGGATATCCAGCCCCAGTTTTGTCCAGTCTGCCGTACTTTGAGATATTAACCCGTATTTGTCCATGGCTGCGACATCGACGGCCCCTTGCGCGATATTAACGCCCGCGGCAATCGCCAGCGCAATGCACGCCGGCGCGGCAAGTCCCGCCGTTCCGGCAGTGGCCAGCGCACAGGCAGCGCCGCCCAGCACATAACCCCCTATTTTCAGCCAGGAATAGTTTTTCGGGTCACTCATGAAAGCGTTTTCCCACGCCTTATCGATCCATTCGCCGGTGAGGGTCAGGGCCTTGGAACCGTAGTTACCCACTGTTTTGATGGCGTTTTTAACCCCTTCAAAAGTGTTTTGGGCGAATCGGACCCCTGTGGAAATTTTTCCGCCCAGTTCCCTTGCGGTCGACAGAATATCCGACGCCCTGTCGAATAATGAAGGCCCCAGGGGGGTGATCCATTGGTCGTTCGCATGGGCGAAACCGGATCCGATGTCGGACAGCCAGCCGCCGATGTAAGGGGCCTGCGTCAGGTGGTCGACGCTTGTGGACACCCGGGCCAGAACCGCTGCATCGGGATCACCGATACTTTTGACCACCACCATCCGGGAACCGGCGATGAACACCACGTCCACACTGTTCTGGTTGAGGTGAAGGTAGGGGGTGTTGCCCAGGCGGCGGTTCAGTTCAAACAGATTGCGGGCATCGGTGAACACTTGCGATGCCTTGATTTTTTCAGGCGTATAAAAAGACTCGATGTCCGCCAGGTCATCCAGTTGTTTTAGCGTGTCGGTATATACCGGGCCGAGCTCGGCCAATTCCGACCATACGGCCGCCGCCGGCACACAGTCCGCGCAAGGGGTCTGGGGGAGTTTGCCGGCGCCGGCTTCTTTGGAGGCAGCCAGCATCTTGTCGATGACCATGAGCCGGGTTTTCAGTTGTTCGTTCGCGCCGGTGAGGTAATCAAAGTAGGGTTGGCCTGCGGCGGATGCATGCCGGTCAAGGATTCCCGTCAGACGGCCGGTTTTTGACGCAAAAAACGCCTGGCCCTGATGGATGATATCAACGCCGAGTTTTTTTAGGTTCCGGGCCTCCACCGCGTCCTGTTCAAAAATGTCTTTGATGGCTGCTATCCGCTGGCTGAAATCCGTTACCGCAAGATTGCGGGCTTTGCCGCTTGCTTGCAGCATCTCAAAGGGTTTGCGGTGTTGGGGCTGGTCGATGTCGATGTCAGCCAGCAAGCCGTACAGGTGGAGATTGACGGTGAGGGACATTTCATCCATGCGGTTTGAAAATTCAATCAGACCCTCGATTTGCTGGTTCAATCGAAAAGCAGTGGATGCGGCGGTCCGGCTGCCGATAATCTCGTCAGGTTTTTGAAAATTCACGGTAGCTGCCCGGGCGAGGATGGCATCAACCGGTTCTTCCAGTGATTTTAAGGAATCAATGAACTGTTTGACGGTGGTCTGGCTTTGGGTGGCAATCTTCTGTTTCTGCTCGGAAGGGATGTTGAGATCGTTGATGAGCGTCTGGTAGAAAAGATTTTCCTGCTGTACGGCGGTCCGGATTTCCGATATGGATGATTTGAGCTTTTTGGTTTGGTCAACTTTCTGACCGGTCTGACCTACAAATTTGCGGGCTATTTCCCTGTAGGCGTCCGCCAAGGGGCGGCTTTCCGATGATGTCCCCAGGCCGGGGGGAATATACAAGGCGTTCGGGATCGCCTCGGACTCTCCTGAGCGTCCCAGGCGCTGGTCGATTTCATCCATGCGGTCCTGGAGCACGTCGTTGACGCGTTCGAGCAGTTCCGCGTGGTGACGATCATTGGGGGTCCCGTTTTGATTGAGTGCGGCGGACCGGCGACCCACGGCATCCATCAGGGCGGTTGTTTTTTTTCTGTCTTCCCTCAGTTTGGCGGCTGTTGCCGTTTGATAGTCGTTTTGGGCGTTTTGAAAGCGGGTTTTCAATTCAAGCAACTGTTGATGGTGGGTGGCGGCAAAACCGATAATGCCGTCCAGAAGCCGGGTGGATTCCGGAATACGGAGAATTGCCTGGGGGTAATCTCCGGGATGCTTTGAAATATAGTTGACGTTGATGTTGTTGGAAAGCCCGCTGATTTTAAGCAGCATGGCCATTTTCATATCCCAGAGCTGGTCCTGGAGATCATAGAGATAGGCCAGCTCCCGGGTCCTTTCCATAAAACCGTCGGGCACGGCGCCGGTGCGGGTGATGTTTTCGTGGTCATTTATCAGCAATTTTTCAATGCGGCGTTGTTCCGTATGCAGCCTGGCCTCAGCCGGCCCTGTTTTGTCAATCAGGTATCGCCGGCCGGAATTGGCCTCCAAGAGCAGGTCGGCCATGGTCTCATCTTTGATTTTAAGGGAAAACCAGAAATCATCTTTTCTGAGAAAACCGGATAGTTCCTCGGATGCCTTGCGCAAGCCTTCCCTGGGAGCGAAAGAATTGCTGATATATTGTATATATTCAAAAATTAATTTCTGTTGGTGGAAGGGAACCCCTTCGTCAAACAGCGCGTCAGCAGACCGGGGGGCTGCGGCGGAAGCTGTCGGCGTCTGGGCCTGGGCCCGGGCCCGGGAAATTAAAATCGGCGACGCCGTTGTCTGCATGAGAAAACTGAAAAGGGTCCACACAAGTATCAGACGATGGGTTTTCATGTCAAATACCTCCTGATTTTTTTAACATTGTCGACCTGGGTTGCTTTATTCGGACAAAAGCAACTGCAAGAGCTTGTCTGTTCCGTAAAACGCCGCTTGGGCCGCGGGAATTCCCGCTTCCGCCAGCCGGGTGTCATTCGGATAATTTTTGTATCTCAGGACCGGCCGCCGCCACCGGTAAATGGCGTATACATTATCAAAAACCGTCAGGGTGAAATCTCCGTTTTGAATTTCAAGGGTTCCTTTTAAAATGGACTGATCAATCGCCCGTTTCAGGCCATGGATAATATCCGTCCGGGGAGCGGATTTATTTTCATTTGTCCCAGGCGAAGGGATGTCATACGTCCGGACGCCGAAGCCGTTGTCTGTGTCTTCATCGCTCTGGCGGGCTGAAAATTCGACACGGACGGTCAGGTCTTGGAACCTTGGGGAAGTCCCCTTGATTTTCAGGAACCAGGTTCTCGGGTTCGGGGCGCGCAACCCTCCGGTGGATACGGGCGTGCCGGGCACGATGCCCCCCATATTGGCCCATAAATTCTGGCTGTAACCCAGGGTGATCCCATGGCCTTTTCCGTTGACCAGAGCCGTGGCCGTCAAGCCCATTTTGTGTTTTTTCAGGCCTTCCAGCGGTATGTTCATGGCACGGAGCGCCTGGGACAACCGGAAATGGAACACTTTTTTCTTCAGCGGCGAGCGAAGTTCATAATATTGATACAACTTGACCCAAACCCACACGACACCGGCGATCATGGTGAAGAAAAATAACACCCAGGCGGCATTCCTGAATCCGGATAAAATGGAAATCATGCCGCCGATATACAAGGTCATAAGCCCCATAAAGCCATACACCGGAAACGAAGACCGCAGGCTGTCGATATGGGAGATTCGTTCGAAATCGGATTCCGCCTCATCTATAAACCGATCAATCAATGGGTTCGCTTCCATCATGGATGCCTTTCGTTGGCGGCCGGTGCGTTGGTCATCGGACGAAATTTGGGATCGATCTTCAGGATGATCCGCCCTTCAATGGGCGCTTCCACTCCCGGGACCTGATAGTCGTAATAATGGGGCGCGCCGTTCGTGTAAACGCCGAGCAGGGCATGGGTGAAGATGAACGGGTCCGGCAATTGATGGACCCATCGGCTGTGGCGAGGTGTCTCCGTCAGCAGGACGAAAGCGTCCGCCCCCATGCCGGAAAGCAATGCAACTCCCAGCAAATTCATGTCCTTGCAATCCCCCCATCCCCTTTTCATCACGGTTAACGGATCATCCGGCATGAGTGCGTGTTCCGGCAGCATATGGGCTCGGTACGCGAGGTCGTCTTTTAAAAACCCCATCACCGCAGCAATTTTTTGATCGGATGAACAGGCGCCCAAGGCAGACAGCCTGAATGGCATGTCCGCCGGCGCCAGTCCCTTGCGGTATTGTTTCGCATAAAGTGATTGATACCGGTCTTTAATTGCTTCCCATGAGCAGGCCGTCGTGATCATGAGGTCCAGATGGCGGACCCGGGATGCCGACCACTGGAAATGATCCGCCTCCTGTTGCAATTCAAACTGTTTTTCCCCCTGCTTTATCCGGTATTGAAACCGCACTTTCCCCGGAAATCGTATCAGATAGCTTGCCTGTTTGATCGGCCGGAGCTGGTCGATGCTGAAATAATCCGCGAACAATCCCTCGAAACCGGGAAACATTGCCGATACCGAGTAATCCACATGGACCGTGCTGCCAACCGGTAAACCGTTGTTAGCAGGATTCCAGTTTAGCTGTCGTTTATCGGGCAAGCGGACCCGAATCACCAGCTGCTTGAATTTATCAGGCTGTGCGGCCAGATGGTCCAGATAAAGCTTCGTATCTTCCGCGCCTTGCGAGGTTTCCACCAGAAATTCGCTTGTGTAGCGGCCTTTGGTTTTCCATTTTGAATCGATAACCATTTCTTTTTGTTGTACAATCGTCGTTACTGCGAAAGACTGGGCGGACTGGAGGCATGCGACGCATGCCAGAACAAAAATAACCCGCTTTTGATTCCGTTGATGTTTCATGGGTTCATATTTTGACCTTGACGATTTTAAGCATCCAGAACAGCCCCACCGCCTCCATGAGAAAGATCAGTATCAGAATTATCCATCCGAGCACGGTGGTGTACATCAGGGAAAACACCTCATGGTTCATGGTGTTTAAAATGACCCCCAGTACCAGGGGCAGCAGGGCCAGAATCCATGCCTGGGTTTCGCCTTCAGCGGTCATGGATTTGATTTTCAGTTGCAGCCGTTTTCTTTCCTGGATGGTCTGGGCCAGAGAGTCAAAGCGTTCGGGCAGATTGCCCCCGGATTCCAGGAGAATCAGCGTGGCGTTAACCATGATTTTGGTGTCCGTTCCGGTCATTCTTTCGGCCAGATGCTTTAAGGCATCCCCAAGGCTGGACCCCAGATGGTGTTCCCGCAGCACCATCTCAAATTCCTGACTCAGCGGGGGTTTGCCTTCCTTGACCACCATCTCAATGGCTTGCACCAGGCTTAGTCCGGCCCGCAGGCCGTTGGCGATCATCACCAGGCCGTCCGCCAGTTGCTCATCGAATTTTTTTCTGCGCCGGTGCCTGAGATATAAAATAATCAGCCTGGGAAGCTGGTATCCTCCCAGGGCCAGAAGCGCCGCCAGAAAAATCCGGATGCCCAATTGATCCATTAAGTTATCGGACAGGTTGTAAATCCGGTCGGACGGGATATCGTAGTTCTCCGCCTCCCGGGCCCGGCTTGCTTCAAAATCAGCGTCCTTAAACCGTCCCATCGTCAGATACAGGGTGGCCAGATTTTGATGAGCTTTGCCGTAATGGGGCAGAAGGGTCGCCGCTTTCATCAAAGCCTTTTCAGCCCGGTCAAAGTTGCCCAGGCCGAGATAGGCAACCCCCAGTTCATTATGGAGGAGGGGCGAGTCAACATTTTCGATTTCCTCCAGAATCAGGGCGGCTTGGTCGAATTCCCCCTGTTGGTTGTGCTTGACGGCCTGTTCAATCGTCCGTTTCTGATCCACCTGGGAAACTTTGCCGGGAGTAAAAAATCCCACCACCGCGCCCGTTACCGCCAGGGCGACCAGGGCCCGGAAAACCAGTTTTTCATCCACGGTATAAAACATGTCCGCCAGAGACGATAGAATCCATTGATTGTATTTCGCCTGTCCGCCGGCAAGTGCCCGTCCCCGCAGCCACCAGTAGATGCCTGCCCAGAACAGGAGCAGGAGCGTTGTCAATAAAATGATTTTCATGGTTTATCCTGTGAATCCTGTCAGTTGCTGGTCCAGAAGACTTCCCGCGGAATATGGAGCCCTCTTTCGCTGAAACGTTCAATGCATTGGGGCACGTAGCCTGTTGCGGCGAATTCGCCCATGACCCGCTCTTTTTCTTCTCCGCGCTGGCGATAGACAAACACATCCCCGAGAGTAATGACTTCCCCCTGCATGCCGTCCACCTCCGATATCTGGATGACTTTTCGGGAACCATCCTTGAATCGGCTCACCTGAACAATGAGGTTAATGGCGCCTACGATTTGTTCCTTGATGGCTTTGACCGGAAGCTCAAACCCTGCATACATGACCAGGGTTTCCAGCCGGGAAAGGGCTTCGCGGCTGGAATTGGAATGAATGGTGGTAAGGGACCCGTCATGGCCGGTGTTCATGGCCTGAAGCATATCCAGGGCTTCCGCCCCCCGGCATTCGCCGATGACGATCCGGTCCGGCCGCATGCGCAGGCTGTTTTTGACCAGATCCCGGATGAACACTTCCCCTTTGCCTTCAATGTTGGCGGGCCGGCTTTCCAGGGTGACCACATGGGGCTGGCGGAGTTGCAGTTCAGCCGAATCCTCAATGGTGATGATGCGCTCGTTTTCCGGAATAAAACCGGACAGGATATTTAAGAGTGTGGTTTTGCCGGACCCGGTGCCGCCGGAAATCAGAATGTTGAGTTTGGCAAGCACCGCTGTTTTCAGGAATTCCACCATCTGCGCGTTCAGCGCGCCAAATTTTACCAGTTCCGCCACGCCGATGCGGTCTTCGGGAAACTTCCGGATGGTCAGGCAGGCCCCTTTGACCGCCAGCGGGGGAATGATGGCGTTGACCCGGGAGCCGTCCTTGAGGCGGGCATCCACCATCGGGGTGCTGGTGTCGATCTTGCGGCCCAGGGGGGCGGTGATGCGGGAGATAATATTGATAAGATGCTGTTCGGAAAAAAATTTCTTATCAATCCGGGTGAGCCGGCCTTTCCTTTCCACAAAAATTTCGTTCCAGCTATTCACCATGATTTCGGAGATGGTCCCGTCCGCCAGGAGGTCTTCCAGAGGCCCCAGACCTAGGGCTTCCTGCAATACCTCTTTTACGATCTGGGCCCGCAGTTGCCGGTCCTGAAGACCGGATTCCTGGTCGAGGATTTCGGAAATTTTCTGGGCCACGGTTCTTCTGAGGGCGTCCGTTTTTTCGCTGTCCTGCCCGACTTCCGTGTCGAGCTTTTTGAAATCTATGGATTCCAGCAGCTTTTCGTGAACGGACCGTTTCAGGACATCCAGATCCAGAGGGGCGTCGGCGGGGCGCTCCTTGTCCTGGCCGGGGGGGCGCATGCACTGCTTTTCCTGAACCAGGGTATAGACCATGCGGTCGATGGCCTGGGTCACGGGATGCCGGGGAAATTTCTCGGGATAAGTGCCCTGGGCCAGATTGGCGTCTGCTTCCGCATCAAAGGGAATGACCACTTCCGTCTTTTTATCCAATTGCCGGCTGATGATTTCACAGCTTAAGGGGCTGTTTTTTTCAAACCGGTTGACAATGACCCGGATGCGTTCTTTGGGAAAATTGCGGCTGCGGAGCAGCCGCAGATCGTTTGTTGTCTGTTGGAGGCATAGCGTATCCGGGGTTATGGGAAGCAGAATCATGCTGGATTTTTCAAAAATAGCTTCCACAACGGGATCGAATTTTGTGCCGATGTCGACGATGATATAATCGTAAATGGATTGCAGGCATCCCATCACCTGACTGATGGCTGCGGGATTGAGCAGTTTTTCGTCCAGATCCCGGAATCCGTCGGACAAATTCATAACCGAGACCCCGGACCCATGGGGTGTGGCGTAGCCTTTCAGCATATTGGGATGCAGTTTGTCGGCCATGGCCAGCAGGCCATCCAGCCGCTTGATGCCGTTTATTCTTAATAAATATCCGATATCATTTGAAAAAGGCTGTCCAAAATCAATGAGCAATACCCGTTCCTTGGTATCCAGACGCAGGTCCACCGCCAGGTTGGCGGCGATGAAGCTTTTGCCGACCCCGCCTTTGGAACTGTAAAGTGAAATGATATGACCCGTCATGCTCAGACAATCGTTTGTATTGAAGGTTTACCGGATGCCCCTGCCGCTTATTCCGCTTTTTGACGGAGGCGTTCGAGTTCCTGCTGTTTGAAATCCGATTCGATTTTCTTCTGGACCGCCGGCGGGGGTGGCTCTCCCCCCAGTACTCTGGGGGTCACAAAGATCACCACCTCCCGGGTATCGGTTTCCCGGCGCGATTCCTTGTTGGCCTGAAACAGGGAGGAGCCGCCGCCGGGAGGGGAAGACGACGATGCTTCCAGTTCACGTTGGCCCACCAGGCCCCCCAGGGCGATGCTGTGTCCGCTGGGAACGCTGAGTACGGTGTTCAAGTTGGTGTTGCTGATGATGGGAACCCCGCCCGGGCCTGCGCCGGTGACGGAGCTGGATTCCACGTTGATGGTACTCACAATGTTTTTATAGTAATCGATTTCCGGCTGGAAATTGAGTGTCACGCCCACCTTTTTATACTCCACGGACATGGTGCCGCCGGACTGGGCCACCGGGATAGGGATTTCGGAACCCGCGAAAAACTGGGCGGCATCCCCGTTTTTGGTGATCAGGGTCTGCTGCATCAATGATCGGCCTCGGCCGGAATCCTGAATCCGCCTCATTTTGGGGAAAAGGTCGGAAATGGTTCCCGCCAGAGAGCCGCCGAGGCCGGGGGACTGGCCGGATGCCCCGGAGTAAGAACCCGACGCACCCAGAGAGCCGCCCGGATTCCAGTGAATGCCGAAATCCCGCAATGCCGTTTTTTCGATTTCCATGATATTTAACGACATTTCAATTAAAACGGATTTCGGGGGCGGCTGGGGAGGGGCTGCCGGAGCCGGCGGCGGCGTTGGGACTGCCGGGGCCGGTTGGGAATACTGGACAGGCGGCGCCTGCCGGTATTCGCTCCTTGTGGCTGCTCTGGGCGCGGCCTGCTGAATGGAGATGGCATTTACGATTTCCGGCGAATAGGCTTCGGCGATTCGCTGGGCGCTTTCGGATTCCGCCTGGCAGCCGACCTTTCCGGTCAGCATGAAATTGTTTTTGGTGACCGTCACATTGACGTTCTTCATCCCCTGGGCGGCCAGGGCTTTTTCAATTTCGGATTTGACGATATCTTTCATCACCGGGCTGAATTCCACCAGGTTCACCACATTGGGCATGCCTTCGATGACTTTTTCGATCCGTTTCATGTCGTTGTTTGTGAAAACTTCGCCTTCGACGAATATCCGGCTGCCCACCACCCGCACGGAAACCCCCTCAATATCCCGGATGATCTCCCGGAGCTCGTCTGCGGAGAGCGAGGCTTCCCGGCTTTTGACGATCACCTGGATTTCCGCTTGCTGACCCGCCGGCCCCCAGATAAAAATGTTGCTCTGTCCGGGTTTTTTCCCGTTGATCAGAAATTCCTGATCATTGGTTTTGGCCCCGCCGCAGATTTCCGGATCACCCACCGCGATTTTTTCGATGGCGAAGTCGGCTCTCAACACCTGACTTTCACCGGCTGTAATCTCAATTTTGTCCGGCAACTGGGCATGAAGCGGACCGGTTGACCAACACAATATCAGGGTGGCGCAAAAGCATAAAAAAAAGAATTTGCATAGAGGCCGTTTCATCGATCAAATCTCCTCATGTCGATTTATTGGGTTTTTTTACCTGGCATAGGATTCCGTGCCCCGTATTTCTATCCATGCGGGGTTGGCCCTGGGAATGATGCTTTTGTTGATTCCCAAAAATTCCTGAGCGGACAGGGGTGGCAGGTTTTCGATTTTGCCGCTGTCCCAGCTCGATCTTAAAGCGGCGGACAAGGTACCGATTTCCTGGGAAAGATTGAGAATCTGAACTTCCCGGGGCGACAGCGACACGGTCAGGGTCTTGAAGGGCTCTCTTTTCTGGCTCATCCGGTCCTGGTCGTTTTTGAAAACACTCCCGGCCGCCTCCTGGCCGGTATCTCCTGCCGTAATGGCCCGGCGCTTGCTGGACTGATGATTCACCGCCAGAACCAGTATGTTTTCCAGGACCGTCCGGGTGATGATTTCCTCGCTGACACCTTGTCCATTTTGAAAAGATCCCGCTTCAACGGTCACCATCACGTCCACCATGTCTCCGGGCTGAATCAACTCCCCCACCGCCGTCACATCCGTCACGAAGATGCTGAACGCCCGTTTATCCGCCGGTATTTTGGAGGCAATGCTTTCGGCTTCCGATGAGACGAACATGGATTCGATGATCTGGGTGCCTTTGAGAACCGGCACATTGATGTTCCGGTTGATTATCTGCTTTGGGTCGTTGAAGGATCCGGGTTGAACGAATTTCTGGGGAATCTTGACGGTTTCCAGCATGTCCGCATCAATCCGTATGCCTTCGGGGATGTCCCGGTTGGCCATGAGCACCTGGATCGGTGTCGCCATCTCCAGCAACGCTTTTTCACGGCTGGAAAGATAGGAAAAAAGCATCAGCACCGCAAACATGGCCACCAGTAGAGAAATCAGTAACGCCTTCGTATTCGACATGGTTTCACCTCAATCCTGTATGAGTATTTCCCGGTAAAGCTTTCTTTTTTTATAAAAACTATCGCCTGTACCCTGATAGGAACCTTCGTAATATTCGATTTTATGGGTCCGGGAAATGAACGGCCCGCCCAAAATGTCTTTCATCCGGCCCGGAACATCCACAAAGATCTCTTTCCGGACCATGTTTCTGGCAAAGGGCCCCGGGGCCTTCTGATCCATGGAAATGCGCATATCGTTCCGCAGTTTTTCTATCGCCAGAATATTTTTGTACCCCAGCTCATGAATGATGACCAGCGCCAGCAGAATGATTGCCAGAAACGTCATCATTAACGACAGTTCAATCACCGCCTGTCCGCTTTGCCCTTTTTTGGGGCCGCCGGTATGATGGCGAACAAGGCGTATGTGGTTAATTATGATCATCATTACCTGAACAGGACCGCCTTGTATTCCGGTTTTCCGAGGTAAATGTCGCCACCGGCGGGCCGGGCTTTTGCTTTGGCCGTCAGTACGGGCACGTTTTTAAAAATCGATTCCGCCAGAATAAAGCCATGGCTGGGCAGCATTATTTCATAGTCCACATAGGTGGATACGGTTTTTTCCATTTTTTCAAGAATCCGGAATCTGCCGGGCAGGGGAACCGTCCTGAGCATGGGGAGGGTCAGCGTGCCGTCGTGACCTCCCTCGTATTTGGGATCATCCGGATCAAACCAGTGAAGCGTGGGCACCGGGGAACCCTTGGGGGGCGTGACCGTGTAATAGACAAAGGTTGCGGTTTGATCATGGCCCTTCAATCGGGTCAGTTGGGTTTTGTCATGCTTTGCGGTCAATATGGTTTGGGGAAAATTCCATTTCCTGACCTGCTGGGCGGCTGTCTCGGACTGAATCGCAAAATCGGTATTTGAATTTTTCTGATACTGTTGAATCCAGTCAATCACCCCGGTTCCGCCGTTATAAAAAAACTTTCGGGCGTTATCCGCCTGACGGTAGTCGTACCAGGTGCCGCCGCCCAGGATTTTCAGGATTTTTTTATTTTCTTTTGCCATTTCCCGGTTGAGATCGGCGATTTCGTTGAGGCCTGCCGCCTGGACCGCTGCTGCGGACAGTGCGCAGGCATCCACCGTGTTTTGCAGCCTTATTTTAGTAAACACCAGATGATTGATGTTGACGATCATCATCAGCATCAGAAGCATCACCGGCAGAAGAAAGGCGATTAAGACCGTGATGGATCCTTTTTGGCCCAGTCTGTCTGATGGTTTCATGGTTTGAGGGGATGGCATGATCATTTTTTGTTTTTTTAATTTGGCGGCGGATTGTCGTCTTTGGGTGCCGGTTCGATAAACACCGGCGAACGGTGGATGACGGTAAACCGTCCCTGGCCCTGGGTTAAAAACCGGTCGAGGCCCGCAGGAATGGGAACATGCCGGGTGATCTCAATCCCTCCGGGTTTGAACGCGATGGCGGCATCGGGGTCAATGGCCGCCGCCGCCCGGATGGCGGGTTTTTCACCTTTGACGGCGCAGGTCCGGGATGCTGCGAATCCGGCGAATGCGCCCTGTTCCCGGGCGATAAAAATTTGAACAAATTGCATGTAAATGGCGAAAAACACAAACAATGCCATCATGGCGAAGGCGAACTCCACGGTGGCCGCGCCGGTTTGCTGTTTCAGGCATGGGTGTTTCAACCGTTTTTCCCCTGAATAAAAGATTATTCTTATCCAAATCAGAGAGTTGTGCATCATCAACCGGTAAACGCCGGTATGGTGTGTTCCCCGGACGGGATGGGCATGATGGTTTTTTATCGAGGCCGGCGGGCCGGGAGAATCCCGCCGGCCTCAATAATTATGATCATTTGATTGCGATTCCGGGCGGGTCAGGGTGATCCGGTTAAATGCCAAAATTTCGCCGCCGGATGATGCCGGTCTGCAATTATCTGCAATTAGATGCCGGCCGCCTTTTTAACCTTCTCGATGACCCCTTTGAAAAATTCCTTCGCCGGTCCTTCCATGGTCATGGCCGCCGCAATGATCATTACGACGATAACTGCAATGATCATCGCGTATTCAACGGTTCCTGCCCCCCGCTCGTTACCCATCAAACGATTAATGGTTTCTCTGAAATCCTCCCGTTTGCCAACATAGGTCGTTATCATCCAGTCGTTCAGCTTTTTGAACATTTTTTTCCTCCTTTGAAATCATTGAAACGTTATGATGTCTTAATCCTGCGGGATCCATCGGGCTTTTTCAGCCGACGCCGACCCCGGGACGCCTGCCGCCGAACCTGCCAGCCTTAAATATCCGGAAATTGTGAAACCATATCGATAAATCGATCCATAATTTCGATGGACATGGTGCGGAACATCCATTCCACCCCCATCATCAGCGTTACCGCCACCAGCATGCACAGGGCGTATTCCACGCTGATGGCCCCCCGGTTCCATTGATTGACTTTTGGCAAGCCAATCGATTCCAGCGGGAATTTTAATTCGGATGGTTTTAATAATATCATGAAACCGTCATATCGTCATCAAAAGGTTTGATGATCTGGAAGGTGATATTGTCGGTGGCGCCGTTGGCATAGGCTTGCTTTAACAGATAATCCCTTGCCTGAAAAATGGAGGCTTGTTTTAATACGGAACGGATAAATTCCGCATCCACCATGTTGTACAGGCCATCGCTGCAGATCAGATAGATGTGGTTCCTGTTCAGGGGCTCGACCCGGATGAAAGGTTCCATCGGGATTTCGTCGCCGGTGATGGCCTGGGTCAGCACATGTTTTTGGGGATGTACCCGGGCCTCATCTATGGATATATGGTTTTTCCCCAACAGATCATTGACGATGGTGTGATCATGGCTTTTTTGTGCCAGATTTCCCCCGTCAAAACAGTATATACGCGTGTCTCCGACGTTGGCGTAAATCACAATGTCCTGAAACAGCACCAGGGCCGACAGCGTGGTGCCGAACATGCCCAGAATGTTGGTTTTCCCCTTGACGACGCGGAGGGAGTCCTGGGCTTTTGAGAAAAATCCGGCCATCTGCTGATGGGCGGAATCCGGATCCCAGCTATCCACCGCCATGAATTCACGGATGATGGCGTCCACCACGGTTCGGCTGGCCAGATCGCCCGAACCATAACCGCCCATGCCGTCGGCCACGCAGAATAAATCCGCGCCAATGGTGTTGTTGACGGCATGTCCGGCAGAATCCTCATTCTGCTTTCGGACTCTGCCCGGGTCGCTGCACGAGACGAAAAGGTGCTCCATGTCGGTCATGTGGCCTCAGGGTGGACGTATTCTTTCAAATATGCGGCTTTACAAGTATAGTACACGAACACAGCGTTGCAAATCAACAGTAAACACCATGCGGATCTCTTTTTTGTCCGGAAAAACTTTCATTTATGGTTTTCATTGGTTACTATAATGCAGAGTTGTGATGATGAACAAAAAACAGGGGCCATCCCCCGATGAAATGAAACTGATGAAATGCAAACGATGAAATGCGAAAATTGTGGAATCCCGCTGAAGCCATATTACACGTTTTGCCCGAATTGCGGGACCGGTCTCGGAGTCCGGCCCCGGCGATTCGGCGCTTTGATGGTATCGGCCATGCTGGCGCTCGCGGTTGCCGCATCCATAGGCTACTTGTATCTGCAGCGGACCGGCGTCGGTTTCCGTTTGTTTCAGAATACGGATGTGTCGGGTATCGATCCTGAAACAAGTCAATCCGGGGAACGTTCCCGATCTTCCCGGGCTTTATTTCCCTTTCTGAAAACCGAATCCCCCGCTGTGCCGGTGGCGGCGGGCCGGGTGGTGCTTTCGGATATCGCCGGCAATCAAATCGCTCAGGTGACGGCGGCGGTGTCTGCCGGCGGCTGGGTCGCGGTTCCCGTCCAGGTGAGCCTGGGGGCCCGGGACTGGTATATAGAGACCACAGATGGCGCTGCCTTTGAAATTGCGGGCGGCATTCTGGGGGACCAGGACGGGATGGGCCTCTGGCAGATCAGAAATGGCCTTCCCTTTTCCGGCCCGCCGGTATTTCCCGCGCAGCCAAACGCCCCTATGACCTGGGTGTCGCTGGTCTCCGATCAAGCTGTTGCGTTTTCCCATCCGGAGATTCAGTCCGATCAGATGAACGTTCTTCTGCTGTCGCTGCCCCCGGCCGTCAATGAACCGGGTGTCTTTATTCAGGACGGCAGGATGGTGGGATGGACGTTTGGTCCCGTCATGGAAGGCGGTTTTCTCTGGAAAGGGCCGGATGAAGACAATCTGGTGGTGGAATTGAGCGTGGATGATTTTTACCGGTTGACCTTTGAAGGGGGCCGGGAGGAGCAGATGACCGCCGCTTATGCAATGAATGACGACAGTCCGGTGGCGCGGCTTTCGGCGTTTGCCGATGGCTTTCGTCTTTCCCCGATGCTTCTGGCGGAGAATACGCCGCCGCATCTCAGAAGCGGCGCCCTGGTCAAAGAGGTGCGGTCCATTATAGACCAGATTCTGGATGCCGGAGGCGGGGCGGCTGTTTCAAAAATTTTTGACGGTCCGGCCCTGGCCGGAACGGGTGATGTCCGGTTTATGCTGGAGGTGCTCAAGCTGATGGTGCAGGCCGAAGGGCCGGATCATCCGGCGGCTGTTGCGGATGATGTGCTGATGGCCCCCCTGGGGTTGACTGACGACGAAATCCGGCAGCTTCAGGCATTTCGGGACGAACTCAATGTGAAATTTCAGGAAGATGTAAAAGATAAGGTTATTATCCGGTTTCCCCCGGGCTCCGGCCAGATTCGGGCAAGCGGCGTCCTCAACAACCGGTTGAATCAGCGTTTTGTGGTGGATACCGGCGCATCCGTGGTGACGATTCCCTCAAGTGCGGCAAAAGCCCTGGGCCTTGACAGCCGTTCTGCCCCCCGCCGCAAGGTGATCACTGCAGGCGGAGTGATCGAAGCGCCGGAAGTGGTGCTTGACGCCATTCAACTGGACAACTGGATTGAATATGATGTGACCGCCTATATCATTGATCTGCCCGACCAGACCGGCCTGGGTTTGCTGGGCTTGAATTATTTGAACCGGTTCCGGATGGATGTCAATACCGCATCCGGAGAATTGACGCTGGAGCCGCGATAGAAATAAACGAAGGAAGGTGACGATGATGCAACTGAAAACAACCATGGATATTTTCAAATTACTGGATAAGTCAAATTGCCGGGATTGCGGTGAAAAAGCCTGTCTGGCGTTTGCCGCGGGTGTATTCAAAGGCAGAAGACAGCTTTCGGAATGTCCCCGCCTGGATCAGGGAATCATTCTGAAATATACCGGAAATACCCGAAAAGCCCAGTCCATTGAGGAGGATATGGCGGATGCGGTGGCGGCTTTGAAAGAAAAAATCAAAACCATCGATCTATCCCAGGCAGCAGACCGGGTGGGGGGGCGGTTTTCCGACGGCAGGCTGAGTTTCCGGATACTGGGCAGGGAATTCGGCGTGGATTCAATGGGCCGTTTTTATTCGGATATCCATATCAATGCCTGGCTGATGATCCCGGTGCTCCATTATATTATCGATGGACGGGGAACGCCGGTTTCCGGCAAATGGGTGTCTTTCCGGGAACTGAAGGACGGCATGGTCAGAAATCCTCTGTTTGAGCAGCGGTGTGAAAAGCCGTTAAAGCATCTGGCGGATGAATATACGGATTTTTTTAAAGACCTGCTGGATATTTTTGACGGCCGCCAGGTGGACAATCTGTTTGAATCCGATATTTCCATTGTTCTGCACTTTCTGCCCCGGATGCCCATGCTGATATGCTACTGGAAGCCGGATGACGGAATGGATTCCAGCTTTCACCTGTTTTTTGACGCAACGGCCGCCGATAATCTGCATATTGATTCCCTGTATACCCTGGTCGCCGGGTTTGTGCACATGCTTGAGAAAATCGCGGCACGGCACGGGGTGAAAGAATAACAGCCGGGCGGTTTGTGCGGTTTTTGGGGGGATTTGATTTTTACGGCGCGGAAACCAGCCGGATCAGCGTGATTTCCGATATTCCGGCCGTGCGCATGGGCGGGCCCCATGTGCCGGTCCCGCAACTGGTATATATCCGGAAATCCCCGTCCTGTTTCAGGCCGTAATCGTAACCCTTAAACAGCAGGCGGGAGATCAGGTTGAAGGGAAAAATCTGCCCATGGTGGGTGTGGCCGGAAAGCTGAAGGTCGGCGTTTAATCGTTTGTTGAGGTCAAACGACGTGTCGGGCATCCAGTAGGTGCGCGTATGGCGATGCGCGAGATCCCCGGCATGCCTCTCTATCGTGGTGGGGGTGTGGAACATCAGAATCCGGGCATGATCAGAAGGTTTGTTTGCAGGCAGATTTCTGATGTCCGCCGAATCATCGATTCCCGGATAGCTGACGCCGATCAGTTCCAGTCCGTCAATGTCCTGCCACTCGTTATCCAGAATCCGGATTTGCGTTTTTTTTATGATATTCAAAGCCTTCCGGATGCCCACGTAATGTTCGTGGTTGCCGGTGACAAAGAAAACACCGTGCCGGGCGTGCAACCGGTTGATGGGTTTGATCACCTCCTCATACGCCCCGTTCACCCCGTCCAGGAGATCGCCGGTGATTAATATAAGGTCCGGGTCAAGATCGTTGACCCGGTTGACCAGTCGTTCGGCAAAGGCCTTGCCGTGCATGTGCCCCAGATGAATGTCCGAAAGCTGAACGATGCGGCGGTTTGCCCAGTGTTCCGGCACGTGGCGGACCGGAACGGCGATTTCTCTGACCTTCGGGTGAAACGCATTCCAGATGCCGTATATCGAAAACAAGACGGCGGCCGTCAGCACCGCCCCGGCGATGGTTTGATGATTCAGGTGGCGGTTCAGGGAAGGATTCGCGGAAAGGCCCGTCCATTTTGAAACAAGAACGATGCCCCAGAGAACGGCCATCGCCACCAGAAAATGTACCAGAAACCCCATCCAGGTGGCGGCGAATCGGTAATAGAAAACAGCTATCCCCGATCCATGAACGCGGAGCAGCAGAAATGCACTGATAAAGGAAAATGCCAGTATTCCCATGAGTGCGTAAAAAATGGTTTTAAAAACAGGGCCGGCGATGGGAAAAAAGTGGATGAGGCTCCGGAAAAAGGCCGCATGCATGGCTAAAATCAGGGCCTGGATGGCGGCAATAAACAGGAAAAGCGTTATCGTCATGGGCGTGATACGGGGCAGCTTCCTGATCCGGAGTGACCGGAAAGGTTAATTGTTTTATAATTTTACGCGGGTTTCACGTATTTCTTTGCCGGTTGTCCAGTTGCCGTAAATTTTGACCGGCTTCCGGCTCCATCGGCCTTCTTTGGTTTTTCCGACCCCCAGCACGAACTCCGGATTGATGATTTTGGTTATTTTATATTCCAGTCCCGAAAAATCCTTTACAATGGCGTCTTTCCGGACGATTCGCCGGGTTCCCCGCTCGATGCAGATATCGCAAAACCAGGCATGAACCGGAGCGGCTGTTTTGGCATCCGTCAGCGCCACTATTTCGGTCTTATTGCATCCGTTGCACGTTCTTTTTATGGCGACCTGTGTGTCTGACGAGCGGCGCCGTTCCTTTTTCGCCAGCAATGCGGCGCTTTGCTGTTGCTCTTTCTGCTGGCGTTTTTCTTTCAGTTTTTGAGCAAACTGGTCAAAACAGACCTTGCAGAAAGCATACCTGCCGTCCGGGCTGAATTTGTTTTCATAAAATGCATGGATCGGTTTGGTTTTATGGCAGTGCCGGCATGTTTTTTCCTGGATTTTTTTCATGGGTACGGCGCCTCATACAGCCATTCGGGTGCAAATCGGTTTTTCTGCCGGGACGTTTTTCCGGGTTTTCCGGTAAAACGCGCTTATTTCCGTTTTAAGAGATTCCTTGCTGTGCTGATTTCAACATAGGAGGCCCCGTAGTCCGAGCCGAAATTACCGGCCAGCACCGTGATGAGGCTGTCTTCCGTGATGCGCTTTTCATCCATCAGTTTGTTTAAGGCGGTTTCCAGAAATTCGTGGGTCGAGAGATCCCTCTGCATGTAATGGGCCCGCACGCCAAAGGACAGGGCCAACTCCCGCATGACGCGCTTGTTATAGCAAAACGCGTAAATCCGGTTTTCCCCCCGGTAGGCGGCCAGACTCCGGATGGTTTTTCCGCTGATGGTGTCGGCGATCAGTCCTTTGGTGTTGAGGCGCAGGGACGCCTTGACCGCGGCTTTGGCCAGATAACTCGACACATCATTATTGGTTTCATAGGTGGTATCAATAAAGGTGCTGAGGCTGGATTCCACTTCAATGGCGATTTTGGCCATCATTTTTACGGCTTCCAGGGGATATTTCCCGTTGGCGGTCTCTCCCGACAGCATGACGGCGTCCGTATGGTCCAGGCAGGCGTTGGCCACATCCGACACCTCGGCCCGGGTGGGCCGGGGGGAGGAAATCATGGATTGGAGCATCTGGGTGGCGATAATGACGGGTTTTCGTCTTTCAATACATTTTCTGACGAGTTTTTTCTGGATAATCGGGATGCGTTCCGCCGGAATTTCCACCGCCAGATCGCCCCTGGCAATCATGGCCCCATAGGCGTGATCCAGAATTTCATCAATATTATCAACGCCTTCCTGGTTTTCTATTTTGGCGATAATTTTAATGGGGCTTTTTTTCGCATCCAGAATTTCCTGGATGGCGAGAATATCTTCTTTCCGTCTGACAAAGGAGTGGGCGATAAAATCAATGTCGTGGTCGGCGGCGAATTCGATAAATGCCTGATCTTTTTCACTTAAGGACGGCAGATGGTTGATTTTGACGGACGGCAGGTTGACGCTCTTTCTACCCCGGATAAATCCGTCATTTTTGACTTCACAGGTCAGCGACCGGCTGTTTTTTCCCACCACGCTCAGTTCGATATCCCCGTCATCAATTAATATGCGGTCACCGGGGGACATGTCCTCCACAAACCGGTCATAGTTGACAAACAGACAGGCCGTGCCGGAGGTTCCATTCTTGTCCCCTCTGACCGTGAGCATATCCCCGGATTTCACCGGTATGTCTTCCGCAGCAAAGGTCGTGCGGATCTCAGGGCCTTTGGTGTCGATCATCAGGGCGATGCGGTCGGACACGGCACGCACGTTTTCGATCACTTCTAAGGCTTCCTCCGGCGTCTGGTGAGCGGTATTGAGCCTCACCACATTCACTCCGGCCTGATACATTTGGGTCAGCAGCGGGATATCGCAATGTTTGTTGGATATGGTGGCAATGATTTTTGTTTTTTTCATGGGTCGCCTTATGTTCGCAGTTACCTGTCTGAAATCATCCGGACAGTCGACAGGCTTTTAATTTAATCCGGTTATCCGTTTCATACAAGCGATTTTATCAGCCGCCGGTGAAGATTTAAGGCAGCGGTTCTTTTGCATCAAATAGCAATTGATGTCGGTTTTAAAACTTGATAGGTTTTTGCTGTTATTTCATCCAACAAATGCCATTTTTAACTGGGAGGTTTTAAGGATATGTCCAAGGAAACTATTCATCTGGAGCGCCGGGATGCGGTCGCAATTTTAACGATGGACCGGCCCCTGCGCCGGAACGCGTTCAACGACCGCATGTTTGAAGCCCTGGAAAGGGTCACCCGGGAATTGAAGGAACACCTGCCCAGGGCCATTGTGATTACCGGCGGCGGAGATAACGCATTTTGCGCCGGTTTTGACATTCACCCGGACAATCCCCTGGTATCCGGATTGATTGATGCGGTGGAGAAAAAGAATCAGGCATCGGCCCACAAGCTGATTTACGATATCCGGAAAATTGTGGATGGATTCGTGTCTCTGCCGGTGCCCATCATCGCCGCCATCAATGGGCTGGCCTATGGCGGCGGCGCGGAGCTGGCCGTCCGGTGTGATCTGCGGGTCATGGATCCGAATGCGGTGATCTGTTTTTCCGAAGTGCGGCTGGGACTGATGCCGGACTGGGGCGGCGGCGCGGCGCTTGCGCGTCTCATCGGCGCTTCCCGGGCCGCCGACGTGATTCTCACGGCGCGCCAAATTCAGGCGGGCGAGGCCATTAATTTCGGGCTGGTGAACCGGATCTGTCAATCAAACTGTCTGGAGGAGGCGGTGGCGCTTGCAGACATGATTGCGGCAAACAGCCCCCGGGCCGTGAGTTACACCCTGGCCCTGATCCGGCAAAGCCGGAACCTGACCTTTGCCCAGGCCCTGGATCTGGAGGCGGAGAAAGCCATTTCTCTGATCGGTTCCGGTGAATATTTTTACGGGGTGTCCGCGTTTTTGGAAAAACGGAAGCCGGAATTTCCGGATTTTGATCCCGGCATTGAAGAGACGTAGCATGCCAGGATTCTTTATTTTTTAGCGGATTTGGTTTTTAATGCCTGACAAAATAAGCGCGGAATTATACCGCAGCATATTTGAAAAATCCGGGGCCGCTTCCATCATCATCGAGCCGGACATGACCATTGTGATGTCCAATGAGGAATTTGAAAAGCTTACCGGTTACGCCAAGCATGAAATCGAGGGGCTCATGAAATGGTCCGAGGTGGTGGTCCCCGAAGATCTGGCAATGATGTCCCGGTACCATTACGACCGCCGGGTCCCCGGCGGGCAGGCTCCGGCGGAATATGAGTGCCGGATCATCAACCGGGCCGGCGAAATCCGGGATATTTTTATTAAGGTGGGCATGCTGCCCGGCGGCCGGCAAAGCATCGCCTCATTCATGGACATCACCGAACGCAAACAGGCCCAGAAATCCCTGGAGGAACGGGAAGTTTACCTGAGCCGGGAGAACGTGCGCTTAAAATCCGGCATCCGGGACCGGTTCCGGTTTGGTCCGATTGTCGGCAAAAGCCGGCCCATGCAGCAGGTTTATGAGATGATATTGCAGGCTGCGGCCACGGACGCCACCGCCATTGTGTACGGGGAGTCCGGGACCGGCAAGGAACTGGTGGCCCGGGCCATTCACGACATGAGCGAGCGGAAAAGCGCCGCGTTTGTGGCGGTCAATTGCGGGGCGGTTCCGGAAAACCTTATGGAAAGTGAATTCTTTGGCCACCAAAAAGGCGCGTTCACCGGCGCGGATCAGGACAAGGCCGGATATCTGGATCAGGCCGACGGCGGTACCCTGTTTCTGGATGAGATCGGTGAACTCGGGCCGGGCATGCAGGTGAAGCTCCTGCGGGTGATCGAAGGCATGGGGTTCCGGCCCGTGGGGAGCGGCCGGATGCACCATCCCAAGGTCCGCATCATCGGGGCCACCCACCGGGATCTGGCGGACCGGGTCCGGGAGGGCGGTATGCGGGCGGATTTTTATTACCGCATCCATGTGATTCCGATCCATCTGCCGCCGCTGCGGGACCGTAAGGAAGATATTCCGCTTCTGATCGAGAAGTTTCTGCAATTGTATGCCATTCGCGGCCCCGTGCCCCCGGTCACCGGCAAAATGCTGGATGCGGCACTGGCCTATAATTGGCCGGGCAATGTCCGGGAGCTTCAGAACGTGCTGCACCGGTATGTCACCCTCGGCCGGTTTGAGGTGCCGACTATATTGGAATTGGATAATCGGTGGAAACCGGAACGGTGTCTGCCGGATGAGATCCGTCAAGGGGCCATTGGGTCCGCATCCGGGAGCGATGATCGGAAAAGGCCCCTTTTGACGCGGGTGGAAAATTATGAGCGCCGGGAAATACTTCGGGCTCTTGACCAGCACCAATGGCATCGGGGCAGGGCTGCGGAAAGTCTGGGCATCCATCGCCGGACCTTGTTCAAGAAAATTAAAAAGTTTGGGATTGATAATGCCTCTATTGGGAACGATCGTTCCCAATAGATAGATTTATCCATAATTTAAAATAGTTCCTCCTTAAATTCCCCCTTTTGGCGGGGCGGTTTTGTCTCATGACCGGTCCCGCTTTTTTTTGTCTCTGCGCTGCTAATTTTTTATTTATTTTAATTTAAATAAGTTAAAAACTTTAACCAATGTGGCATGGCCTTTGAATAACAGTGAACAGTCTGCGGAGGATGCAACCAAAAATTCAACGTTTCATACAGGAGAGAACAAACCATGCAACAAAAAACCGTCAACTACGATATTCTGACACCGGTCAAATTTCTGGCCCGAAGCGCCGCCATCTATCCGGACAAGACCGCGATGATTTATGGTGACGTCCGTTATACCTATCAGCAGTTTTTAAACCGCGTCTATCGGCTGGCCGACGCCTTGAAAAAAGCGGGCGTGGGGAGCGGGGACAAGGTGGCGTTCATTTGTCCCAACACCCCACCCATGATTGAGGCCCATTTTGCCGTGCCCATGATCGGCGCGGCCCTGGTGAGTGTGAATATCCGGCTGTCCGCCGGTGAGGTGCGTTATATCCTGAACCATTCGGAAGCCAAGGTACTGGTGGTGGATAATGAATTCGCGGGTCTCGTGACGCCTTCCCTGCATGATCTCAAATACGCCAAAACCATTGTCAATATTTGCGATATCAGTGATGAAAAACCCCTGTCCGGTCCGGATTATGAATCTTTTTTGCAAACCGGGACGGAAGACCCGGTCCCCTGTGCAGTGGCGGATGAATACAGTGTCGCGGCCATCAATTACACCAGCGGCACCACCGGTTCTCCCAAAGGCGTGATGTACCATCACCGGGGCGCGTATTTAAACGCCCTGGGCGAGGTGATCGAGTTCGGGCTCAACTCAAGGTCGGTCTATCTGTGGACCCTGCCCATGTTTCACTGCAACGGCTGGTGTTTCCCCTGGGCCGTGACGGCGGTGGGGGCCACCCATGTGTGCCTTCGGAAAGTGGAGGCTGCCGCCGTTTACCAGTTGGTTGAGGCGGAAAAAGTGACCCATCTCTGCGCCGCGCCCACCGTGCTGATCGCCTTGTCCACCCATGCGGCGGAAAAGGATATCCGCCTGAACCGGCATCTTGAAATCATGACCGCAGGTGCGCCGCCGGCTCCCAAAGTGATTCAGAATATGGAAGCCGTGGGCGCCAATATCACCCAGACTTACGGGCTGACGGAAGTGTTCGGGCCGCACACCATGTGCAAGTGGCAGGACAAATGGGACGGGCTGGCCCCAGAGGAGCGGGCTCAGATCAAGGCCCGCCAGGGGGTTCCTTATATCAATGCCCTGTACATGGATGTGGTGGCGCCCCACGACATGACGCCCGTGCCCAGGGACGGCAAGACCATCGGCGAAATCGTGATGCGCGGTAACAACGTGATGCTGGGGTATTACAAGGACAAGGCGGCCACGGATACGGCGTTTGAAGGCGGGTGGTTCCACAGCGGGGATCTGGCGGTGATGCACCCGGACGGATATGTCCGGATCATGGACCGGCAAAAGGACATTATCATCTCCGGCGGTGAAAACATTTCCACCGTGGAGGTTGAAAACACCATCTACAAACATCCGGATGTCCTGGAGGCGGCCGTGGTGTCCACGCCCCAT
Source organism: Desulfosalsimonadaceae bacterium (assembly GCA_049297455.1). Lineage (GTDB taxonomy): Bacteria > Desulfobacterota > Desulfobacteria > Desulfobacterales > Desulfosalsimonadaceae > SURF-3. Next base: position 2,783 of record JBAQUK010000038.1, on the reverse strand, counting down.
CCCAAATGGGGGGAAGTGCCCAAGGCGTTTGTGAAAACAAGGCCCGGAGCCACGGTTACCGCCGAAGACATTATCGGGTTCTGTAAAGACCATATGGCCCGGTTCAAAGCCCCGAAATTTGTGGAGTTCGGCGATCTCCCGAAAACCGCCACCGGTAAAATCCAGAAATTCAAGCTGCGGGAGCAGGAATGGAGCGGCTACGAGCGAAAAGTCGGGTAGGGGAAACTTTATTCGGGTGTTTTATTAAAACTATTTGATTTTTTTTAGAAAGAGTTTCACGCCTGCGACGTGGGTGTGAAACTCTTTTATTTTTGAGAAGTTAGCCCTCTATCACCCCGCTGAAACGATTATTTCTTTTGGTTGTTCCGTTTTTATGCTAATAAAAAACTGTTTTCGTTTATGGCTGGTTCACTTCCAAACACGTAAGAGGTGGGTATGATGAAATTAAGACCGAGTTGTTTGCCGGTGTTTATTGTTTTAATGATATGTCTGGGATTGCAGGCCTGTTCTGCCATCGGGACGCCGCCGCTCATCAAGGCGGCTGAGGTGGGTGAGATGAGCGAAGTGGAGAGATTGCTCTCCGAGGGCGCGACTATTGACGCCTCAACCAAATCGGGAGTGACGCCTTTGTTTGCGGCAGCCGCAAACGGACACGAGGCCGTCGTTGCCCGTTTGCTGGAAAAAGGCGCTGATGCCAATATCCCTATCGAAAAGCCGTTTGTGCATAAGGGCTGGACCCTCGCCAAAGGCGCCCCCCCCTTGATGGCGGCCCTGGCCGGCGGTCATGGCAAGATCGCGGACAATTTATTGCAGCACGGCGCAAAAGTGACCGTTTCCGATGAAAAGGGGTTCACGCCCATAATGCTGGCGGCAGCCTATGGCGATCCGAAACTGGCCGCCGCCTGTATTGAAAAAGGTGCGGATATAAATGCCGTATCCGACATGGCCGTGCCCCCCTTGATTGCTGCGGCAGCCCAAGGCAGGCCGGAGATGGTGCAACTGCTGCTCGCCAAAAAGGCGGACCCCCAGGCCAAGGTGTCTGAAGATTTTACGTATCGCGAGGTGATGGTATTTGCGGGCGGCAATGCACTCCTCGCGGCTGCGGAAGCAGGCGATGTTAAAAGCCTTCAATTGCTGATTGACGCCGGCGTGGATGTGAATCTGGCCGCCAAAAACGGAACCACCGCGCTGATGGCCGCCTCAGCCAAAGGCAATCTCTCGGCGGCTGACCTGCTGATCGCTCAGGGCGCTGATGTGAATGCGCGAACCATCGAAACTTATACCATCGGCAAACACGCGGTGTCGAAAGGGTCTACGGCGCTTTCCGGGGCGGCGTCAGCCGGGCACGCGGAAATGGTGCAATTTTTGATCAGCAACGGGGCAGATGTCAATGCGAAAGACGATGATACCAATATTGATGCTCTTTTTCTGGCCGGTGCGGAAGGGCACCTGGAAGTCGTCAACATCCTGATCGCCAGCGGGGCAAATGTGTATGCGGAAACAAAGATGGGCTCGGCCTTCTGCGCGGCGGAGCATTACGGCCATCAGGATGTTGCGGACGCGATTGCAGAAGCCCGCAGCCGGGTAAAACAAAAAGAAGAATAAAAACAACCGGTAAATCGTATTGAAAAACAATGCGGATGACATAAAAATCCGGGAGGGTTTTTGCCGCCCTCCCGGAAGTAATTATTTTTTATGGTTTTATGAGTGAAATTTAAAAGTTACCGGCAAGCCACCCAGACCCGTTCTTCCCGCCAATATCCCGGCGAGGTTTCTATGGTGATGTAACGGCCGGAAACCCAGTGGTTGTGCTTGTTATAATGTCCCGGGTTCCAGACGCTTTCGCATACCGGCTCAACCCAGACTTTTCTGATTTCCCAGTGGCCGCTGCTGTGGACGGGCTCACAGTAACTATTGCACGGGGCGCGATCCACCACCACCACCCGTTCCGGGCACGAATAGTTCCTGTATCCCCTGTGCTCTCCGTATGAACGATCTCTGTAAGAATCATCTCCGTGATAATCATCCCGGCTATTGTTGAGTATGGCGTTTCCGAGGATAGCCGCACCCACGCCCATGGCGACGCCTTGCCACCGGTATCGCTGCTTTGACCCGGCAAACGCCGAAGACGCCGACAGCGACAGCAAAAAAATCATCGCAATCATCATGATAAATGTTTTTTTCATATTTCACCTTCCCTGCAATTTTTTTTATAGCGTGTTTTTGATGTCGGTGGACGGGGTATTATTTCCCCTTTCGTGCTTATTTAAAATAATGCATATAGTTTTGTCAAATGAAATATTTCATAAAAATGATGTATTTTTATCATTAAACCCGGGTCACCTGAAATCCGGCCTGTCCTTTTTCAGGGACTGATAGAATCCGGCCAAGTCATACATAAATTGGGGGCGCGATCTGGCCAAGTCATCTTTCAGTTTTTCATCAAGATCAGCATGGATGTTCGGGGGCAGCCCGACGGTCCGCGGCCGAATGCGTTTCCCGGCCACAGGGGACAGGGTCACCGGCAGCAAAAGGCCGCAGATGGAATATTCCCCGTGATCGCGGGTTGTCTGGAGAATCCCTTTGCGGATCAGTCCGGACACCACAATGTCCTCCACGGGCATTTCCAGGGTGTTGGCCTGCTGAAGGAAAAACTCCCTTAGGAATGTGCACAAAATAACTTATGCAACCTATAAAACCGTCGTTCCAGAAAGGGCAACATAATTCCATTGCCCCAGATGTTCGTCAAACACGATCCGCATCGACTCCTTGAACCCCTCTGC
>JBAQUK010000037.1:0-5711 GCA_049297455.1 Desulfosalsimonadaceae bacterium | reverse complement strand
CTGTTGGGATGAAATCAATGGCGGAGAAACAATTGATGGTCAACAAGATCATTGAAAAAAAAGAGCAGTCCGCTGTGAACCAGCTTTTAACGCAAGTTAAAGGACCGCAACGATTAAAATCCCTTATTCAGAAGGCTCTTAACGGCAGTAGTACCGTAGGATCTCATGCAATATGCGGGTTTGCTGGGATTTAATTTTTTTTTATTTAACATTTAAGAATATTATTGCGTAATTTCTCAATCGGCTTAACAAATATGTCCGGCACCTTTTCTTTATTGCACCATTCGTGCAATCTTCGGATTCTCTGTGAAAATGCAGCTTTATTTTCCGCATTATAGCATTCCCACAGCTTGGATGAAACTTGAAAGAAAAGGTTGTTGATGATGTGAAAGAACAGCGAGAATTAGTATCTGAAATGTTAACCACATTGGGTTATTCTGTAAGCACGGCTTCAAGCGGAGAAGCTGCTGCTGCCTATTTGCAAAATAACTCAGTAGATTTAATGATTTTGGATATGATTATGGACCCTGGCATCGACGGGCTTGATACATACAAACAGATTCTTAAATTACATCCGGGGCAAAAAGCTATCATTGCGAGTGGCTATTCTGAAACAAACCGTGTCAAAGAGGCGCAGAGATTAGGGGCAGGAAAATTGATAAAGAAACCTTATACCATAGAAAAGATCGGGTTTGCAGTTAAGGAGGAATTGGAGAAATAAAAAACTTCAATTGAAGCTTCTCGAAGTGCAGCATGGTGGCTATTTAGTCATAACCTCGAACACAGATAAAAAAGCTTGGATTGCCATTTACATATAAACCAATCAATATCAATGAGATATCATTAACCTTGTTTGTCTTTGGCGTTTTTCAGATATCCATAATGTTCCTCACGGCACTCGGGGCATAAACCGTGGGAGAATTCCACGGCGGAATGGTCCCGGATATAGCTGTCAATGTTAATCCACTGGTCATCCTTCCGGATTTTTTTGCAAAATGAACACACCGGCAGGATGCCTTCCAGGTATCGTATTTTTTCCAGCAATCGGCGCGTCATCGTCACGACGATGACTGCCAGCGCCCCCACCAGAACGGTTTCAAACAGGCTTTCCGTGTAATTGATGGGCGTCGCCTGCCCCCCGAAAATGTTAAAAGGGATATCCAGAATTTCATCCAGCCATAAAATGATGATGACGACCAGAAATCCCGCGCATTCAAATGCCATTATTTTTTTTGTAAATTCTTCCTTGGTCACGATTGTCTCCGTTAAGGCCGGAATCTATTTCAGTCCTGCATATTCAAAGCATCCCCGCTCGGGATGCCCAGTTCCCTGGCCCGCAGCACCCGGCGAAGCAGTTTGCCGCTGCGGGTTTTGGGGAGTTTGTCCAAAAAAACAATGTCGTTGACGATAATGTCAGACGCCAGGTTGCCTTTGAGGAAGGTCTTGATTTCGTAATTGAGGCGGGAGGATTGAATATATCCTTTTTTAAGGGTGACGAAGGCTTTGAGAAAAGAAACGCCTTTGCCGGGCTCGCTGCCTTTGGAGATCACCGCCGCCTCGGCCACGGCCGGATGCACGCACAGCACCTGTTCGATTTCAAACGGGCCGATGACCTTGTCGCCCCCGGCTTTTAAAAGGTCGTCGTTCCGGCCCTGGTGGTAAAAATACCCTTCTTCGTCCTGCACGGCGATATCGCCGGTGATAAACCAGCCCTGCCCGGTGAAATACCGCTCAAAGCGTTCATTATCCTGCCACAACCCGCTGGTAAGCCCCGGCCAGGGGGCTTTCAAGGCCAGTTCGCCCAGAGAAAGAGCAGGAAGTTTTTGCCCGTGTTCGTCGACAATGGCAGCCTCGATGCCGGGCAGGGGTTTGCCGATGGCGCCGGGCTTGATGTCGCTGCAGGGCAGGTTGGCGATGCAGATGATGCCGGTTTCCGACATCCACCAGGTGTCATGGGGGTAGCAGCGCAGATGCTTTTCCACCCAGTAGAACAATTCCGGCACCAGTGGCGCGCCCACGGTGGCGATATGATTTAGTGCCGAAAGGTCGTATCGGGTGGAGAGATCGTCCCCGGCCTCCATGAGATCCCGGATGACTTTCGGGGTGGTGTACCATACGGAAATCCGGAATTTCTCCAAAGTCCAATACCAGTTGGCGGCGGAGAAAGGATACCCCTGAACAAAGGAGGTCACCCCGCACAGCCAGGGCCCGAACGCACCGTATACGGTGCCGGTGATCCACGCCGGGTCGGCGTCCGTCCACAGGATGGAGTCGGGATTCAGATCAAGGGCCCACCTGGCCGACGCCTTGATGCCGGTCATTTCCCGGTGGGTGTGGATCACGCCTTTGGGCGGGCGGGTGGACCCGGAGGTATAAATCAGATACAGGGGCGCGTCAGGGGGCAGCAATACCGGCGGAAAGTCCGTATCCATGCGATCGGGAAGATCGGCTATAACTTTTTCATTGGCAAACAGTCCGGGCGAAGGGCCATGGGTTAACAAAATATACTGCATCCGGCCGGCGTATTCATGGGATATTTTTTCCGCCAGATCCGGAAGGGTGAGCACGCCCTTGGGGGCCGCGTTCTCAAGCCGGGACTCCAGTTCATAAAAACCGGAGCTGGAAAAAACCGGACAGAAAATAACCCCCATGCGGGCGCATGCGGACATGGCGAAAAAGACTTCCGGGCAGGGCGGCAAAAGCAGAATGAGCCTGTCTCCAGCGGTAAATCCATATGATTTAAGTATGTTGGCCCACTGGCAGGATTTTGTTTTCATCTGGCCGTAGGTGAAAATCTCCTGTTTCCCGGCCTTTGAAAAAATCAGGGCCGGGTGGTCGCATAATTTCGCATCCTCTGCCCACCGGTCAATGGACTCTTTAATGATGTTCATCCGGTCGGTTCCGGCCCAGGAAAACTCATGGTCCATGTCCGACCACTTAAAACGGGCGCGGAATTCGTCATAGGCTTTGATGTTCGCAGAATGGTTTCGGGCAGGTATGCGGGCTTTAATCATGGAACACTCCGTAAGGCGCGTGAACGGACCTGACCTGGGCCACCAGATCCAGGGCGGTTTGACTCGGCGAAATTTTGGGCGGCGGGGTCGGCCCGTCGGTCAGCTCCGTTAAGACCGCCTGAACCGATTCGGCCAGAGCCCGCTGATTGTAGCCGCCTTCAAGGGCGAAAAACAGGGGCGGATCATCCGCCAAAGTTCTAAGCTCCATGAGCAGCCGGGTAATGCCCCGGTAAGTGGCTTCCGTGAGCCCGGACCGGCCGATGGGGTCATCCGTGTGGGCGTCAAATCCGGCCGCCACCATGATGAGCCGGGGCTGATATCCTTTTATCAGCGGCCGCAGGATTTCCCGGTAGAGATGGATCATGTCGTCATCGGCCAGTTCCCTGGGAATGGGCACATTGACCGTGTAACCCCGGGCATTGTCCCCTCCGATTTCTTCTATCGTTCCGGAATAGGGGAACAGCATGTCGTCATGGGTGGAAAAATACAGGACTTCCTTAGCGTTATAAAAAATATCATGAATGCCGTTGCCGTGATGAATGTCCCAGTCAATCACCAGTATCCGGCCAAGATCATACCGGTCCAGGGCGTACCTTGCCGCGATGGCAATATTGTTGAACAGGCAGAATCCGGAGGCCCGGTCCGGCATGGCATGGTGGCCGGGGGGCCGCACCAGGGCGAAAAACGCGTCGCAGACCCCGGATATGAGGCTGTCGACACCTTTCACGCACGCCCCGGCCGCAAGATAGGCCGCCAGATAACTCTCCGCGCTGATGGGTGTGTCCGGCGCAAGGCTGGTGATTCGCTGATCCGCGGTTTTTAAGATCCGTTTGATATAGGCCTGGGAATGGATTCTTTCCATCTGTTCTAGAGTGGCCGGCTCCGGGGGTATGGGAATGAGCCGGTCTTTGAAATGCCGGTCGATCATCCGGTACACCGCCTCCAGGCGTTTGGGGTGTTCCGGATGAAAATGGCCGGTTTTGTGTTCCAGAAACCGCTCATCCCGTGCAATGCCGACCCGTAAAGTCATGGTTAATAATCAAAAATCAATTGTTAATGGTTATAAGGTGTTGAGCGTCAGGACTCTTCTCAGGCGCATGCGGCTTGATAGATAACCGGCCGGTACTTCGGAGGAGGAATCGGTTTTTTTTCAGCCCGGGCGGCCTGCAACCAAAGCTCTTTGGCTTTTTGGACCTCTTGAAGCGCCTCGCCAGGGGTCAGGCCAAAAGCAGAACAGGCATCCAGATCGGGTATATCGGCAATGTAACCCTCGTCATCTTCAGAGTAAAAAATGTTAATATGGTAATCTCTCATTTGTCCTCCTCCAGTTTCAAGCTGTGACGTTCGACCAATTTTAGAAATTGGCGCATCTGATATGGTTTCGCTTGCCCTTTTATCTCTTGGAGATTGACAAGCTCCGGAACGTCAGGGTGCACGAAAATGTGGTGGCTGCCGTCAGTCCGCGAAAGCCGGAACCCGAAGCCTTCCGCCAGCTCTATCATATCAGAGAATCGGATATTTTTCGATCCGGCAAGTATCTTCTGTAATATCTTGCGCTTTGTCACCATATTATTCGTACTTGGTTAGTCGAACGATTATATCACTTGAATCCACGTGCATATTTTTGTTAGCACTTCTTCTTATAATAATAATTGTTTTTCTTCTTTTTTTATAGAACTCCCAAAAGAATAACTAAGATCACTGTAAATTGTATTTTGATTTTAGTTCTTTAAGTTCTTTCTCATCCCATTTTGAAAATAAATCTGAAGCACCAATAGACTCTTCATTTGCATCCCATAAGCGAACAACTTTCACTGTAAGTATTGTATTTTCTGGGTAATCTAAATAGTTCCAGTCTCTGGGGAGATATAATTCCCAAGTTGCCTCCTCATTCGGTTCTAATCCACCTGAAATACTCTTATCAAAAGTATCCTGTCCCCATGGCACTGATCTGTCAGGGCTTTTTAATGTACCTTCAAATCGAACACCAGATATTGCTTTTTTTGAATTATTTTTAACATATGCATCAGCCTTTAAAGAACTGGTGTATGCAACCTCTGATTTATAAAACTTTTTAATTTTAACTTCTAGTTGATTTAATTGAAGTAGTATCTTATTTTCTTGAGCCTTCTTTTCTTCTAATTCTGCTATTTTTTTGAAATCTCTTTCCTTGCTTTTAACTTCTTCTTCAGTTTTTATTTGGGCTGCTTCTGCGATTATTTGTTCCCCTGTCTTGCCGTGAACGGCATCTTTCATTTTCCCTTTAAGATTACCTACACCTGCGGCCCCTTCCGTGAAAATAGATTTCAAATCGATTTTACCGAAAGCCATCAATTGGAGTGCCTCGTCGAATTGGATTCTTTTTTCCGCTGGAAGAGATTCCCTTACTTTTGCAATCGAAGTTTTCATGGATTCGTCTGAAGATGCATCGACAGTTGGTTGACTACACCCCACAAGGGAAATAGCCACAAACAAAAAAATAAATAACTTCATTTTCACCTCCATTTTGACACTTAATGCCAGCGATAACCGAAAAATTGGCCACAGGCCAAATTTTCCGGTTAATTGCATTGTTGAACGAAGCCGCTACGCGGCGGAAAAATCAAAAATGGTGTATACTCCACGTATCTGTCCAATTTCGGGCATTTATAAAAAAGGAGTATACATCATGATCCCAACAGAAGTAAACCGGTTTGA
>JBAQUK010000036.1:0-58282 GCA_049297455.1 Desulfosalsimonadaceae bacterium | reverse complement strand
ATTATTCAGTTATGGATGGAGATGAATTTGTTCACTGGTATCACGATAACACTCCGTGAACTCGGCCATTTGGCATGGTTGGTATAGAGAATCATGCATTAATAGGCGGCCTTTTTGATGATCCTCTTTGTCAGTTAGGGGTGAGCGCCACGCTTACTGTTGATGAACTTAAAATTTGGGAGAAGATGCAGTAGAATATTTTTTCCTCCCCATCGTGGCATAACGTAAAACCCAGACGGGTGGGCAACGTCCTGCCTGAAGAGAATCCTTTTGCACTTCTGTATAAATCTGCTAATGTATTGTCGAAAAAACGCGAGACGGGTGGGTTCCGGGGCATCCGTTTTAGTTTAGTCGGTCGAGCCGGATATGGTTTGACGGGATAAACGCAATCAAAGGTGATGGGGATGGAAACAGGCGAAGACATAAGAGCTGCAAGAGACGTTCTCCAGGCATTGCTCAAGGCGAGAAAGAATCTGAGGTTGTATCCCGCGAACAACCCCCTTTACGTCAAAACCATTGAGGAAAGCTTCGAGAAATTCAACCGGTTTTTCCAGTTCGGGGATCAATTGCTGTTTCGTGTCCGGTTGCATGATATCTATTATCAGGATGAATTAATCTATCACAACACTGACCAGAGGAACGAAAACCTTTCGTTTTTTCTATTCAAAGACGGCTTGCGGGAACTCACCTTTCAAAAAAAAATGCCTGTTGAGGAACTGGCGTCCTTTTTAAAAATTATTTCCCTCGATTTTGACCAGGAAATTTTGGATGATGATGTCGTCACCCTGTTCTGGGAAAGGGATTTTTCGTGTATACGTTATCTCGTTGAAGATGAGATTCTTAGCGATGACGACGAAGAAGCCCGGGCGTTCGCAGCGGTTAAGGATAAGAAAACCGGGCCCGGCAGTTTTCAGGCGGCTTACGATGACGCAGTGGCGGTGGAAACAAAAAGACCGAATCCGGCCATCGTATCGTTGACGGATAGCGATCTGCAAAAGCTTTTTCTTGAACTTGAAGATGATGCCAAGGATAAGATCGACAAGTTCATGACCATTATATTTGAGATTTTCTATCAGGCGAAAACCGGCAAAGAGATGGAAGATGTTGCCGGTTATTTTAACAGCGCCATTGAATATGCCGTCAGACAGGGAAATATACAGGCTGTCACAGCCACTCTGGAAAGACTCAGCCGGATATCTCAAAACGACCGGGTTAACGACATCGTCAAGCAACATATCAAAAGCGTATTCCACTTTGCCGGCAGCGGGCCTATCATTGAGCTTTTGGGTCGATACTTCGACAGCGGACAGAAACCGGACCCAAAACCCTTTCGGGAATTGATTCGTTTTTTAGATAAGGATTCAATCCCGCCTTTGATGGATTTGCTTGGGTCACTGGAGAGTATCCACGCCCGCAAAGTCATTATTGATGCCCTGGTGGTGTTGTGTCCGAAAGGTCTCCTGACCATCACCAAAGGCTTGGCCAGTCCCAAATGGTATGTTGTCCGAAATATTATTTATATTTTAAGGGAAAGCAAAGACGGCCGGGCGGTGGAATACCTTTTGAAAACAGTCGGCCACCCGGATGCCCGGGTCAGAAAAGAGGTTATCCGGGCTCTGGGAGAGTTGGGCGATTCGCGGATATTGCCGACCCTTCAGTCGTTTCTTGATGATCCGGATATGCAGACGCGGCTGGTTGCGGTGAGGGCCTTGGGAAGTTTGTCGTCCGAGCCGGCCAAAACAACGGTTCTGGAGAAAATTTCGGACAAGAGTTTTAACAATAAGGACTTTAACGAAAAAAAGGAATTTTTTCATGTCCTGGCTTCCTGGAAAAGCAAGGAACTCGTTGATTTCTTGATCAAAACCCTGACGAAAACAGTCTTGTTCGGCAGTGCAAAGGCCTATGAAAACAGGGCCTGCGCCGCATACGGCTTGGGCTTGATCGGCGACAGAAGCGCATTGCCGTATTTGTTTAAATACCGGGGGACCCCCAACAGATTGTTCCGGGAATTTTTAGAAACCGCGATTCAAAGGATTGAAAATGAAAGTCGGCTACAGGGCTGATTCACCGAAAGCGAAGCTTGAAATGATAAACCAGCTCGCGGTTGTCCTGCGATCGGCTGAGGTGCATCATGTCGATAACATCGCGGTGATGAATGCCATCAACCGGCTGCTTGTCCTGGTTTCCGAATTTATAGAGTGCGAAAATACCTTTATTCTCGAGTTACGGGGCGAGTTCTTTTTCGTGAACGATTTCCGCATCCGGTATTCTTCGGAGATAATGATCAATTTCGATTACCTTGCCCGGTTGTTCAGAGCCCGGGATGTCGGCACCCTTGCCTTTCAACACGAGCCGGCTTCAGCGGATATTACCGCCTTAACCAAAGCGTTTGTTGAAGCACCCTCAACCGATTCCTTTGAAATGATCCGGGAAAAATTGGCTCATGTGGACAGTATACTCATTGAAAAGCTGAAGCATATTGTGGAAGCGGACCTTCTGGATGCCCGCAAAATGGTAAAAAAAACCTATTTTAAAGCGGTTTCCGTAGCCAAAGAAGTGATGAATTCCATTCGGGGAGGGGAGGCGGTTGATCTTAAAAAAGCCAAGCGCATGGTCGTGTCCATGGTCAATCATATCCTGGATGAAGAGCAGTTGTTGCTGAGCATGGCTTCCATTAAGGATTATGATGAGTATACCTATCACCACTCGGTCAATGTCAGCATATTTTCCATCGCTCTGGGGCAACGGCTGGGCCTGTCCATGAAGCAATTGACCGAACTCGGCATGGTCGCCCTGTTTCACGATATCGGGAAGCTGGAAATTCCCACCGAAATTCTGAACAAGCCCACTAGTCTGAATGACGAAGACTGGCGCATCATTAAAAAGCATCCCGTGGAAGGGGTCCGGATTTTGCTCAAGATGCGGCGGCTGGATTACACGTCCATTCGGAGCGCCATTGTGTCGTTTGAACATCATATGTATTATAACAACACCGGTTACCCAACGGTAAAAAAATACCCGCCGCTCGATCTGTACAGCAGAATCGTCAGTCTTGCGGATCAATATGACGCCATGACATCGGCGCGGGTGTATTCAAGAACGTCTATGTCTCCTGATAAAGCATTGAATATAATGATTAAACAGGCAGGGACCCAACTGGACCCGTTATTGTTGCAGTTTTTTATCAACATGGTGGGGGTGTATCCCATCGGCACGCTGGTGATGCTGGATTCAAAAGAGCTGGCTCTTGTTTATGAAATCAATCCGATTTTTGTCGACCGGCCCCATGTCATGATACTCACCGACACTTCAGGCAAGCAGGTTGACGTTCATACGGTTGATTTATCGGAGAAAAGCCCTGAAGGGGGTTATGCCAAATCCATTGTGAAAACCCTGGATGCCAACGCCTATAAGGTCAATCTGGCGGAATTTCTGATTTAAACAAATGAAAAGTTGTTGACATGGAGGCAGTTGTCGCATAAAAGACAGCAAACAGTTTTTTTATAGAAGATCCGACCCGATTTACACACAAAGCCCCGAGGATTTAATAAAAAAATCCTCGGGGCTTTTTTTTATTGTCGAATACACCCGGACAAGCCGGGGTTCAATTGCGGGCCGTCCGGCCCGAAATAATTACAGATCAGTCACACCACAGTTAAAGGAAGTATTTATTAATGAATTTTCACCAGTTTCAATTGCATGAAAAAATTATTGCCGGCGTCAAGGCGAGCGGCTATACCGAACCGACCCCGATCCAGGCAGAGTCCATACCTTCCATCATGGAAGGCAGGGATGTCATGGGGCTGGCCCAAACCGGAACCGGTAAAACCGCCGCGTTTGTGCTGCCGATTCTTCAGCGGCTTATGGGCGGACCCCGAGGCGTGGTACGCGCCCTGATTATCGCGCCCACTCGGGAACTGACCGAACAAACCCATGACGCCATCGGCCAGTTGGGATTTAAAACCGGGCTCCGCAGTTTAAGCATTTATGGGGGAGTGGGCATCCTGCCCCAGATCCAGACATTGCAACGGGGCGTGGACATCATATCCGCCTGTCCCGGCCGCTTGCTGGACCATATCAGCCGGAAAACCGTCAATTTGTCCAAAATTGAAGTGCTGGTTTTAGATGAGGCGGATCAGATGTTCGACATGGGGTTTCTGCCGGATATCCGCAAAATCATCAAATGCCTGCCAATCGTACGCCAGACATTATTGTTTTCCGCCACCATGCCCGATGACATCCGGGGTCTTGCGGGAGATATCCTCAAGAATCCGGTATCCTTTCAAATCGGTCATTCCCAACCGGCATCCACGGTAGCCCACACGTTTTATCCGGTGGAAACCCAGCGCAAAAACGTCCTGCTGGATAAAATTCTGGAAACCACGGAAACCGGTCCGGTGCTGGTGTTTACGCGCACCAAAATCCGGTCGAAACGGGTGGCCCAGCACCTGGACCAGTCCGGTTACAAGACAGCGGCCCTGCATGGCAATCTATCTCAAAGTCAACGGCAGAAAGCTTTGGATGGATTTCGCAGCGGCAGGTATAAAATTCTGGTGGCCACGGATGTGGCTGCGCGCGGTATTGATGTGCGGAAGGTGTCCCACGTGATCAACTACGATATTCCGAATACGGCGGAGGCATATACCCACCGTATCGGCCGTACCGGCCGGGCCTGTGAAACCGGCGATGCCTTTACATTTGTGACATGCGACGACAAGACCCTCACCCGCTCTATCGGGAAGCTGCTGGGAGGAAATGTAAAATATTGTTCACTGGACGGGTTTCCGGATATCTCCGCCGTTCTTGACGGATCATCCGGTGAGACCAACACCCGGCCAAGAAACCATATGCGCCCGAATAAACCGAACCGGCCAGCCGGCGCTTATGCTAAAGAAAAGGGCCGAAGGTGGAAGGCGGAGGGCAGAAGATAAAGGGTTATCATGCCAGGCGTTTGCTTTTTTGACCATTAACGGTACCTCGCTCCAGTGCATAGACAGGCAACTCCACGCCTGCGGGGCGGCTGAACCGGGAGTGGGAACGGACAAATCCGAGCTTTTCAAGCACCCGGATGCTGGCAAGATTTCGGGGATGGACGCAGGCAAGAATCCGGTCCATCTCTGTTTTTTGATAAATTTCAGCAATAACCGCCGCCGCCGCTTCGGTGGCGTATCCTTGCCCCCATGCATCACGGCAATACCGGTATCCCAGCTCCGCATGGTCCAGAAATTTTGAAAATGTGACCCCGCACCAGCCGATATAAAGACCCGGATTCCCGGCATAGACCGCCAGATTCCCCAATTCCGTTGTGTCCCGATTGGCGATACCGGCCTGGTATTTTTTCAGAGCGGTTTCCCTTGACCAGTGGTACACGCTCCCGTCGCCAATCCACCGCATCACCTCCGGGTCTTTGCTCATATCGTAAAATCTGTGAAAATCATCGATAGATTCCGGTTTTACGAGTAATCGGGGGGTGATGACCGGTGAGTGGAAAATCATTTATTCTTTTTTTCCCGCTTTTCCTGTTTTTTTTCTTTGGGTGATTTGGCCGGTTCTTTTTTGGTTTCTTTTTTGGTGTCTTTTGATTTCGCCATTTTGATGTTCCTCCACATTAACACATTGAGATAATTTAAATAAACAACTTCAGCATTCCATGGGCCGATCATCCGCTTAAGGGGCGGAAACTTCCTTCAGGTAACGAAACAGCAGTTTTGAAGCGTGCAGGTTCTTGTCCGGTTCGGTGGCGGTGCGCAGGTTTTTTGCCAGTTTTGTCAGGCGCTGCCTGTCGGCAAGAGGGCAGGCGTCCAGAATTTCCTCAATAATATGGTTGTTGTCCGTTTTGAGTTCATCCCGCCACGTTTCAATTCTTTTAAATAAAAGCGCCTTATGGTAATCGCCGTGCCGGATATTTTCAAGGGCATTCCGGATGGGTTCCGGATCAATTTCGCGCATGAGCTTGCCGATATATTGCAATTGCCTGCGTTTTGCTTCATGTTTCATGGGCTTTTGGGCATCACGGACCGCCGATAGGAGCTCTTCCGGCATATCAATCGGTTTCAATTGGTCGGGGGACAAAGACACAAGCTGTTCGCCCATATCCTGTAACATTTTGAATTCATTTTTTTTCTGTGTTTTACTCTTGATTGTCTCATCCATTGCCAAGTCCCTTTCGCGCATTTTGACATACTGACACATTTTTTTTATCTATTAAAGTCAGAAAATTTTTATTTCTGCAAGAGGCGCTATCGTGTATAGTGCCAAATTCAAGAACAAATAAAGCGATGGTGAGCATGGAAAAGCAGAATATTAAAATTTTTTTGGATTCCCAGGCCGGCAGATTGTTTGTGGTGTCTGTCCTGCTGTTTGTCATTTTTCTGGCAGGTGTGGGATATGGGTTTTATATCGACAGGACACTGGGCCGTACCCTGCTGGGGGCGTTTGTCGCGCATGCGTTGGGCGGAAGAGCGGCGGGCGTCGGTTTGTGTGTTGCTTTCAAAATGAATATCCTTGAAAATATTTTTTACAATATGTTTTTGGAAGTGTTGATTGTGTGTTTCAGCTATTCGCTTTTTTCGCTTTCCATGAACCATTATTTTAAAAACCGGTTTCTCAACAAAGCCCTGCTGAACGCTGAAAAAAATGCCCTCAAGTATCAGGATGTGCTTTCCCGGTATGGCTGGATAGGGGTTTTTATATTCGTCATGATTCCTTTGCCGGCAACGGGCCCTGTGGTGGGGTCTATTATCGCCTATTTTTTGAATTTTGATATCAAAAGAAATTTTCTTTGCGTTTTTTCCGGTACCTTTATCGCCATTGTTATCTGGACGGTTTTTTTTGATTTCTTAAGTGACCATATATCATCGATTCAGGGCGTGCTCGGGGTAGTCGGTATTGTTTTTGTGGTCTATTTTGCAAAGCATATCCGGGACTGGTTTTCTTCAAAAGACGAGCCGGATGATGAGTGATGATAGCGGGCCTTTCCGGAGAAAAAACCCTGTATGATGTGATCATTATCGGCGGGGGCGCAGCCGGATTGATGGCTGCAACGGTTTGCGGGGCTGAGCCGCTCAAGGTGCTGTTGCTTGAAGGCAAGCACAAGCCCGGATTAAAGCTGCTGATTACCGGCGGCGGAAGATGCAATATCAGCAATGTGAACATTCAGTACCGAATGTTCAACAGCACCCATCCCCGAACAGTAAAAAATGCCCTGGCCGCCTTTTCACCGCGGCGGACTGTGGCGTTTTTCCGGAAACTGGGGGCCGATCTTCAAACGGAAAGTGACGGCAACCTGTTTCCGGTCACACAAAAGGCGCAAACGGTTTGTGATGCGTTGCTTCGCAAGGCTCAAAAACATGCTGAGCTGCGCTTGTCCTGTAAGGTCTCCGAAATCAGCCCGTTCAATGAATCCTTATGCGTCCGGTGCGGCAATCATTCTTTTTATTCACGAACGGTGATTCTGTGCGCGGGCGGACAATCGTATCCCCTGACCGGGAGCGATGGGTCCGGATTTAACCTTGCGCAGCGGCTGGGACATACCATTTCCCCCTGATCCCGGCCCTGACCCCTCTTGTCGCCGATGACAGGGAATGGAAAAGCCTTGCCGGCATTTCTCTGCCCTGCACTTTGAGCATTCAAAACGATTCCGGTCCGGCCATCGCATTCGAAGGGCCGCTGTTGTTCACCCATAACGGTTTCAGCGGGCCCTGCGTGCTGAACATCAGCCGATACTGGATCAGGAACCGTCATCATCCGGTGATCGCCAACTTTTTTCCCGGTGAAAATACCGCCTCTTTTAACGGGAAAATTCTTCAGGCCGCCCAAAACCATCCCCGGCAGATGGTGAAGACCTGGCTGTCAACCCTTCTTCCCGCGCGTCTGGCGGAAACCCTCATCAAAAAAACACCGATAGATGAAAAACAGGTTCTGGGTCAGCTCACCCGGAAACAGCGGGAAGATCTGATAGACGGCGTGATCCGTTGCCCGCTGCCGGTGAGCGGTGCGTCCGGGTATCGGAAGGCCGAAGTCACCGCCGGGGGGGTGGACCTGGGTGAGGTCAATGAAAAGACACTGGAATCCAACCTAATAAAGGGTCTGTTTTTTGCCGGAGAGGTTCTGGATGTGGATGGGCCGGTTGGGGGAACCAATTTGCAGTGGGCCTGGTCCAGCGGGTATCTGGCCGCCCAGGGCGCAGTGAACTGTCTAAAAGCCTGTCCGAAAAACAATCCCCCTTTTCCCCCCTGAAATTGCGTCAGCAGGGGAAAAGGGGGAATTGATCAAATGGGCTTTGTCCCCGGCAGGATTATTTCCCGGAATCACCATCGTCATCGTCATCATCATTTTCAGCTTCCAGAAACGCATCGGCAATGCCGAGGGCTTCGCAGGCGGCATCCACAACATCCTGATCCTCATGATCGACAAGGTGCCCGATGACTTCATGGGCTTCCTCCGGGCGAATATTCACCACAGCGTCAATGGCGGCAAGCAGCAGGGGGATCTCGGTATCGGGGGAAGAAATGATCTTAAGAATTTGGGGCCATGCTTTTTCCAGTCCCATATTGCCGGCCGCGCAAACCGCCTCATAAAAAATGTCCGGGTCGTCATTTTTTAAGCATTCGAGAATCTGATTTTCGAACCCTTCAATGAAACTCATGCAGAAAACCGCCGTGAGCCGCCAGTCTTCGTTGTCACTCATGTAAGCGGCCCGCACCGCATCCCGGTGCCATTCCTGGGGGGCCCGAACCGAGGCCTCGAGTATCCGGCGGCGTACCTCCTCATGAACATCGGAATCCATAAACAGTCTGCGCAGGGTCTGCTGAATTTTTTCAAATGACGGTTCGGAGATCATTAAATCCTCTTCATCATCAAATTCCATGGTGTCGGCATATTCAAGGGCCGGCCCCAGTGAGATGACCGCCGCACACCGTATGTCATTCGTCTCATGTTTATTCTGCAGAATGGAAAGCAGGATATCCGCCATTTTATCGTTCATAACCGTTGCTTCTCCCGCCATCTCCGCAGCAAGAAGCCGGTCGGCAGGGTCGGCATTTTTATCGGTAAGGACGTTGCGGATAACGGTGTCCGCGTTTTCCGGCCAGTCCCAGGAGGGTATATCCATCAACGTTTCCAAGTTCATTTGTTTTCCTTTCGGCCGACATTTTCATCGGATTCTATTTGGGTTAATTTTTTGTTTTTTAAAGAACCATCAATATTAAATATTTAATCCCGAATGTCAAAAAAGAAGTTACGGCGGTATGCAACTTATCTTTTTAAATTTTTTTAAAAATCAGACAGGCCCATCCCTTTTCCTCTTTTTTCAATAAACACGAAAAATGCTGCTGCGCGTAGCGATCCGTCACCGCATCGGTTTCGTGGGGCCGTAATCCTGAAATGACGACGATGCCGTTTTTATCCGTCCATCGGGTAATAGGTGGATATAACGCCATGATATCCGGAAACCGGAGATTCGCTGTGATCAATGAAAACATGGAATCAATGGTTTCCGATTTGTCCACAATCATTATTCTGTCGGTATATCCATTGATGGCGACATTCTTGACGGCCTCAGACCGTGCGCAGGCATCCGTATCCACACCCGTGCCGGTTTCAATGCCAAGTTTCAGGGCAGCGACGGCAAGTATCCCGGACCCGGTGCCGATGTCCAGAACCGTTGAGCCGTTGAAATTTTTGATTAATTGTTTATCCTTTAGCGCGTATTCAATGCCCTGGACAGACAGGCGGGTGGTGGGATGCGCGCCGGAGCCAAAGGAAATGCCGGGAAATATATCGATGACGATATCCCCATTCCCGGCCCTATAATCCATGTCGTGGGGCTTGACCACAATGGACGCGGATATCCGGACGGGGCGCTGAAATGACGGTTCAAGATAGGATGCGCCGTAAATATAGGTATAGGTCAAAGACGATTCAGCGACCAACTCCCGGATGGCCTGGCGGATTTGTTTTCGATCGACCCCCCACTGCCGCCGGAGTTTGTTTTCAATCGCCTGCTGGGACAGGCGGGTTTCTGAACCCGTGACAAGACCCATGATGTGTTTTTTGATCTTTTCAGCATCCGTCATTTGAGAGAACCTTAGTTTGCGGGGCAGGTTTTCCAGTCTGCCAATAAGGCTAATGGCAATGGCAGACGGGACTGTCCGCGCCACATAAGAAAGAATCCGTATTTGCTGGTGCTGTGTATATACCAGCATCAACCTGCATTCAACCGGAATTGTGCGGGCCGGACGTCGTCCTGATTTCGGGCGGATATCAGACAGATTGACAACCAACGCGCATTATAAGATGATGTGGCCATTGACCGTTGCTTTTCTGCCGGTCTGAAACCGCCATTGTCCGGAGGATCAGGATGCGCCGATGCATTTTTTATATGATTTTTTTAATGTTTTTTTTGCCGGTTGCGGGAGTTTCCGATAATGCCGCATCACCGGCGGAAACACCGCAAGAGGATTCCGGCCGCGTGTTTTACGGAAATATTTACGGAACCATACGTGCCGCCGGGACCGGTTTGCCGGTGGCGGGGGCATGCGTCCGCGTGACGGACCATCATGCGGCTGGTCCGGCCATTCGCGAGGCCGCAAGCGGTGCGGACGGTTCATTCCTGGTGAACGGCATTCCCATAACAGGGACTTCACGCATTGTTACGGTGATCATCGAGGCCCATGGCCTGAACCCGGTGGCGGTGAACCAGGCGATGATTCTGCCCGGCGCCCTGATGGCCCTTCAGATTGATGTGTCCATGACCGACACCGGTAATCCCCATGCGGTGGCGGGCCGGGATACTTCCGAAATAGTCATTGTCAACAATTTCCGCCATGAACTGCAAAAATCCGCTGGGATTGACCCTTTGCCGGGTGATGGGGAGCGCATCCTTTCCCATGACCATGACGGACCGTTCCGGTTGACCATATTCGCCACCCGGCTGGGGCTGGTGGGCGCCACCACGGCCAATGGCCACGTGATCCGGGAAATGGACCATTTCGCGGCCCTTCCGTCCCTTGATGTTTTGTGCTCAAGGGGAGGATACGAATATGAGGTCAGGGTCGAATATGACGGATATGCGGAAACCGTTCCCATCTGGGATGTGGGGCCGTGGAACATCCATGACAACTACTGGGAGCCGGAATATGACCGGATGATTTACCCATACCTTTCAGATGGCGGGCATGTCGGCGGTTTGGGACAAGGCATGCCGGAGGCCGAGGCCGCCTATGAACTCAATTTCAACTCCAGCCGGGATGAATTCGGGCGGCGGGTTGTCGATCCGGCGGGTATCGATCTGGCGGATGGGACATTCTGGGACGGGCTGGATATGCACTACAATGACTGGATCACAGTGGAATATCTCTGGCTGGACGACCATGATGACGACGAATCCGTATACGTCAATTGCTTTATCGATTGCGTCGGCTCCGGACGGGATTAAGCCGGCGCTTGACGGCATGTTGCTCGTTCCCCCTATATTTTACGGCCCGTCAATTCCTCGAATATCAATCCCGCTGTAAAAATACCTGCGGCGATGCCGGGACTGTTTTTGGTGGCGGACACATTATAGAGATTGGCCGGGCAATTTTCTTCTTTAATGGGCCCTTTGAGGATTTCATCCGCCGTCAGCCGGCGGCCGTAGGCATTGCCGAATTCGCCCCCCGTATCCCGCTCGATATCAATGGATGAAATGATTTCAGCAAACGCCAGCCGGGACGCGATACCCGGAAATACATGCTTTTCCAGAATGCCGACGATATCCCCGGCCAACCGTTGTTTAAATGCCGTTACAACTTCCGGTCCTTGTTCATAAATTCGCCGTTCCTGATCAAAATTGCCCGGACAAAAGACCACCAAGCCATCATCCGCCGTTTCGGTTTTCCGGCCAAACCCATTGGCTGTGGGGGAACCGATAAACAGCATCCGGGGCGGGCGGGTAATGTCCGGAGCGGTGTAATCGATTTCTTGGCCGTCCTGCCACCAGTAATTGCGGCCCTTCATCTCGGCGATGGCAGGCAGCCCGTCCTTAACGCCGATACAGCAGGTGGGAATGCTGTGGGACGGGGTATAATCAAACCCTTCGGCCTCTTGCCCCAAAAGCCGGGTGGTCAACCGGGGGGAGATGTCGCTGAACAGAAAATCACAGCCGTAGACAGATCCGTCCGCGCAAATGGCTTGTGTAACAGCGCCGGCCTCGGTTTCCAGCCGGACTACCCGCTTTCCGGTCAGAACGGACCCGCCGGATGACCCGATCACGGAGGCCAGGGAGTTGAAAAAATGGTAAAACCCGTTTTTCGGATACCAGGCGCCCGAGTGGTAATTGCCGGTACCCACAATATAAGCGATGGCAGCCATGTCCGATTCGTTTTCGGCGAAAATTCCGCCATGGCCGTATAAAATTCGGCGGACGATGGGGCTGATGTGGTGCTGGTCGAACAAGTCTTTGACGGATATGGAAATGGTCCGTCTCAGTTTCAGCTTTGTTTCCATGCTGACCTGGCTGGTGAGCAGAAACTTGGTGGCCAACAGAAACCGGCCTTCGGTGGCGGCATGTCCTTTGAAATGGGATTTGTAAACCTCAAACAGCTCGATCATGTCATCAAACAGGGCATGGATGGAATCCTGTTCTTCGGGAAACAGGGCGATGAGTTCTTCGCGGAAACGATCCAGCCCCAGGGGCACCTTGAAATTCAAACAGCAATAATTTTTGGACGGCGTTTCGCAGCCGATGAAAATGCGTTCAAACCCGTCACTCTGCATGGGAAGAAACGGGTCGGATTCCTTGAGGCCCAAAAACCGTAAAAACCGATCACCTATCTGGTCCTCTCCGAATTCCCAGACATACTGGGGACCCATGGAAAATCTTAAATCACCAAAGCGCATGCACCGTCCATGCCCTCCGATAAGATCCTGGTTTAATTCAAGAACCGTGACATGGTGGCCGATTCCGGCAAACAGGGCGCCGGAGGCCATGCCGCCGATGCCGCTGCCCACCACCACAATTTTTCGCGGCGTACCGTTCCAGAGGTCCTGGTCTTTGGTGCGGAAAAACGGGATGCTTAGCTGTTCCCGGATCTCGCTTAGGCGTGATTCTGATTTTTTTTTCGCAATTTCGAGTAATTCACTGAGATTCATGGATTATTCCATCATTGAATGATATATTGCGCAATCACTGGATCCCGGCGTAAAAGCCGGATTATGCGCAACAGGTTATGGCGTGAATGGAAATTGTGAACGCCTTAAAAAAACCGATTGAAAACAAACCATCTCAGGGTACGTCATATGCGTCATTTCAGTCAACTGATTGCTTGCTTCAAGTTTATTTCTGTAATAGGATGATCAAAAAAACGAACCAAAAAATCAGGGGAGGGGGTATTTTCATGGAAAAACCAACATTTAAGGCCATGGTGGTCACGGAAACGCCGGATAACCAATTTGAAAGGCAAATTACACAAAAATCCGTCAATGACCTGCCGGCCGGCGATGTGCTGGTTAACGTGAGGTATTCCTCCCTGAATTACAAGGATGCGCTTTCCGCTTCCGGCAACAAGGGGATTACAAAGAATTATCCTCACACTCCGGGTATTGACGCCGCCGGTATTGTGGCGGAAAGCAATACCGGCGTATTTACACCCGGCGATAAGGTCATCGTGACGAGCTATGACCTGGGCATGAATACCAGCGGCGGGTTTGGGGAATTCATTCGGGTACCTGCGGACTGGGTGGTGAAACTGCCGGACAACCTGTCTTTAAAAGAAAGCATGATTTATGGCACGGCCGGGCTGACCGCCGGGCTGTCCGTGTACAAGCTGACCCGCACACTATCGCCGGACCGGGGACAAATCCTGGTGACCGGGGCCTCCGGCGGCGTCGGGAGCCTGGCGGTTTCCATCCTGGTGCAATCCGGATATGAGGTGGCGGGCGTGAGCGGCAAAGGCGAGGATGACGAATTTCTGAAAAACCTTGGGGTTAAAGAAATCATTTCGCGGCAGGATGCGGCGGACACATCCGGCCGACCGATGCTCAGGGAAAGGTGGGCGGGCGTGATCGATACGGTGGGCGGCGATATCCTGGCCACCGCCATCAAATCAACCCGGCTTAACGGCAATATCACCTGCTGCGGCAATGCGGCCTCTCCGGACCTGCCGCTGACCGTATTCCCGTTTATTCTAAGGGGCGTCACCCTTTACGGGATCGATTCTCAGCATTGTCCCATGGATACGCGGCTTAAAATATGGGAGAAACTTTCCCGAGAATGGAAGTTGAATAATCTTGAATTCCTGGCCTCGGAAATCACCCTTGATGATCTGAATGAAAAGATCGTTCGGATGCTTGAGGGAAAATCCAAAGGCCGCACGGTCATAAAACTGTAATTAAGGAGCATATGATGACATTTCCGGATCGAAACAATCCCTATTTATTTGACGATTTTTTAGACTGGCGCAAACAATTTGATTATTACCGGGATGACGAATTTTTGCGGAAAGTGGTCCGCCATTTCACCGGCGATCTGTGGGAAACCGTGGACCAGTCGGCCCGGGACATATCGCCGAAGGTTTCCTTTCGCTGGCGGGACATGGCGGACGCTATTGCGGTTCCGGAAAAGCGGCCTTACATGATGCACTATGACGGGCACCGGCACCGCATTGACCGGATTGTGCGGCCGGCTGAAACCGAAATCATGGAAAAAGAGGTGTTTTCCCAAGGGCTTTTTTCGCAAAAAACCCATCCCTGGGTCAAACTCACCAGGATGTTTCTGATCTACCAGAATGGCGAAGCCTGCATCGCCTGTCCCGTGACCTGCACGGAAGGGCTGATTGCGGTGGTGGAACAATTTGCAGACACCGACGACCTCAAACAGATCGTCACCCACTGCAAGGAAGGGATTGACGGTGATTTCGCCATCGGGGCCCAATACCTGTCGGAAATCCAGGGCGGCTCCGACGTGCCGGCCAACCTTCTGGAAGCAGTCCGGGATGCGGACGGTGCCTGGCGGCTATACGGCAACAAATTTTTCTGCTCCGCCACCCATGCCGATTATGCCATCGTAACCGCCAAACCCAAAGGTTCCGAAAAGGTCGCCCTGTTTGTGGTGCCTTCCTGGCTCACGGGCAACAAGGAAAAAGAAATCCGAAACGGAACCACTATTGACCGCATCAAGTGGAAGATGGGAACCAGCGAACTGACCACGGCGGAAATAACCTTTGACGGGGCGGTGGCCTATCCGGTGGGGCCCATGGACAGGGGCCTGGCCAACGTGGTCGGGATTGTGTTGACCTTTTCCCGCCTGACGGTCGGGTTGTCGTCGGCGGCGTCCATGACCCGGGCCGCACGGGAAGCAAAAGCCTACAGCCGGTTCCGAAAGGCTTTCGGGATGCCGATCTCCCAGTTTCCGTTGCTGGCCAACCAGATTGAGGACATGGATACCTGCGCCCGGCGTTCCACGGCCGGGACGTTCAAGCTTTACAGCCAGGTTCTGGGTTTGCCCGGCGGCCTGATGGGGGGCAGTCGGCCGGATGAACCCATGGATATCCGCAAAAAACGGTTCGCCATCCGGGAACTCATCATGCTTCAGAAAATAACCGCCACATGGGATGCGACGGATGTGCTGCGGACAGCCATGTCGGTGTTCGGCGGGCATGGGGTGATGGAGGATTTCTCCTCTCTGCCCCGGCTTTTCCGGGATTCCGCCATTAATGAACTGTGGGAAGGACCGCGAAACGTACTGCTGACCCAGATTCACCGCGATATGCAGAAAGCAGCCGACTGGTATCCGCCGGATGCATTTGTCATCGATCTGCTTGCCGGTTCCGACCCCGCTGTCGTCAGTACGTTATCCACGGAGATTAATGAATTGCTGCGCCACCCGGATCTGGTGACCCCGGATGAGAAAACCCGCGACATCTGCCGGCGATGGGACAGTTTTTGCCACCGGCTGTTCCATGCGTATCAGGATCTGGCTCTGGCGGAGGTGGTTGGCAAGATTTGAATGCGGCTGTTCTGATTAGGAGGCAGGATCAAGCATTTTATTTATGTTTTTTTTCACATGTTTAATAAGGGTCGCCGTCAACGCGTCTTTTCTTATCGGCTTGGTCAGATAATCATCCATTCCGGCCCTGATGCATTCCTCCCGGTGTTCTTTTGAAGCATGGGCCGTCAGGGCAATGATTGGAATTTTAAATCCTTTTTCCCGAATGGCATTTAATGCTCCGAAACCATCCATTTCAGGCATCTGGATATCCATTAAAATCAGGTCAAAATAATGGGGCGTGTCCAGGAATGTATCCACTGCTTTGCGGCCGTTTTCAGCCAGGGTGACTACACACCCAGCATTTTCCAGCATTATTTTTATCAATTTCCGGTTGTCAGGATTGTCTTCCGCCACCAGTATTCGGGTTTGTTTGAAAGAATCGGCGTCCACGGCATTAATGTCGGTGGCATTATTCATCATTTGTTTTGATCCTGGTGTCTTATTCCCTTTCAGGACCTCGTTCAGGACTTGAAAAAGTTTTTCACGCCGGACCGGTTTAATAATGGATTGATCATATCCGGCTTTGGCAAAAAGCAAGGGTTCGTGTTCAAGGGAAGACGAAGCGGCTATCAAAGGCAGTTTAGCGATGACAGGCTTCTTTGAGGCCCTTATTTTACGGGCAATTTCATAACCGTCCATTCCGGGCATCCGGATGTCGATGATGCAGCAGTCAAACAGATTGCCGGTGATAATCGCCCGTTCAAGCGTCGCCAATACTTCCATTCCGTTTCGAAGATCCGCGACCCGGATACCGGCGGATTCCAGAGCGCTTCTCAGAATGTCCAGATTACTTTGACTATCATCGACAATGAGCGCCTGCTTTCCCGCAAAACCGGCGGTGGCCATTTTCCAGGAATCCCCCTTATCCGATTTCTCAAACCATGCGGTAAAATGAAATACGGAGCCGGTATTGATATCGCTTTCAACGGATATGTCGCCCCCCATGGCAATTGCAAGCTTTTTGGAGATGGGCAGACCCAGGCCTGTGCCACCGTATTTGCGGGTGGTGGATCCGTCGGCCTGCTGAAAGGGGTCAAAAATCAGATCCAGTTTGTTCCGGGAAATTCCGATACCGCTGTCTTTAATTTTAAAGTGAATCCGTTCCCGGCCACCGGATTCCCCATCCATATGGATCGAAAGCAGGATTTCACCATCTTCGGTAAATTTTGTGGCATTGCCGACCAGATTGAGCAGGATCTGCCGGACCCGGGTAGCGTCTCCTTTAACATAGGACGGTACCCCGTCCTCGATCCGGCAGACGAGTTCTATCGGTTTGTTTCCGATGGCCGGCCGGATCATTTCAAGTACATCATAGGCCAGCAGTTCCAGAGAAAAATCAATCGATTCCAGGACCAGTTCGTCCGCCTCGATCTTGGAGAGGTCAAGAATATCGTTGATCAAATTCAGTAATGCGTCACTACTTTTGGAGACCGTTTTCATAAAATCCCGCTGGTGCGGGTTCAACTCCGTATCGGTTAACAGGTCGGTGAAACCGATGATCGAATTCAGCGGTGTTCGGATTTCATGGCTGACATTGGCCAGAAACTGACTTTTCGCGAGATTCGCTTTTTTTGCAATTTCCGCCTGGTTATGGGCCTCCTCAATGGCCGCCTCCAGTTGTTTATTGGTTTTATACAGATCCGCCGCCCGTTCTTTCACCAGATCATCCAGATGGTCCCGGTGAAGTTTAAGTTCCCGGTTTGATTTTTGGTTGAGTGCGATTTCTTTTTTCAGGTCATCATTCTTTGATTTCAATTCCCGTGCGAGAATTTCATTGCGCTCAAACACCCAGGAGAATCGTCGCAAAAGATTGGTTCCGATCTGCTGATCAAGCTTTTTAGAATCAAGGCTGTTTTCGAGATTCTCCATCCGCTCAAAAAGCCAGGTGATGATGTTGAACCAGGGTTTCCATTCCTGGGGAATTTTTTTGATTTCCTGCGGTTCAATCGGCACTTTCCGTTGCCTGCGGATAATGTGCCCGGTCAGCTTTTTGGCCGGGTTGATAAATCGGCTGTACAGCAAGAGAATGGTTGAGATGAAGATGGCCGTCATTACGCCATACAGAATGAATGGGATGCGATTTCCTGAAAGCCATCCCCATTGCGGCGGCTTTGACAGCATCAGGACGATACCCAGGAAAACACTGCACAGCAGTATAATCTGCAGCCAGAGCAGGAACTCATAACGCCTGAGAAACAAAGGGGATTCGTCGCGTTTTTCCGGCTGGGAACCGGGAGGTTTTTTTATGTTCATGACAGGTCAGCAGATGGTCATTTAATGGTAATTCGCCATATATCCCTTATGATGGAAAAAAGATCACATCATATTGTACTGAGATGGAACTGCATTTTGGTGGATCCCACCTCAATTACATCAAAATCCTTTAAAACGGTTTCTTCCTTAACTGTTTTATAGTTAACCTTGAGTCTGCTTTTTTCAAAGGAAGGCCTGATATAAAAAATTTCCTTGCTCTGGCGAATCTCGGCAGCCGCTTTCCCGATAAACAGACCTTTGACGACGATATCACAACTGGTTTCCTTGCCGATTTTAATCAGCGGTTTGTCAATCGCAAAGGGCTCTCGGTTCCCGTCCAGAAAGGTGATCATGCCCCGGGATTTTACCGTTTCTTTTTCTTCGCCGATTTCCGACAGGCTTTTTGCCAGTTTCGATCGATGAATCGATGTATCAAGCATCATCGTCGCCTGGCTTACGGAATCGGCTTCCTCGTGAAAGTTTTCACTGACATCATATTTGAACAGAAGAGAGTACGAGCCGATCGTAATGACGTTACCGTTTTTCAGTTTTCTCGATATGATCAGTTCTCCGTCAATAAACGTTCCGTTTTTGCTTTGAATATCGGTCAGGTAAAACCCGTCATGATCAAATTCGACTTCCGCATGCACGTTTGAAACGTCTGTTTCATCAATGATAATGTCATTTTGATCGCTGCGCCCGATTTTAAGGGTTTTTTTCACAGACACCGGGTATGTGTGCAGTTCCTGATTATTATATGACAACGTTAGCGTGGGCATTATGATTCAGCCCTTTCATTGTTTTTAAGTGTTTGATACAATCAAATAATGATGGAACTCCAGGTTCAACCTGAATAATATATCGTGTTTTATGATATTGGATCAAGTATATTCAGGCAATTTATTCAGGAGTCAGAATTCAGGAGACGGAATAAAAATGATTAATTCCTTCATTCCTTCATTCTGAATTCTGACTCCTGTATACCCAAGTAATTACATTCGTTAACCATAAGAAAGATAAATATCTTGTCATGACCCAATTCGATCACATTATACGATTTTTTCTGGATATCTTCCTCCTTCAATCCGCTGTCCCGGATGCCGGGAACTGGCGGAAGGAGTATCAACTCATCTCTTCCGGTTCTGCTCCGGACCGGATTTATGAACTCCGTATAAGCAGCGGAATGGAAGTAAAATCCAGGCGAATGAGCGCCAGGCTGATAGGCCAATCGGTTGAAAGCAAAAGCGCCTGTTATATGATCACCTATGACGATTTCCTGGTGATCAAAATTCCGCCGGTTCCGCCTGCGGATTTTAAAACATATCTCGAAAATATAGACGTTGAGCAATCCATTTCAAGGCATTTGTCGCCGGCTGTCATGTCTCTGGCCCCCAGCCTGTCCGCCATTCTTGGAAGAGTTCCTGAAATTTTTAAAAAAATCAATCCGAACCGCAACGCAGGAGAAGAAGATTATATCCGGCTGCTGGAAAAAGAACCCCGGTATCAGCGTTATCTCAAAATCGACGGTCAGTTTGTCTTTTTTATGGGATTGTCTCAGCATGCTTTTTTTGATCAGGTCATCGAAAA
This sequence comes from Desulfosalsimonadaceae bacterium, assembly GCA_049297455.1. Classification (GTDB taxonomy): domain Bacteria; phylum Desulfobacterota; class Desulfobacteria; order Desulfobacterales; family Desulfosalsimonadaceae; genus SURF-3. Next base: position 38,415 of record JBAQUK010000036.1, on the reverse strand, counting down.
AATTCACAGTGAAAAAGATCGATTGCGCGATGAAATTATTAAAACCAGTCATGTTTTTAACGACCTTGTTTCCTTTGAAAGCCTCTATGGGAGCGGGAGCGAGACGCTTTTTTTCAGAATCAATGATCTGAATAATCGGTTTAATTCAAAGCTCGACGCGCTTTTCAGGCCGGCTGCCGATCCTCCCGTTGTGGCGGATTATGAAAAACGGGAATGGCTGTTTGCCGCGCTGGCGGGTCAGCATCCGCAATTTGCCGAGGATATGCCGGTGGCGGGTTTTTCCGATAAGATCCATCAACTGCTTTCTCAGGTGATTATTGAAAACCGGGAAACAGTTGAAGACTATTACAGCAGCGTCCGGGCCTGCGTGCGGAAAAAGATTCTTGACAATCACCGGGCCAATATTGAAATGCTGATCATCAAAACGCTGGCGCTTCTTCATCACTTAAAAAATCAGGGGATCGGCATCAGGGATTTGAAACCCGACAATATCCTTGTGGCGGGGAAAAAAAACAGCCATCAGTGCCATCTCTCAGATCCGGATGCCTATGATTTAGGCCTGATTGATCTTGAAACCGCCGTCCGGTTCCGGATAAATGAAGGCGAAGAGATCCGCCAGCCGATGCTGGCAGGCACGCCGTCCTACATGACCCCCTCTCACCTGTTCTGCAACCATACGTTAAATGATGTTTTTGAAATAAAAATGCCCGGAATTTTCCATCTTCAGGACTGGTATGCCGTGACGGGAATCATTTTTAACATTGCCACCGGTCAGCGCCTTTTTGAGAAAACGGCAAAGCTGATTCCTGAAATCATTCGCGTTAAAACACGGGGGATCAATAGAAATACCTCTGAAATTGATATGTTAAAAAACGCAAGCCGGATTTTCTGGAAAGCGGCGGAAGATGAATGTAAGCAAAAGCTCAGCGATCACCGGCAGCGACTGGAAAACATCCATTTGTCCCTGCCGGGATATACTATTGATTCCTTCCGGTCGGAAATTGAGAATACAAAAGCCCGGTTTATCCATGCCATGGAAAATTGCGCCCGTTCCCAGAAGCTGTTTTCCCGGCAGGCCCAACAGTTAATCGATGCTTCTGTTAAAACCATCCAAAATCAGCGAATCAAATGGGAAAAAAATGATCCGGAACAGAATGTGCCGCCAGACATCCGGGATCAAATCATTGCACTTTTTAAGGATCTTGAAACCTTCAAACAAAGGTTGGCGCGGCTGGATGAAAATAGCGGCCTCATTAAGCCGTCCGTTTCCTGCGAAGAATTACTGACCTTCATGTTTTATCAGGTGGCGTCAGCCATGGATTGTGGATGGTGCGGGTTATAATGAATGCCCATTCACTGGCCGGAATTCCGGATAGTGAATGGGCATTCATTTAAAAATCCGCTCTGAGCCCCCGTTCTCACCATGTTCACCTCTCATTTATAAGAGAGGAGGTGTCTCCGGGTTTTTCCCCATGAGTATCCGGGAGATCTCTTCCGCCAGTGCGTTGATGGTGTAGGGTTTTTGAATAAAGCTCCGCGCTCCTTTTTTAAGCATTTCGTCAATGCGCGAATCCTCCCGGAAACCCGATGAGACCAGCACCCGGACTTCCGGGTTGATCTTTTTCAATTCATCAAATACTTCGTTTCCGGACATGACGGGCATCACCACATCAAGGATGACCGCATCGATTTCGTCCTGGCGTGCACGGTAGACATCAACCCCGTTTCGCCCGTCCATGGCGGTGATCACACTGCACCCGAGCATCGTCAACATATCGCTGCATGTTTTCTGAACAATGGGATCATCATCCACCAGGAGCAACGTCCCGCAAAAGGCGTCAAGTCCCGGACCGTCCGGCTCGGGAGGTTCCGTGAATGCAGCGTCGGCGGCGGGGATATAGACATCGATGGTGGTGCCTGCCGAGACGCGGGAATCGATATCGATAACACCGCCATGCTGTTTTACGATATTATAGACCATCGCAAGACCCAGACCGGTTCCCTCTCCCTTCTGCTTGGTGGTGAAAAACGGGTCGAAAATCCGCGAAATAGTTTCCGGGCCCATACCGACGCCGGTATCGCGAACCCTCAATCGGCAGTAGGACCGGACGACGGACATTTCAGGGAATTTCGCCTGAAGAAGCGGACCTGCGGCCATCTTTTCGATAAAAACAGAGAGTTCACCGGAACGCCCCTCGCCCTCAGGCCGCATGATGGTCATTGAATCCCGCGCGTTCACGCACAGATTGAGCAAGACCTGCCCCATCTGCGTTTCATCGGCCATGGCGAACACGCCGTCGTCCGGATAATTGAAATTGAGCTGTATTTTTTTATCAAAGCTGTTTTTACATATTTCATAGACATTTACGGCCACGGCAGCGAGGTCGGTCTTTTTGAGAACGGGTTTTTGATGCCGCGAGAGGGCAAGAAGCTGATTCACCATATCCGCTGCCCGGTTCGCCGATTTTTTCAGGATATTCAGATTCTTCTTTACCTCATCGGCGGAAAACGCGCCCGGCCGGTCAATCTTGAATTCCAGAAGCGACACCGTTCCTGTGATGCCGGTCAGAATATTGTTGAAATCGTGGGCGATTCCGCCCGCAAGGGTGCCGATGGTCTCCATTTTCTGGGCCTGGATCAGGCTGTTTTCAATCCGGATCTTCTCGGTAACGTCCCGGATAACCCCTCGAAGACCGACCGGCAGATCATTCTCATAAATGATCGCGGCGTTGTTTTCGCCAAAAATAATTTCTCCATTCTTCCGCCTGATCTGATGGGTGGTTATTTTATAAGAAACGCTGTCACCTTTCCCGTCGAGCATGGCCCGGAGCCGGAGGAACTCATCCTCATCGATAAATTCTCTCAGCGACAGGCCTTTTTCCAGATCCGCATCTCCGAACCCGGTGATTTCGAAACCGGCTTTATTGAAGTATGTCACATGGAGATTCAGATCGGTTTCATATATGATGTCCGGCAGCATGCCGGTAAGCTCACGGAATTTACTCTCGGATTTCTTGATGATATCCCCGGAGACGCGAAGATCATCCACCATCAGATTGAACTGCCGCGCGACAAACCCGATTTCGTCCTGGGCCGATATTTCAATCCGGTGATCGAGATTTCCGCCGCGGATTTCCCTGACGCCGGCAAGAAGGCGCTTGAGGGGTCTTGTAAGCCCGATCAAGACAACAAACCGCATGAAAATAAACAACCCGCCGAGAATGGTCAGCACCGTGGTCAAACCTGCCAGGACAAATTCATGGACCCGCTTCCGGTACTTTATGTATGGGACGCCGACATGCAACACCTTGGCCCCGATTGGCGTTTCAAAACTATAAAAAATATCCTGATTCTCGGCATGGAACCACGAGCGGACATCGCCGTCCGAAAGTTCGGCATCCGTTTTCGTAAATCCGCGTTTTGAGCCGAAATACACCCGTTCCGGCACCCCGGCTTTATCCCGGAGGATGATGCATTCGACTTCGTCACCATATAAACGCGCGAGCCGCTCTGAAACTTTCAGCGTTTCTTCATCCGAAAGCGCCATATCAAGGGCGATCCGTTTTACCAGATCCTCCTTGCCCCTGACGTAATCGCGTTCATAAATTAAAAACGTCAGGGACGTGGTCATGCTGCTGATAAGGATCATAATAAATAAAATCAGCAGCACGGTTTTATCGGAATAAAGGAACGGTATCCCGGAGAAGCTGAGATAAACCAGATAGAAATAGATGAACAGGAACCCGGCCAGATAGGTGTTGATGGTATTATGGATATTGGGATGGATGGGAACATACTGTTGCAGAAGAGAAACACCGACAACGGCGAAAATTCCGGTTGTCATTGCGATGGTGAGATGCAGCGCGAAGGCTCGCTGATCCCCGCGAAATATACAGATTTTATAGACCAGGTTCTTTGTCGTTATGATGATGAAAACAAGCAGGACAAACAGAATTATTTTACGGTGCGGCGAGGGTTCGGCCTCATAAACATGAAGAACCGGATCAAAGACCGTTTTTACGCCTCCAGGGAATACAATCACGACTGAGTATATCAAAATGGCGATGGAGATGATCAGTCCCGATATGAAGACAATTTGCGATTCCCGTTTGAAAACCGGCGTTACAAAATAATAGGAAAACATGACGAGGGCGAGGTATGAAAACACCGTATAGCCGGAATTTAAAAAATAGTAGAGCGGATATGCTGCGGCCGGGCCAAAGTAAATGTTGGGGACGAGGAAACAAAGTTGCCATAAAACCAGTTGAATGATGAAAACAATGAGAAAAATGACTTCGAGATTTTTTTTGCTCCGGATGATAAAATACCAGATCATGATGAAAAGCAGGATGAACAGGAGCAGATTATTGATGGCATTCGGATTAAAAAGCAGCATGGTGTTATTTGCCCCAGGTATTCGATATCTTAAGGATAAAAAAGGATATGAATTTGCTTTTCACCACTTGATGTATCGCAGAAACGGTCTTGTATGTCAAGTTTAACAGGCACTTTACGTTGCAGGGATGTGCTGCTGGTCTTTTGAGAGGAATGGCTGGCTATGCTGGGTGGGCGTTTCACTGCGCAGCCGTTTACGGTCTGATAGCAATGATCTGTCTAAAAAGTTGATGGGCATGAACAATATCAGATTCATGGCTCATCTTTTTGAAGTGGCGGGAATACTGCCTGATTTGGCAAGCATGTTTGGGCTTTCAGTGACCTCAAGTAACATAGAATTTCAGCATTTTCCCAAAATTCAAAACCGATTCGAAGATTTTTTTTCAAAATTTGGCGACCACAATATATGGGTGTACCATGAGGGCGCAAGTTGCCGGTGAATAAAAATTCCGCCTGCGAAAGTGTCGGTTCGTCCCGGTAGCGCCCCAGGCAGTGGGATTGGGAGACCAACCTTCTGGTGTCAAGGATAAGGATATTTCGGAGAGCGGGATATGATATGCTGGTACTAATTTTAACTTGCTGAAATTATAAATTTGTGGATGCTTCGCTTATGGGAAAATGCCTGTTGCCTTTGCGTTAATATTCTGATAATTAGCAATTTCTTAAAAAGTCGGTGCTGCCTGCTCGAATCCATCATTCTACGGATAAATATTTAAAACCGGATGAGAGTAAAGATACTTTTCACTAAATGCCTGAAATACAATCACAAGATAATATTTTTTTGGAAGATATTTTGAACATAAAAAATACTGTTCCCATGGAGGCTACACCGATCCTGAATAACCTCAAATTATGTTTGGCGAATTTTTCCAATTTTGACTTAACCCCACAACGTTATTTAATATTTTTCCAGATTATCTCTCAAGCGATTTTGGCGATGTGACAAATACGCACGATGGTTTCGTTAATGTTCCCTTGCGGCAAGTTTTACGCCCCTTGGCCAGGGCATGGAGATGGACATCGTCGATGAGGATCGGCTTGCGCAATACCAAGAGGCTTTTCCAGTTGATCCCGATCGAAAAACAGACCCGCTCATTCTTAAAACATTTGTCAATTGCGGTGTTCCGTTGCCTGAACATGAGATTGAGGTGCGGGATTCAAACGGCCGTGTTTTGCCGGAGCGCCATTGCGGAACCCTTTTCATTCGTTTATCCAGTATAACTATCCGATATTTAATGGATATTGAAAAAACACTGAAAGATCTTTCCGATGACAGCTTGCTCGATACAGGAGATACTGCCTACCGGATCTCCGATAAAATCGTGATTACAGGTCGCCAAAAGGATATCATCATTATTAATGGCCGCACGTCTGGCCCCAGGACCTGGAGTGCCTGGCCCAGGCCCATTCTGACGCAGCCCGTCTGAGGCACAGATAAATCCCTTCGAAACCATGATATTTTATTGACAAGATAACCTCTTAATAATAAGTCATTTCCGGGGGTGCTGCCGCTTTTTCAATACCGAGACCGGAGAGTGAGGAACAGGCCGCTATACTGATTGAATGTTCCAAATTAGATGAGATACAATATGCGGATCTGACAAAACGTATAAGCAGCGTTATTCTCATGGAGCATGGCATCGATTGCCTGATCCAGCAAGTGCCCGCGCTACCATACCCCGTACCACATCGGGTAAACTGTCCCGGGTCGGGGTACGAAGCATTTTTTTAGAACAGTTTTTTGGAATAGACACATGCCTGAAATTATAGCTCTTACAGGAGCAACAGGGTTTATCGGCGGTGCTCTGGCGCATCGGCTGCATGCCGAAAACTGGCAGATCCGGGCGCTGGCCCGCCCCGCGTCGAAACGAAATCCTCTGTCTGATATAAATGTTGAATGGATAGAAGGCGACCTGGATGACGCAGACAGCCTTCGCCGTCTGGTTAAAAATGTGTACGCGGTCGTTCATTGTGCCGGCGCGGTTCGAGGCGCATCTTCCGACCATTTTTTTCACGTAAACACCCATGGCGTCGCAAACTTGGTGGAAGCGGCTATTAAAGAACATCCAGCGCCCCGGTTTTTGCTTATTTCTTCCCTTGCCGCTCGCGAACCCCATCTTTCATATTATGCGGCAAGCAAAAAAAAGGGGGAAGAGGCGCTTGCCCAAGGTGCCGGCGGAATGCCGTGGGCAGCGCTGAGGCCACCCCCCGTTTATGGCCCCGGTGACAAAGAAATGCTTCCCCTTTTTCGATTGATGCTTCAGGGTATCGCTCCGGTGATCGGGGATCCCGGCGCCCGGTTTTCAATGCTGTATGTCCAAGATCTTACGGATGCAATTGTGCAGTGGCTGAAATGCGGAAGCACTTTGCCGGGACCCTTTGAGCTCCATGACGGGCAAGAGAACGGCTACTCATGGGACGATTTGATTCGTGTCTTTTCCGGGTTAAGAGGCCGGCAGGTGTACCGGGTCCGGATACCGATCCTGCCACTGGCGTGGCTGGCCAGGATAAATGTCTGGGCAGCAAGATTGGCGGGATATGCGCCGATGCTTACCCCAGGAAAAATTTGTGAAATAAAGCATCCGGATTGGACATGTGACAATACCTTGTTCAGCCAGGAGACGGGCTGGACCCCCCAAATTTTTTTGGAAGAGGGCTTGCGCCGCACACTGAAACCTGATATCGGGTATCCCAAATATGAGAATAAATAATATCATGCAATGAGGCGAAACATAAACAGGTTTATAACGATTTATTGTTAAAATTTTATGATATTCCCCTCAATATCCTGACTCGCATTCACACAATCAGGGATTTTTGCAAAACAAGCGCAAAAATTACTGGCAGAAGGATAATAATGGCTCTTTTTGATAAATTTAATGATGTTTCCAGGACGATTCAATTTTTTGCGGAGTGCGGCGTAAATCCTGTTAATGTTGTCATAGAACGTATTGTTTCCGCCACAGAAGGGATTGTAAACGGGCGGAGCACGATTCTTGCCGGCACCAACAATTATTTAGGCCTCACCTTTGACAAGGAGTGTATTGATGCCTCAAGCAAGGCTATTCGCGAAGAAGGTACCGGTACAACCGGATCACGATTGGCCAACGGTACTTACTCCGGCCATATTGCTTTAGAACGAGAATTGGCTGAATTCTTCGGATGCAAGGGAGCCATTATTTTTTCTACAGGGTATGTCGGAATCCTTGGTATGATCTCGACCCTGGTAGGACCAAAGGATGTGGTCATCATAGATTCGGACTGCCATGCCAGCATCTATGACAGTTGCCGTCTAAGCAGAACGGATTTCATGCGTTTCAGGCACAATAAGGCAAGTGATCTCGAAAGGCGCTTAAATAGACTAGGCGACCGGGCTAAAAATACGCTGATTGTAGTCGAAGGAATTTACAGCATGATGGGGGATCGTGCAAATATAAAGGAGATTGCCGCTGTAAAAACAAAATATGGCGCATTCCTGATGGTGGATGAAGCGCACTCTCTTGGGGTTTTAGGCAAACAGGGACGGGGAGTGGCTGAGGATGCAGGGGTAGAGGATGAGGTTGATTTTATTGTGGGGACCTTCAGCAAAAGCCTGGGCAACATCGGGGGGTATTGTGTCAGCAATCATCCAAAATTTAATCTGGTCCGGTATGCCAGTCGTCCCTATATTTTTACAGCGTCATCGTCACCCTCAATCATTGCCTCAACCCGGGCTGCGCTGAAGATTTTGCGAACGCGTCCAGAGTTGCGCAGCAGGCTGTGGGAGAATGCCCGGAAATTGTATAATCAACTTCAGGAAATGGGTTTTGCCCTTGGTCCTGAGCCAAGCCCTGTTGTTTCCATACATATAGAGACCAAAGAAAAAGCCTTTGAATTATGGAAGGCGCTTCTGGAACAGGGAGTATATATAAATATGGTATTGCCGCCCGCCACGCCGACTGGGAAACCCCTGCTTCGATGCAGCATGAGCGCTGCCCATACACCAGAGCAGGTGGATCATATCTGCCGGGCGTTTGCTTCTATTCGGGCACTGGCCGATAAATGAAGGTCTGATAAAAAAATTCAAAACCAGCCTCATGCCTGACATCGCCGAGGTCGCTGGAAACTAAACTTTTATGATTGAGATATTGCCCCCGGGCATGAAAATACCGTTATTTTTTAACGGGACGACGTGGGTATTTTCATGGTAAAAATATGCGTCTCCTGATTACTTTTGCCCGAATGTATCCCCTCCAAAGTGCAATTGTGTTGTTTGCATTGCTGCTTGCAACCATTGTAGAGGGGTTGGGCATTAGTGCGCTGATTCCTTTGATTTCCGCTATGGCCGATCCGAATACCGCTGTCGGGGGCAATGATTCCGGGCTGGCGAATCTGGTGACAAAAACTTTTTCCTTTTTTAATTTTCAGCCTGGTATCGGCGAGCTGATGTTGTTTATCGCTGCCGCTGTTATGCTCAAGGGCCTATTTATGCTCTTGGCCAACAACCGGGTCGGCTATACGGTTGCCTTTGTCGCCACAGACCTCCGTCTCGCGCTGCTCCGTTCTCTGCTCGCCACCCGATGGGAATATTATCTGAGCCAGCCCGCGGGAAGGCTTACGAATGCATTTGCCACCGAGGCCAATCGCGCATCCCAGGCGTATCTTTCCTGTGCAAGAATGGCGGCCTTATTCATACAGGTAGCAATCTATACGGCGATTGCCCTTCTGGTTTCATGGGAAGCGACGCTGATCTCAATAGCAGCGGGGGTTGGCATGCTATACGCTATGAATCACCTTATCCGGAAAGCCCGGAAGGCCGGTGGCCGTCAAACAAATTTACTACAATCTACACTTGCCCTTCTGACCGACAGTCTGCAATCAATAAAATCGCTCAAAGCCATGGCGCGGGAAAATCTGATTGATGTTGCGCTTGAAAAAGACACCAAGCGCCTAAACAGAGCGCTTCAGAAACAGGTATTCAGCAAGGAGGCCTTGAAATCACTCCGGGAACCCTTTATTGCTTCCTTTCTTGCCGTTGGACTCTATGTCGCGGTCGTGCATTTTGGTATACCCTTCTCATCCATAATGGTTTTGATATTCCTGCTTTTACGACTTCTGACGCAATTAAGCAAAGTTCAGGAACAGTATCAGGATATGGTCATTTATGAAAGTGCATACTGGTCATTACGAAGCAAGATCATGGATGCTGAAAATGAACACGAATCAATGCCTGGGACACAGAAACCCCTGCTTGAGCAAGGCATCCGTCTGGATCATGTCAGTTTCAAGTATGGAGAATCGTGGGTGTTAAACAATGTATCCCTTGAACTCCCTGCGGGTCTGTTCACTGCTATTACGGGTTTATCGGGGGTGGGGAAAACCACCGTGGCGGATTTGATCATCGGGCTATTGAAGCCCCAAAAGGGAGAGGTGTGGATTGACGGCGCTCCTCTTATGTCGCTTGATATCAGAAGCTGGCGGCAAATGATAGGCTACGTTCCGCAAGAGACATTGCTGCTGCATGATACCATAATGAAAAATGTGACGCTTGGCGACCCGCAATTAAATGAAAGGGATGTGAAACGCGCCCTGCATGCGGCCGGAATTTTTGATTTTGTGATGAATATGCCCCAAGGTCTTGAAAGTACAGTGGGCGAACGCGGTGGAAAGCTGTCAGGGGGACAATGCCAGCGCATTGCCATTGCGAGAGCCCTTGTTCATAAACCAGCACTCTTAATTTTGGATGAGGCCACCAGCGGGCTGGATACTGAAACAGAAGCAAACATTGTTGAGACCTTGCGCGGACTTAAGGGAAAGCTCACCATCCTTGCGATTTCGCATCAGCATCAATTGGTTGACGCTGCGGATATGGCCTATCACTTGCAGGACGGAGAAGCTGTCTTAGTCCGGGGTCATAACAAAAACGGCTGCAAGGATCATTGATGGATATCTTGACAGAGCAAATCAAAGAGGTCCCCGCCGATGTCATACCGGAAGGCCGCAATAACGATGCGGACAAATCCCTGCGGGTTCTGTTCGCGTCCGGCGGTTTTTTTGCCTTTGCCGGCAGTTCCAGGCGGTACCGCCAATATTTCCGGCGGATGCCATTCTATGGCATTCAGCCGGTGGTAGCGACATCCCCCCCCCTCCGGCACAAGAGCCTGGATGGATTGGCAAGCCCTCCGCCGATGAAGGGATTATTGATGCGGACGTGGGTCGACGACACACCGGCTGTCTCAATCCGGCCTTTTAGCGAAGGCAAAATAGTGCGAAGGTTCATGCTTTTTCTGCTGGTCTATGGGATACTGCTGACCGACCGTGATATCCGGGTGGTACACATGCTGCAGCAGGCCAAGCTCATAACGTTCCTTTGGGCACTTATTCTTCGCATCTTCCCAGTGGTGAGAGTCCTGTCGATTACCAAAGATTACGAAGTGAAAAACTGGGCCTACAAGAAATGGTTGCAACGCCGGCAGTATGATTTCTACGACGCCATCATCTGTCAGTCTGAAGACCAGCGGGATTATTTGCTTCAATTGGGGGTGAGAACCGAAATACAGATCGTGCCCAATGGGGTCGATACCGAGTTGTTCCGCCCTGCGTCGACTGCTGAAGATAAACTGCGACTGCGTCAGTGTCTAGGACTGCCAATGGATGAACCGGTCTTCCTTTACGTCGGGTCGGTACAGCCGCGCAAGGGAACCGACATACTGCTTGAAGCGTGGCAGAAGCTGGTGAACGCGGGGAGCAAGGCCAGGCTCTGTATCATCGGGCCCCGGTTCGATCTCAAGAACCCAAAATGGGAGGATTTTACCGCTTCCATTTCACAGGCGATAGCAGGCCCAGGCATGAAGGATTCGGTAATATTTTATGGGTTTAAAAGCAATATCGTCGATTATCTGCAGGCAGCCGACGCTTTCGTCTTCCCATCCGAAAACGAAGGGATCCCGAATGCGGTTCTGGAGGCCATGGCTTGCGAACTGCCATGCGTGCTGACCCCATTTTTCAATAATTCGACGCAACTCGGCAAACCGGAGCAGCATTTTATGCTGGTTGAAAGGACTCCAGCGGCCCTGGCGGAAACGCTGCTGAAGGTTGCCGAGCGCCCTGAAGAAGCCCGCCGTACCTTCGGTCGGCAGGCACGCGCACTGATGATTGACGCCATGAGCATGAACCATGCGATAAAGGCCCATTGCGATCTCTATCGGAAGCATTACGCCCGCCGATTCGGAAGGGATTACTCCTTTGATTGAAGAGTCCGGTTACCTTCTCCGGCATCGCCGGAAGCTGAAACTCGGCCGCTGGCGCGCCCTCTATCTGTTGTTCATCGAACGGATGGACAGCCGGAGCCTGGCGGAGGTCGGGTCCGGAAGCCCCGAGTTTCTGGCCCTGGCGCCAGCGATGATTTCGAAAAAGCATGCCATCGACGTCGGCACCGAGTTTCAAGCCGACTTTGCAAGGTTCGGCGTGGTGTTTCACCACTGCGATCTTGACCAAGGGCCGGCCCCCGACCTGGAAAATATCGAAATCGCCATTTGCTCCGATGTTTTCGAGCATCTACGGAATGCACTTCGCGCCCTGAAGATGATTGGCGAGCTGCTGGCTCCTGAAGGGGTTCTGTTCAGCCATGTACCCAACGAATATCTCTGGCACGATGTTCTGCCGATCCTGCGCGGTCTGCGCGAGGGGGTCCTTTACCACGATGGCTTCAATGAGTGGGAGAATCCTCACCTGCGCCGCTTCACCGACATTGGTTTTCAACGGTTTCTGCAGACCCAATTCACTTACAACCTGAAGATTACCGAATTTTTTTATAAAAAATGGACCCGCAGGCTTGCCGGGCTGGGGATCGCTCCACCCTACTGCATGGAACCCGGGCCGACCTATGCCAGCACCAACAATGCGGAGGTCTATAAACGGCTTTGTGACATCAAGAAGAAACTGCTCCTCGATCGGAAAGCGACAAGGAAGCTTCTTTTTGACCTTTATCGACAGGGAGAGGAATGGAAAAGTGAATAAGATAAAGGCCGCCGGTGTTGTTTTTTTTGCCATTTTTTTATTGGGCGGGTGTGCCGGGTTTGAGCGGAAAGTCTTTGACTGGGGGGTATCGGTTGAGTTGTGGATCTATCCTGTGTAAAGGTTTATCAACAATCTCTGCCGCTGGCTAAAGTGGTTATCGTTAAAGATTGCGGCCATGGGTTAATCTTTGAAAAACCGAAAGAAACCGCAGAGATTTATGCAGCATTTTTACAAAATGTAAAAAAATGATTTCCGCAATACAATAAAAACAAACATCGCCGATCAGCTTCACCGGATATTCTTGTCCCAACGCTTATGCGGCCACAACCACTGGTGAGGATACTGTCTGACAACGTCCTCAATGACACTTGTATAGGTCTGTGTAATACGCCGTAAATCCTCGTCGAGATTGCCGGTTTTTTCCACATTCAGCGGGGGCGTAATCATAATTTTATGTTTTTTACGGTCCAGTCTGACAATAAATGCGCACAGGATTTCTGCGCCTGTTCTTAAATGAAACATGGCCGGACCTCTGACAGTGAGCGCCGGGCGATTAAAAAAATCTACGGAGACCCCGTCCTTTTTTCTGTTCTGGTCCGCATAAAGGAATAGAATATTGAGTTTTTTCAGCCATCTCAGAGATTCTGACACCGCCCGGATTCTGGGGCGCGCTGAAATCGAATTTATCCTGAATTTTTTTTGAACATCCTGCCAATATTCAGTGCCCAAAAGGGTTCTGCGGTTTTTATCAATTGTTTTTAATGGGTACCCCATCCAGGTCAGTTTTGTGGTCAACAGAACAAAGTTTCCAAAGTGCGCACCGATAAAGATGACACCTTTTTCTTTTTTTAATGCCGCATCCAGATATTCGATCCCTTCAACCGAGATATCCTCGCACAGTGTTTTATTGATATCCGACTTTTTTGTAATAAGTATAAATACTTCAAACCAGGACCAGGCTATTTCACAAAAAACCCTTCTGGCTGTTTGTTTGATCTCCCGGGGTGATAGTTTGTTTTTAAAGGCAATGGTCAAATTTTTAATAGCCAGTTTGCGTCTTTTTCCAGCCAAGAAATACGCCAGATTCCCGGCAAGTTGAGAAAAAAAATAGAGTGCGGTTTCAGGAAATATTTTAACAACCAGTAAGAAAATCTGGTAGAAAAGCCGTTCCAAAAAATTGTCTGCTTTTTCCTTTACCTTCTTTTGTTCCATAAGTGGTTTATCCTTTTAACATAAGAATGGCAATAAGTTATAGGCTATGACGGGGTGGATGTTTTTTGCCTCTTTGTCTTCTTGAAGTCCGTGAGCCTATGAAATTTGGCGCATTATATGGTTTGTTGGCTATCAGTTTTTTCATCATGAGGCAATTGCTTGTTGAAATTTGCCTCACGCATTTATACTTCTAACCCGGACTGCCAGATATTTAAACAATATGGCGCCATCAGGCAGCCATCAAAATAGAATTGACATATAAGCTTAAATTATTCTATATATCCTTCAAAATCAAATCATAAGGGAGCAAAAAAACATGATCGACCGGCTTAACCATCTTGAATATTATCGGCTTCCCTGGAATTATACAGACAACGGCATTTCCTGGCTGGAGCCTACAAACAAATGTAATCTCCGTTGTGAAGGTTGTTATCGAGACCCAAAAGGTGATGGTCATAAAACTCTCGAAGAGGTCCGGGCTGATCTGGAAGTGTTTAAAAAATTCAGGAAAAGTGATTGTATCAGTATCGCAGGCGGGGATCCTTTGGTTTATCCACATATTGTGGAAGTTGTGCGGATGGTAAAAGAAATGGGCTGGAAGCCCATTATCAATACCAACGGCCTTGCGCTTGACGAATCACTACTTGAAAAACTTAAAAAAGCCGGAGCTTTTGGTTTTACGTTTCACATTGATACAACCCAGGACCGACCGGGTGCTGCTGGAAAAACAGAGGCAGAACTCAACGAACTCCGGCTACACTTTGCCGAGATGCTGCACAGGGCGGGCGACTTTTCCTGTTCTTTTAATTCAACCGTTTCAGAAAAAACACTACATGAAATCCCCGATTTAATAAACTGGGCGCAAAAACATGCAGATATTGCTCATACCATGGTCTTTATTTTATATCGATCGCCGAATTTGACCGATGATTTTGATCTTTATGCAAACGGGGAAAAAATAAATATTGATGCGGCCTACAAAATAACGGAATGGGGAGGGGCGAAAACCCTTATGGCGGCAGACGCGGTTGAAAAGATCCGTGAAGCCGACCCGATGTATGAACCCGCTGCTTATCTGAACGGAACCGCAAGCCCTGATTCATTAAAATGGCTTCTGGCGGGCCGGATCATCTTTAATGGCCAAACAATGGGGTATGTCTCTCCTAAGTTTATGGAATTGGTTCAGACCTTCAATCACATCTTTACCGGAACTTATCTGGCTTATGAAAACCCTAAACGGCTTGCACTGGGGAAGCTCTCCTCTTTTTTAGCAGGCTTTTTCGACAAAAAAATGAGAAAGATTTTTTTCAACATCCTGAAGCAAATCTTAAAAAATTCATCGCTGCTCTTTAAACCGGCGCGTTTACAAAGCATTATGATCATTCAACCCGTCAATTTTGAAAAGGACGGAAGGCAGGATATGTGTGATGGCTGCCCGGATATGACGGTCCATGAAGGAAAACTCCAATGGAGCTGCCGGCTGGAAGAAGTGAAAAAATATGGGTCATTTATGCAGACCGTGCCTAAAAAATAATGAGTTTATCTAAACGCCCCACGCCGGTATAACCGCCAGAAAAGGATGCCCGTCCCCACCACCGGAATCCGCCTCAGCCTGGGATTTATTTGTACCGAGACACCTGAATGGCGTTCTATTTTCCAGAGAATGTAGTCCAATCCAGCATCAAATGTGAACATCCCTTTAAGCAGCCTTAAGAAGGAAAGCATTTTCCCCTGAACGCGGCGGATATTCCATGCAACCCGGTTTGCTATTCGTGCCTTAGCCGGGATGTTTGCCATGTAGCCTGTGCCAGGGGCTATTTTCCCTGTTTTTTCGACTACCGAAAACGGAACCATCTCCATGGCAATATGCGTCAGTTGTTCGTAATATTGCGGGGCGAAATCAAAAAGGTCAATGAGCTTATTTTGTCTCTCCGCCCTTAATTCTGATGAATAGGTAAGTTCCAGTCCTTTGCACCACAATTCCCGGCAGGTGAATCGTGACGGCATGCTCGGCAGAACGCGGGTGATAAATGTAATGACCGAATTTGCCATTGCCGCGTATATCCGCTCCGTGTCATGGGGGCCTGCGGCATAAACAATACCCACCTGTTGCGCAAGCCTGCTCCAGAGATACGAGTGAAACCACTTCCTGGAAGTCCCCTGCTGAAAATCTTTTAAAGAAAAAACCGTGTATTTGGCCCGTATGATGTCTTCTTTGTATGGAATTTTAAGGTAGAAGACATTGGGTGGCAGGAGTTGGTTTAAAAAGGCATGAAACGGGCTTCGATAGGCATGACTATAATTATCCACCAGAAGGTACAGGTCGACAATGCCTTCGTCATTGCCGCCTTTTCGGAAACAGGACCCATAAAAAAGGATGGCCCTGACTGCATCTCCATAGCGCGCAAGGAGTTCATCGGCCAGGGCTTTTATCGACGGGGGAACCGGCTGACAAGATTCCTGCCGGATGAGGGCGACAAGTCGTGTCATAGTTGCCATGGTTACACTCTCAAAAACGATGCTGTCCCGCCTTCCGAGACCGTGATCCGTTCATCCCCTTTTTCGGGCGTGTACAATTCACCATCAATGGCAAAGCTTCCGGTAAATACAAGCTCTGCCTTATGGATATTACGGCTTAAATAGCCGTTTTCCGGCGTAAGGGAACGGTGCTTCCGCCCGCGAAGCAGAGATGGCAGCATCAATAGCAATCGGCGTGGATATGCCCCAAGCCCGGTGTAATGAAGGGGCGCATTTTTTTCACACCCCCAGTAGGGCCGGAGTCCTAAAAACAGACGATCAAGTGTGCTGATGAGTATTAACAACACATCGCGCTTTTCCTCAGGCTCACTGTCTAACGCGATTTTAACCGGGACTGGAAAAATGAAATTATTTTTTTTATTTGCCGCTGGAATTAAAAATCGGGCCAGCGTTACGCCTGCGGCCAACTCGCCGCCCAGGCCCGTGGCATGGACCCGGGTAAGGCAAAACTGGATTCCCTGGCAAATGCCGGCAGCTCCAAAAAACATTCCATAGAGCGGCTCCTGCCCGGAGACTGTTTCAACTTTCAGTATCGAGCGCTGAACGATGGTGGAAGCCTTCTGCCCTCCGTCTATCCATTTTACGAGTCTTTTCAGAGAGATTTGCGGAGAACCCTTTAATCCAACATCCCTTGAAATCATGCTGGCGGTTCCTGAACGGAGAATCGTCAATAAAGGAATCGGGCCGCCATTCGTTTGCCGGAAGAGTGCCGTAAGAACGGCATGTACGGTCCCGTCGCCCCCGTTTACCGCAATGATATCTGTTTCTTCGCAGGTGAATTCGGCCAGCGCCGATGCGATTTCCGCAGGGGTGCTTGCCTCACGATGGCAGATTTGATGTTGTCCGTTTACGGATTCCCGGACAAAATGAATGTTTTTCCGATTCCAGCCGCTCAAAGGATTGCTGATCAATCCGAGTTTATGCTTTTTTCCGGAATCGGGTGCCTGCCATACAAGCGGATTTGTTTGATGAGAATCTGAAGCCTTATTCATGCCTGTCATTGGATTTAATTTAAGTCTGTAAAGAGTTTTTTGGCCATGGTGCCATCGTATTTTCCCTCTTGAACTTCCAGAAGCCAGGATTGCAGAGGCCCGGATGTGGCATGGATAAAGCCAGCCATTGCGAGACGAACAACCAGAAAAAGGCTCGTCAGACCCGTCCAGAAAGCTACGGCCAGTAAACCAAGATCCGGATGGCCTGTTGCGGTGAATGTTGTTAACAGAATAAGGTTAGGATTTCGCCGAGCAGTGATCAACCTGAAATATGCGTCAACCGGTCGCCAGCAGAATAATCCGGATTTTTCCAGGCACAGTTTAAACGCAAGCTCAGCAAGCCGCCCTGAGATATAACCGCCTATGATGATAAGGAATATGATATTTAACGAAAACCACGGTTGATAGATGTGGGTGACGCCAAGGCCCAGGCCCCAGACGACATACCAGATTGGGGGATGTATGAGATCAATCAAATGATCGAAAAGATGCCCGAACTTGCTGGAAGTCACGGTTACGCGGGCCAGTTTGCCGTCAACCGTATCCAGGAAAGTCATCACCCATCCCGCCAGCAACCCCCAGCCAAAAAACCCGTGATAGAAAAAAATAGAGGCAAGAATAACCAGCAGAAGCCCGGCAAGTGTAACAGCATTCGGCCTGACGCCATAATGGGCGCATATTTTGGTGCACCACCGGGCAGGAAACGGCCAGGCCCATTTGGTAATGAGGTCAGTTATTCCCTTGTAAGAGGTACTAAAGAGACGTTGTTCCAGATCATCACGATTTGAACCGCTGATGGGCAGGACAAAGGGAGGGACTGGTTTTCTAAGCTTCCGCTGGTATGATGGAATGAGTGTCTCCGGGGTTTCAATTTTTATGTTCGGAAAAGGATTTTTTGAAGATGCCCCCCGATCATATTCGATCATAAACTGAAGGACGGAAGATGCTAAAGAAGATGGGATACTGGCGGCAGCGATGATGTGTGTTCCCTCCTGGCCAGTCTGCAGCATCACATTGGGTTTTTGAATCAGGCTGTTAATGACGCGTTCGTCAAAAAGATAATCTCCACGGATGATCAGGGTCGAATCTTTGGGCGGAATGTCTGAAATATCTTTTACAAAGTGGGTTACGCCCCCTTGGTGGAGTACACGTTCCAATCTCTGGCGTGAAGACAGGCCCCACAGGCGGATTGGGCTTTCATGAAGAATATAAACATACAGAGCCATATGTGTAACTCCCGTTAAAATCATTTCCATCCATAAGGCCTACCTGATGCCGGATTGGTGGAGACGATGTTGAGAAATCCCGATGCAGCGACAAAACACTATTGTTTTCACTTAACAGATCGCAACCACTCTGATATGAAAAAAAACATATCAGACACAATACCATTATATGACAAGGCAGAGTTAAACTCTCAGGGTAGTCTTTATTATAAAAAAATATGAATTCTGTAAAGCCCAATCATCCAAAAAATTTGGACCATTATGTTTTCAAGCATAAATCCCTGCCTGAACACAGGGGGTTTACGTTTGTTCATCTTTCTGATCCCCATCTTTTTTCGCCCGACGATGTGAGGTTGCGGGACATATTGAATAAGAGAATGTTTGGATATTTATCATGGTATCTGCACCGGGGACGAGAGCATCGCGACGTTGTTCTATCCGCTCTGCTCGACGATATGCGCTCTGTCATGCCAGACCATATTGTTGTCACAGGAGATTTAACACACCTGGGCCTGCCGAAGGAGTTTCTTATGGCTGAAAAATTACTCAAGTCTCTGGGGCCCCCTTTAAAGGTAATGGTAATCCCCGGCAACCATGATACTTACATTAAAACTGCGTGGGAGCAAACTTTCCGTCTCTGGTCGGATTATATGGCTTCTGATGCAGATTGTTTTAATACCCAGGGATCAGGAAAGGGCCTGCATGCAGTTTTTCCCACATTGCGGGTGCGCAAGGGTATTGCTCTGATTGGGGTATCCACGGCACATCCCACGCCGCCCTTTTTCGCCACCGGCAGCATTGGCGGAATCCAACTCGAGCGCCTTAAAAATATCCTGATCGAGACACAACGCCGGGGTCTCACAAGAGTTATTCTGATTCACCACCCGCCGATTCCCGGCGCCGTTTCCTGGCGGAAAAGACTTACGGATCAGCCTGCTTTTCAAGAACTTATTGCCCTACATGGCGCGGACCTGATTTTGTATGGTCACACCCATCATATTTCTTCGGGACATCTAACGACGCCTATCGGCCGAGTTCTGTCACTGGGTATTCCTTCTGCAACAGCCTTCGGGCGAACGCCAAGTCGCCGGGCCCGCTATCATCTTTTCAGCCTGACACAAAATGCGGACAGGCTGGAACTGTTTCTTTCGGTACGGGTATATTCATCAGCTATGGGGCGCTTTGTCGATGAAGAAGATATGCGCCAAATCAAATTGCCCCGGCAAACCGGATGGGATGCATCGTGTTGGAACTCTGAGAAATTATAGATAGATAAAGAAATTTTTTTGAACATTGGCTGGCTATTTGCATGGGATGTTCATTGGCTGTGAGACAAACGCCAAAGCGCGAAGCAAAGGATGATAACGATCGGTGTCATCGTGGTAATAGCCGGGTTCACACCGAAATAAAGACCGATGAGTCCAAATATCTGGTTGATAAAATGCAGGGCAATCCCCACGATTGCCCCCATCATGATTTTGTATCCCACACTCGTTCCACGGGTCGGCCCGAATACGAAAGTCAGGGAAATTAAAATCATGGCGAACATCGCGAAGGGGGTGGTTACCCTTTGCCAGAATACCATCTTATATTGATCGGCGTTTTGTCCCCTTGTTTCCATAACCCGTGCATACTGGTAAAGATCGGAAGGGGACAGGCTTTCGGGCGGAAACTCCTGAATCGCCAATTGCTCTGAGCGCATAAATAATTTCAACGGAAGCGCACCCACACTCCTTGAGCTGATTTCATGATCTGTGATGGTTTTCTGCACGATATCCTTGAGCACCCACTCTTTGTCTTTTGTGGTATCCGCCTCCCGGGCATAGGTGAAAACACGTAGCCGTCCATCCTGATCCCATTCGAATATGTCTATATCCGAGGGACTCCCGTTATTACGAATGTTGCGGACATGGATAAAAAAGGGTTTTTCATTTACCCAAAAACCACCATTTGAAAAAATAATATCCTTACCGGCAAGCGCAGCCTGTCGTTGTATCCGTGCATGGTGATCCAGAGGAGGAGCGATAAATTCCGCAATGATCCCTGCCACCACCACAAGCAGCGCCGCTGTGGTTAAAACCGACCAGCAGATTCGCCACATGGATATGCCCCCGGCACGCAAGGCAAGAAATTCGTTGTTATCCGCCATCAGACCAAGGGCAATAATACTTCCCAAGAGCATACTTTCAGGGATCAGGTCAAGTATTCGGCTCGGCAGGGTAAAAAGCACAAAAAAAAAGGCATCCTTATAGTGATAAGCGCCTCTGCCCACATCATCCATTTGGTCAAAAAACTCGAAAAGGCTTAGCATAAAGCACAGGGCAAACAGCACAAGCAGAAAATGTCGAGTTAAGGTGCGACCGATATAAAGATCAAGTATCTTCATGGCAACCTGTGAAATATCCGGAAGTAAACACCTTAGTGGCGACCCATGCGGGGCCAGAACTGTTGAGACGGATGAATCAACAGGACAAAAAGCAGTCCGCCCAGTAATACCTGTACCCACCAAACCCCCGGCAATGCGGGCATTGCTTCCTGTACCACAAAAATTTTTGCCATGGCACTTAAGCCATAATAGGATGCGTAAATGAGCATGGCAAAAGCTACTTTGGAATATTTACCCTTGCGCGGCGTTGTGCGGCTTAAGGGAATGCCAAGCAGCGCAAGCAGTATCGTTGAAAGCGGCGTTGAATAGCGCCATTGCAGTTCAGCGATGTCCGATGGCGCCTTTGAACGGGATAGATGAATGGTTGAAGCGGCCTTTACCTTGTATTCTTTGGTTTTAATTTCTTTTGGCCATAAGGGAATAGTGAGTTGATCAAATTTTGTAACTTTCCAGTCCCCTTTTCTTGTGCGAGAAAGTTCATAGACATACCCATCCAAAAAAAGAATATCTTGTCCATTGCTGCTGCGGCCATGGGACTGACGGGCCTTTTTAGCGCAAATGACTTCAATCACATCTCTCTCGTTCTTTTTATCTTTTTGTAAAAAGACGCCCTCTGCGCTCTTTTGCTTATGATCGATTTTGCTGATAAAAATAAATCGGTTCCCCTTGCCGATTTTATGAAACCTGCCTGCCTTCAACTGAGTAACATCAAATTCAACCTTTGCTTTTTCCTTCAACAAAAAACCTCGTTCATATGCCCATGGACGCACAAACAGCGATAAACTTGCCACGATGAGCGCAATCGAAAAAGATAGCACGAGAACGATTGCAACTATCCGGGCGAGGCCTATGCCGGAAGCAAACATTGCTGTTATTTCACCGTCTTTATATAGACGCCCGATCCCCACTATAACTGAAAGATACAGGGTACAAGGGAGCAATACTTCCAGAGATATTATAACCTTAAGCAGGATAAGACTTATGACTGTAGGCACAGGCATAAAACCATACACGGCATCTTCAAGATAATGCATTGTGCTGTATGAAGCGAAAATGCTCACCAAAACAGTAAGAATAATCACCATGGGCACGATGATTTCGTTGAGTATATAACGATTCAGAATCATTAATAAATTATATCCGATTCACGTGAAAAATCAATATCGCAGAATATTCGATGTTCTGGTATAAACTCAACTTTTTTCGGAAAATTTGATAAGTATGGTTGACTGGTTGATAAAGTCACTCTATAAAATAGCACAAAAATTACAGGAGAAAAAATATGAAAGTACTGATTTTGAGCGCTGGTCAGGGGCATCGCCTATTGCCTTATACTGCTGAGTCTCCAAAATGCACAATACCTGTTCTCGGACGTTCCATGATTGAGTGGCAGGTTGATGCACTGTTATCCCTGGGCATTGATCAGATATCCGTTGTTGTCGGTTACGGAGCCGATAAAATCGAACGGCTTTTGACTCAATGTTACGGAAAAGATTGTATTAAGTTTATTTATAACCCCGATTTTGCCGAAAGCAACAACCTTGTCAGTTGTTGGACGGCACGCGAGGAGATGAACGAGGAGTTTATCCTGCTTAATGGAGACACATTGTTCGAAGAATCGGTTTTAAAACGATTGCTTGAAGAACCCGTCCGGCCGGTAACCGTAACAATAGATCATAAAAAGAATTACGATGCTGATGACATGAAAGTCTCATTGGAAGGAAGCCGGCTGGTCAACATCGGTAAAGACCTTGAACCCGATAAAACAAATGGTGAAGCGATAGGGATGATTCTTTTCCGGGGGGATGGTCCCGCCCTGTTCCGTGCAGCCATGGAAAGTGCCTTGCTTGATCCTGCCGCGCGCCAAAAATTTTATTTGGCTGTGATACGCGAAATGTCCCGGTCAATGCATGTTCAGACATGCTCAATTGCAGGTCTGAAGTGGTGTGAAATAGATTATCCTGCGGACTTGAAAAGAGCTGAAGAGATTTTTAAAAGTTTAATAAGCAAAATGGAAAAACCGGCAGATTCACCCGCCGGATGGTGACAAGTCATATGATTTCCGACCGGATATGATATCCTCGGCAAGTTGCCAGTCGCTGACTTTGTCCACATCAATGGCGGCTTCGGGAAACGGAAGCATAACCGCACCTGTCCTCAGATTCATCTGTTTCGATAACCTGCTGAACCCTTCCGCAAGAGCCAGTCTTCCCATGAGATATCGGAGTACAACCGGCCACCCCATGGTTTTTATCATATACCAGGGTTTTTTACGATTATTTTCAATTTTTTGCCAGAATTCCGCTGCCCGTCGTGCACGGGGAGTCAAAAAGGCAAATAGATTGCACCCGCAGAATCCGCCGTCACGGAGCCTGATGACCGTCCTTCGGGTTTCCGGATATGAGCGCATGACCAGCTCATAAGATGTGAGACCAACGACAAGATCACAATCGGTTTTACGTGCTTCACGGCAAAAATAGTCAACTACTTCGGCTTGTAAAAGCGCGTGATCTGAAGTGGTGACAAGTATCGGAATATTATCAGAAAGTAAGCTTAATACATGATAAGCACTCTTGCTTGGAGTGGACAGATTCTCTATCCATCTGATTTTTTTATTTTTAATGAGATCGTTCAGCTCAGGTTCACGGGCAATCATAGCTTGAGAGGGGCCGCATATGGAAATGGAATCAACTTCATGAGCGTCGCTCAGTGTATCCAGAACGCGCAGCAGCATGGGCCTTCCGCCTACCGGGACAAATGATTTGCATGAGGCGCCGGTTTTCAGAGCCACGGGATCAGTCAGCCCGCGGTCAGCAGCAAGCACTACGCCGGTAAAAGGTTTAATGGTTCCCTCCATATGTTTATTTTCTCAGGTTAAAGATACCGAAAAATGACGCTCGATTTTCAGTGATTATACATCTGAAGATATTAAGTAAAAGCAGGATTCATGCCAGATTTTTTCCATAAATTCGATAACGTTTGTATGCGTTGCCGCCGATGGACTCGATAATGTTTCGCATCCCCATATTATCCTCTAATATCCAGGACATTTCCACTTCCCGGTAGCCACGTTTCAGCGCAGGCGCGCGAACGGCATCGATAACCATAAAAGCGAGCGCTGCTCCCAAAAGAGTGCCATGATAACGCCGGCAAACGCCCATCAGTGGAACTCTCGACGACTTAGGGTGTTTTACCTTAAGCCCCCAAAGCAACTTCACCAATCCGAACGGAAGAAGACGGCCGTTGAGGTCTTTAAGAATTTCATTGATGTTGGGAAGAACCACTATCATGGCGGCGGGTATTCCATCGACTTCTGCAATCTGAACCAGGTTTGCATCCAGAATGGGATTCATGTCCTTGCCCAGATGGTCAAATTCCGTCTTTGTATATGGAATAAATCCCCAGTTTTGGGACCAGGCGTCATTGAAGATAGATCTCAGAATCTCCAGATCTTCTAAAAAATGGGATTTTCTCAACGGCCGCACGGTTATATGGTGCCTGTTCTTGTTAAGTAACTTTTTTACAGGAGGAGGTAGATGAAAGTCGGTATCAACAAGATACGCGAGGAGATCTTTTTTCTTGTAATAGCCCTGCGCCTCGATACGTGTACCATAATAGGGATATGTATGGCCCATCATTATTGACGGGGGAGTGTCGAATCCTTCCACCAGCAATCCGCATTCCTGGTTTGAAGACAGATTGAACGGGCCGATGATGCGGCGCATGCCCTTTTCACGGAGCCATTCTTCGGCAGCATTGAATAAGGCCTGAAATGTCTCGTAGTCGTCTGCCGCCTCTATCATTCCAAAAAAACCAGTGGCGTCCTGGTGAGTCTTGATATGAAGGTCGTCCACCTGGGCGCTGATCCTGCCCACCGGTCGTTCTCTACGAAAAGCTATCCAGGAACAGTATTGCGCATGTTCAAAGTAGGGATTTTTGGGGGAAAGATGCTGTTGCCGGTCGATGAGAAGGGGAGGAACCCATAACGAATCCTTGCCGTAGATGGCCCAAGGTAAACGAATGAATTGCCGGAGGTCATGCCGACCTTCCACCTGTTTAATCCGGAGCGATTGGGAGTAAGAATTTTTTCGTAACATCTTCATTTTTTATCCTTTGAATAATGAACATCAATAACATCAACGATCATTCAAAATCTGCAAGTTGGTGCAAGAGTTCCCGTTTAATGGTTTTTCGGTAGTCTAAAAAATGCTCCAATTGGGCCACCAGCGACAAATAACCGATTACGCCGCCAGGGTTATTATGCCAAACCCCCCATAAATATTTCCAGAAAACCGTTCTGCCCTCACCCCATATGCCTTGTCGCCAGAGAATTGTTGCAAACCCCTTCCAGATTAGAAAATCTCGTTTTTTATTTAATTTGCTTTTCACTGTTTGAGATTCCTGCTGGTGACACGCCGCCTGGCCGAGCAACAAATAATGTTGGTAGGCACGTTTTAAAAATGCCTTGGGATCATAAAGCCGCCAAAACCCTTCAACATATTCTGAAACAATTTCATCCATTGGACGCGTTGGAATAAAATTCATCAGGGTTGTCTGGTTGCAATCCCCCCCCCTCTCCTTCAAGCGGCCTTCTCTCTTCAAGCGATGCCACAAAGCGGTATGAGGTAGCGCATGCAGCATACTGAAATACGCCACCGGAATTGAAGACCGCGTTACAAAATCCACAATTCGCTGCCCTGCTCCTTTTGCTTCGTTATCGAACCCAACAATAAATCCTGCCATTACACGAAGCCCTGAAGTCGTTATTGAATGAATTGCCTCATCCAAAGAAATACGGACATTCTGGTGTTTCCCGATCTGATTTAAACTGGCAACATCCGGTGTCTCTATGCCTAAAAAAACTGAACCGAATTTGCAACTGGTCATCAGGTCCATTAATTCCTGGTCTTTTGCAAGGTCTACGGATGCTTCCGTGCCGAATTTAAAAGGAAAAGCGTGCTCGTTCATCCAGGGTTTCAATTCTTTCAAAAACTGTTTTACTTTGCGTTTGTTGCCGATAAAATTATCATCCACTAAAAAGACACTGCTCCGCCATCCCAACTCATAAAGGCGACTCAGCTCGGCCAGCATTTGCGCGGGTCTTTTGGCCCTTGGTGTGCGCCCATAAAGTACGATGATATCGCAAAATTCACAGTTATAGGGGCATCCTCGAGAAAACTGAACCGCCATTTCCGCGTAAGCATCCATATTCAGTAATTCGAATAGCGGAATGGGGGTTTGGGTAATGTCCGGTTTAATTTCGGATCGAAAAATCCCTTTTGTTTCTCCTTGGTTGATTGCCTCAAGAAACATAGGGATAGTCATTTCCCCTTCGTCCAAAACCAGAAAGTCGGCTCCTGCGGATCTTGCTTCATCCGGCAAGGCGGTGGGATAGGGACCGCCCACCGCAATGGGTTTACCGCGTTTTTTTGCCTGTTGGATGACTTCGATGAAATCGGGCTTCTGAGCGATCATGCCCGATAAAAGAATGATTTCGGCCCATTGCCAATCTTCCTCGTCAATGGTTTCAATATTGTGATCTTTCAATCGCTTTTCCCATTTTCCAGGCAGAAGTGCGGCCACGGTAATCAATCCTAACGGTGGAATCACGGCTTTGCGGTTTGTTAAAGCCAGGGCTTTTTCAAAGGACCAGAAGCTTTTGGGAAATTTCGGATATATGAGCAGTGCACGCATGCATATCCCTTTCTTAGCACTTAGTGGTTAAGGTTGAGATGAAAGTGAAATTAGGTCAAAAATATAAGGGACGTCCTTAAAAAATGCAATAAGTCATTTTAAAAGCAGAAAATTCTTCTTGCGTGAAGTAATTTAATTTTCCATGGTCCACTCTTCCATTACGGCTGATAATTATTATTTTCAGCCGTAATGACGCATGAATAACTGATTGAAAGAAAAGGACTATTTTTTTGAAAAACTATTTCGTCTTATGGTTGAGAATTTGGGATTTTTGGGGGTGTTTAGAGAAAGTTTTTAATTTGAAAGCCATGGTCGCCATTGTAAATTTCAATAGCGATTCAGTACTTCAGATAAAAATAGGCAGGCACAAGATATAGGTTTTTGCCCAATCCAAATTTTCACCATTCTCAAAAAATCTGAGAAAGAATTCAGTCCACTTTTGGGGTAGCTACCGACCATAGACTGGTGGCTACAATGCTCGCGCTTTTTTCCCTTTAAAAAGTGAGAATTATCTTTTCAATTCTGCTGTTTTGGCCTTTTTTATCAGCAGCACAGGTTATTGCGGCAGGTTTTTGTTGAAAATCTGTAAACATGGTTGCCCGGAAACTGGGTTTGATTGGTTGAGGAGCTCCTTTTTTGAAAGGTTGATATATTCAACCAATTGATTTTATTTAACCAAATTTTGTCAGAATGGGGTGTGTTTCATCCGGGCAGACGGATAGCTGATTCAACCCGTTGCATTGTTATGGTTAATCCAGCCACCCGCCTGATTGAGAACCGAAGTCATCGTGTTTTGTCTATTTTGCAGCCATTCGAAGCGCTGCATCCAGACGGATGGTTTCAGCGTTGATCATGGGATTTTCAATGATATGGCGCACGAGTTGGGCAAATTCTTCCGGTTTTCCCAGTCTTTTGGGGAACGGCATCATCTGGGCCAGGGACTGCTGGGTATTTTCCGGAAGACCGGCCATCATGGGGGTCATAAATATGCCGGGCGCGATGGTGTTGACCCGGATGCCATAATCCGCAAACTCGCGGGCGATGGGAAGCGCCATGCCGACAATACCGGCTTTGGACGCACTGTAGGCCGCCTGACCCACCTGACCCTCAAACGCTGCAACAGACGCCACATTGATGACGACCCCTTTCTCGCCGTCCTCGTTGGGGGCGTTTTTGCACATTTCAACCGCCGCCAGACGGATGACATTCATGGTGCCCACCAGGTTGATCTGCAAAACCCGGTTGAAGAAATCAATGGGTATGGGATTGCCTTTTTTATCGATTACTTTCTTCGGGGATGCGACACCTGCGCAATTCACCGCAAAATGAATGGCCCCAAACGCGCCCATTGTCTGATCAACGGCGGCTTTCACGCTGGCTTCATCCGCCACATCCGTTTTGCAGAAAATCACGGCGTCTCCCAATTCCGCCGCCAGCTTTTCCCCATTTTCGGCATCAAAATCGAAAATCGCCGCTCTGCCGCCGTTTGCCGCCATATCCCTTACCACTGCCGCTCCGAGGCCCGATGCGCCGCCTGTAATCACTGCCACACAATTTTGAATATTCATGAACTGTTCTCCTTTTATTTTTTGCCGAGTAATTCGTTAGCGATGACGATTCGCTGTATCTGGTTCGTACCTTCATAAATGGTTGTTATCCGGGCATCCCGGTAAAACCGTTCCACCGGATATTCCTTAATATACCCGTATCCGCCGTGAATCTGGATGGCCTGGCCGGTGACGCGCTGCACCATTTCCGACGCATGGCATTTGGCCATGGATGCGGCCGCCGTGCAGTTTTCCCCGCGTTCCTTGATTCCCGCGGCACTTAGAACCAGCAGTCGGGACGCTTCGACATCCATTGCCATATCGGCGATCATCCAGCGGATTCCCTGAAAATCGGATATGTTCTGCTTAAACTGCTTCCTTTTCCGGCTGTATTTAATGGATTCATCCAGGGCCGCCTTTGCGATGCCCAAAGACAAGGACGCGATTCCGATCCTGCCGGCATCCAGGCCGGACATGGCGATAACAAAGCCTTCTCCCTCCCGGCCAAGCATGCGCGATGCCGGGACCCGGCAGTTATTGAACAGCAGGTCGGTGGTGTCGGAAGCGCACTGGCCCATTTTATCTTCAATTCTCCCCACATCGAATCCGGGCAGATCATGGGTGACGAGAAATGCGCTGATTCCCCGGCTTCCTTTTTCAGCAGTTCTTGCAAGGAGAATGATGACCCCGGCGTTTTTACCGGTGGTGATAAACCTTTTGGTGCCGTTTATGATGTAATCGTTCCCATCCCTGACTGCCGAACATTCCATGGACTGAGGATCGGACCCTGATTCGGGTTCGGTCAGTGCGAAGGCGCCGATGATTTCACCGGCGGCCATGGGCTTTAAGAATTCTTCCTTTTGTTCTTCAGTGCCGTATTTTTCAATGCTCCCGCAGCAGATGGAATTATGCACCGACATGATGACGGCGGTTGAGGCACACGCGTAGGCAATTTCAGAAAGGGCCAGGGAATAGGCGACGGTGCCGAGATCTTCGCCGCCATATTTTTCGGAAACCAGCATTCCCAGAAAACCAAGCTCCCCCATTTTTTTTAAGCTGTCGGCCGGATATTCGTGGTTCCGGTCGCGTTCAGCGGCAAGGGGCGCAAGTTCTTTTAATGCAAATTCCCGGGCCATTTTCTGGATCATCAGTTGTTCTTTGGTTAATTGAAAAGACATGTGATAACTCCTGTTAAAAATTTATATTTTTAATTTATCTGAAAGGAAAGAATAAAAGCCGTCTTCAGGCCAGGCCCACCATCGGCAGCATGATATACAGGCCGGCCCAAATCACCAGCCCGCCTAAAATGTCGAAGAATATGCCCGCCCGAAGCATCGCTGTTATGGGCACCATGCCCGAACCGTATACAATTGCATTCGGCGGGGTGGAGACCGGCAGCATGAAGCCCCAACTGGCGCCAAGGGTTGCTCCGATGGCCGGCGGGATCGGATTGACACCCGCAGCCTGCGACAGGGCGATCATGACCGGGATGACCATGTTGGCGGATGCCGTGTTCGATGATGTTTCGCTCACGAGAATCGCAATGAATATGGCGCTGAAAGTAATGCCCCAGACCGAAGTCGACCCGGTAATTCTCAGGAGGCTTGTGCCGATGACCTCGGCAAGCTTGGTCTCAAACATAAGCGAACCGAGAGCAATGCCGCCGCCGAAGAGCAGCAGGGTGCCCCAGTCGATTTGTGTCGCCTGTTTCCAGGAAATGGTGAACTCCCGGGTTTTCCAATCCACGGGAAGCAGGAAGAGTAAAGAAGCCCCGATGACGGCAGCCACCCCCTCGGGCATCATCCTGCCATATGACGCGGCTATGGGAGAGGTGCCTCCGTACAGAACCGCCAATATGCCGGGAATCAGCCAAAGCGTCACGGTGATGAGAAAACAGACCAGGACATTCTTCTGTCCACGGGTCCATTTTCCGAGCGCTGCGCGCTGCCCGGCCACAAATTCACTCACCCCCTCAATATTAGCCGCTTCCGGTTTGTGCAGGTAATACATCAGAAAATATAACAGGCCGAAAAGAAACAGAAGCAGCGGGAACGCAAAGCTCATCCATTGGAAAAAAGCTATTTTTACGCCGCAAAATTTTTCGATCATGGCGATGCCGATCAGGTTCGGCGGGGTCCCCACGGGTGTAGCGATGCCGCCGGCCGAGGCTGCATACGCTGCCATCAGCATCATCCCGGTTCCGAAGCGGAGGGTTAGGGGGTCAACCTGTTTTCCCCTCTCCTTTAAAGAGATATCCGCCATTGCGGAAACAATGCCCAAAGCGATGGGGAACATCATCGCAGTGGAAGCGGTGTTGCTGATCCACATGGACAGTAATGCACAGATAAAACCAAAGGCAAAAAGGATGCGGCCCGTGCTGTTTCCGACACTCCTTATGGACATGATGGCGTAGGCAAAGCGCTTGTCCAGGCCATGAAGTTCCATGGCCTTGGCTATCATGAAGCTGCCCAGAAAAAGATAAATGATCGGATCCGCATAGGGCGCGAAAATTGTTTTAGCATCCGCCACTCCCAAAATAACGCACAGCACTGAACTGAACAACGCGCTCATTGCAAGCGGAATGGGTTCACACATCCACCAAACAACCGTCCAGCTCAGGATCGCAGCAAGTATGTGCGCCTTTTGACTCAGGGAAGGCATATCCATGAGATATACCGCCAGCGCCGCGAGCGGTCCAAGAAACAGGCCAACCGTGTTCCGCCATTTTTCAAAAATCGCTTCTTTTTCCGAGAGCGTTTCCGTGACTGTCGCAATATGTGGCGAGTTTTCGGGCATGGTTTCCTACTCCTTTCAAACATCCGGTACGGACAATGCCGATCCGTTCTATCTTTTGTCCAGCAACGCCTTTATTTCCCGCCAGTTCATGTGGCGCAAAATTTTTAACACAGTGGTTAATGTTGTCCACCTGTTTTTTCCGGCCCGAATGGTTTCATAAAGATCTTCGGTGGTTTTCGGAGGGACGCATTCCTGCTTTTTCCGGATCAGGGATATGGCCCCCGGTTTGCAGGCCGGTACGCAGACCCCGCAGCCGATGCAACGTTTCAGGTTGATCTCCGCTTGTTTATCAAAGATTCGGATGGCTTCCATATGACACCGCTTCTCACACAGACCGCACCCCACGCATTGGCCGGCATCCACTGCCGCATAAAAATTAGTCGCCGCAAAATCCGCCGGATTGGGAATTTCTTTTAATGTCGCAAGAACGCCGCAACAACATCCGCAGCAGGCGCAAACCGCCTGGGGTTCCTGTTCATTGGTGGTTTGAAGCACCAGCCCATCGGCTTCGGATTGCATTAAGATTTCCAGGGCCTCATCCTTTCCGACTTCCCGGAACCAGCCTTCCCGCTTATAAGTCTCAAAATAATCACGGAACCCGAAACACAGGTTCCGGCGGTCGGTTTTTTTGCAGGGCTCGCCGATCAGGTCCTTGCCTTTACGGCAGATGCAATCCGCCACCCCGATTTTTCCGTTGGTGTTTTCGATAATATGCCGGATGCGGTCATAGGTGGCAATGGTGTTTTTTTCGGGCGTGAGGCTTTTTTCTATGGGAATCACCCGCATCTGGGGAACAGCGGTGGAAAGATAGGCCAGTCCGAAAGCTTCCCGAAAATACCGGGCCGTATCCGCATAGAGTGCAGGGGTCATGTGCGCCAGTTGAAATTCAAACATGCCCACCACAAACGGCGCGAGGGCGTATTGATCATTGCCGCCCAAAGTTTTGCGCAGGATGCTGCCTTTTGAAGCCATGTGATTCAACATGGGATGAATATCTTGCATGGGGATGCTTTTTACCGGCACACGCTCAGCGATCGTTTGAACAGTTTCCGGCCGGTGGGTCAATGCCATGGCGAGCCGAGCCTCATCCGGAGCAAAGAGGTGTTTTAGAATGCGGATTTCCACCCCGGACCGGGTGGCGGGAAAACCAACGGGCATGGTGTCCAGATGACGTTGAAGTTCTCTGAAGATCATTCCAAACTCCATCACTCCTTAATATCAATATGCCAGATGTCCCGGCAATATTCCCGGATCGCCCGGTCGGAGGAAAACTTGCCGATGCGCGCGACATTTAAAATGGACATGCGGGTCCACAAATCCGGGGCCTGCCAGACT
Organism: Desulfosalsimonadaceae bacterium; assembly: GCA_049297455.1. Taxonomy (GTDB): domain Bacteria; phylum Desulfobacterota; class Desulfobacteria; order Desulfobacterales; family Desulfosalsimonadaceae; genus SURF-3. Next base: position 6,296 of record JBAQUK010000036.1, on the reverse strand, counting down.
TGGCTTACCTTTTCCTGACAGTCGATATAGGATTGATAATCAGCCAGCAGCATGTATTTATCATTAAACAGAAGCGAGTCAATGAGGGGCCGGTACAGGTCCCGGTGGCCGTTTGAAAATTTTCCGGAGACGATCAGGTCGATGACTTCCCTCAGTTCCGTGTTTGCGCCGTAATATTTATAGGGGATGTATCCGGATGCTTTCATTTCAGCCACCTCATGGGCCTCAAGGCCGAACAGGAAAAAATTATCCACGCCGACTTCCTGCCTGATTTCAACATTCGCCCCGTCCAGAGTGCCGATGGTCAAGGCCCCGTTCATGGAAAATTTCATATTGCCGGTGCCGGAGGCTTCTTTGCCGGCAGTGGAAATCTGCTCGGAAAGATCCGCCAGGGGATACACCCGCTGACCGATCTTGACGTTGAAGTTGCGGATAAAAATAATTTTAAGGCGACCGTCAACATCCGGGTCGTTGTTGACCACTTCCGTCACCGAATTGATGAGTTTGATGATGAGCTTTGCCATGTAATAGCCGGGGGCGGCTTTGCCTCCGAAAACAAAGGTCCGGGCAGGGATATTAATAATGGGATTTTTTTTGATCCGGTTATACAGGGTGAGAATATGCAGCAGGTTCAGGTGCTGGCGTTTGTATTCATGGATTCGTTTGACCTGCACATCAAAAAGAGAAGCCGTATTTAACGTCACCCCGGTTTTTTGATGCACATAATCCGCCTGTTCGTGCTTGTTGTCCAGCTTCACCTGACGCCATTTATTTTGAAAATCAGGATCATCAATAAATGCCTCCAGCTCTTGGAGCGCTTCAAGGTGTTTGATCCAGCCATTGCCGATTCGGCTGGTGATGAGGTTGGACAGACGCGGGTTGCACATCAGCATGAACCGGCGGGGGGTGACGCCGTTGGTGATATTGCAGAATTTTTCAGGGAACAGGTCATGAAAATGTTTCAGGGTGCTTTTTTTTAAGAGTTCCGAGTGCAGCTCCGCGACCCCGTTGATGGCGTGGCTTCCCACACAGGCGAGGTTGGCCATGCGCACATATTTTTCACCGGCTTCCTCGATGAGAGACAGGGGCTCCAGGGGCGTTTCCGGCGATGTGATGCTCACCTGGCTTAAAAACCGGTGATTGATCTCAAAGATAATTTCCAGATGCCGGGGCAGAACCCGGGCAAACAGCGGCAGGGACCATTTTTCCAGCGCTTCGGGGAGCAATGTGTGATTGGTATAACTGAATGTTTTCTGCGTGATTTCCCATGCTTTTTCCCATTCCATGTCGTTTTCATCTACCAGCAGGCGCATGAGCTCGGCAACCGCGATGGCCGGATGGGTGTCATTCAACTGGCCCGCGAAGGATTCGTGAAAATTGTCCAGGGTGTTTTCCTTGAGCAGATGCATCTCGATCAAGTTCTGGAGGGAACAGGAGACAAAGAAAATCTGCTGTTCCAGCCGCAGTTGTTTGCCCTGGAGCAATTCATCATTGGGATACAACACCTTGGTGATGTTTTCCGACGCGATTTTACATTCCACCGCGCCGTAGTAATCCCCGGTGTTGAAATCATTGAAATCAAAGGACTCCGGGGCTTCCGCCTTCCATAGACGCAGCATGGCGGCGGATTTGGCCTCATACCCCACAATGGGAATATCATAGGCCATGCCCCTGACCACCCATCCGGGAATCCATTTGACGTGGTACGCGCCGTTTTCATCCGTAAACGCCTGGGTATATCCCCCCAGTTTGACATCATAAATGCGTTCCGGCCGGGGAATTTCCCAAGGGTAGCCTTTTTGCAGCCAATTGTCGGTCAGCTCAATCTGCCATCCGTCGTGGAATTTCTGGTGGAAAATGCCGTGCTCATACCGAATGCCGAAACCGATGGACGGAACGCCCAATGTGGCCAGGGATTCGATGAAACAGGCCGCCAGCCGCCCCAGCCCCCCATTGCCGAGCCCGGGCTCCTGTTCCGTCTCGATGATGCCGTCAAGGTTGAGGCCGAATGCGCCCACTGCCTGTTTCATGGTATCAAAAATGCCCAGATTGAATAAATTCCGGGCAAGCTGGGGGCCGATCAGAAATTCTGCGGAAAAATAACACACCGCTTTTTTCTTCCGGCTGAAGAACTCCTCCACCGACCGGAGCCAGGGGGTCATGAGCCGGTCGCGCACCGAATAGGCCACCGCCAGATAACAGTCGCTGAGGGTGGCCATGGCCGGCGGTTTTCCCAGAAAATACAGAAGCGTTTCCGCAAGATCCAGTTTGATGTCTTCAAGACCCATGCCCGTTCGGGCGCTGGAAACCAATGATGATTTTTTCTTCTTTTTGTCATCTGCTTGCATGTCGGATCACTCCTTTTTTAGGGATTGACGGCAAATACCAATCACTTTTCAAAAATCGTTTGTCCCTCGCTTTTCAGGTCATCCACTGCCTTCATCACGCGCTGGGCCATGGACTCCTCGGCTTTTTTCAAATACGCCCGGGGGTCATAGGCTTTTTTATTGCCGATTTCCCCATCGATTTTCAACACCCCATCGTAACTGGAGAAGATATGACCGGCCACGGCCCGGGTGAACGCATACTGGGTGTCGGTGTCCACATTCATTTTCACCACGCCGAATCCGATGGCCGCGCGGATTTCATCAATGGTGGAACCGGAACCGCCGTGAAACACATACCGGAAACGGGCATCATTGCCGAACGCTTTTTGGAGGGCTTCCTGGCCTTGCTTGAGAATTTCGGGTTTGAGCTTCACCACCCCCGGCTTGTATGACCCGTGCACATTGCCGAAAGTGGCGGCAAACATATACACCCCGTTTGGGATTTCCTTCATCCGGCGATAGACTTCCACCATATCTTCAGGCGTGGTGTAGAGCCTTTGGGAAGGTGCGTTCTCGTGACTCACTCCGTCCTCTTCACCGCCAACGATACCGGCTTCGATCTCAAGAACCAGCTCGTTTTCCGCGCACAGGCCCATGAGGGAGACGGCCATATCCAGGTTTTTTTGAAGGGGCAGGGTGGAACCGTCGAACATGTGGCTGTTGAAGAGGTTCGGTAATCCTTTGGCCCGTCGTTCTTGTGTTTCCCGGATCAGCGGCATGAGAAACGGCTCCACCTTGTCCGGCGGGCAGTGGTCGGTTTGCAGGGCAACAAAGATGTGGTAGCGTTTGGCCATACGGTGCACAAATTCCGCTATGGCCGCAGCCCCTTCCGCCGAATCATTCACGATGAGTCCCGAGGCGAACTGGCCGCCGCCGGTGGAAACCTGAATGATGCCGTCGCTTTTTTTTTCAGCAAACGCCTTCAGGCAGGCATTGGCGGTGGTCATGCTTGATACGTTGATGGCGGGAATCGCATATCCTTTGGTCTGGGCGTTTTCCAGCATCCGGCAAAACGTCTTAAAATCGGCAACCGGCATGAGAGTTCTCCTTGTTTGGTAATTGATAGATTAGTGTTTTTGAATCCAAAATCGAAGGGTTTAATTATACCACAGAGGACACAGAGAACACAGAGGGAAGTGATTTAAAATAAGGCATTTTCTCTGTGCACTCTGTGCTCTCTGTGGTGAAATAGCCTTTTTATGAGGCCGCTAAATCCGGTTGTGGCGTCTTAAAAGGTTGCGGATTGCAACAATTCCTTCAACGCTGTCTGGCGCTGGCGGGTATCCTGATTTTGAACCGACATGGCAAGGGCTTTACGGGTGCCCACAAACACCGCCAGTTTCCGGGCCCGGGTCAGGCCCGTGTAAATGAGATTTCTAAACAGCATTTTAAAATGCTGGGTCAGCACCGGAATGATGACCGCCTCAAATTCGCTGCCCTGGGATTTATGAATGGTGATGGCGTATGCCAGATCCAGTTCCACGATATCGGTTTGCCGGTACAGCACCTTATGATGATCCGGAAAAAACGACACCACCAGGGTCAGTTCTTCGGCGTCGATTTTTTGGATCACCCCGATGTCGCCGTTAAACACATTGAGTTCATAATTGTTGCGCCGGTGAATCACCCGGTCGCCTTCCCGCAGGATTCGTTCGCCGATGGTGAGCTGCGCTTTCCCTTCCATCTGCGGATTGAATGTTTCCTGAATCATTTTGTTGACGTTGATGGTCCCCAGGCTCCCCCGGGTCATGGGGCAAAGCACCTGAATTTCACAGGACGCGCCGAAATATTTGGGTATCCAGTCAAGGTAGAGTTTCCGGACAATATCCGCGGCTGACAGGCCGTAATGCAGGCCGGACCAGGGGTGGACGGTCTTGAGCACGGCTCGCAGTTCCTCCACCCGGTTTTCAGCTGCGGCCACGGCTTCTAAGTCCACATGCTGAAATTTTTTCGGGATGGTCAAATCAGACCCGTATGGGGTCACGGCTTCATCGACCCTGAATTCATAGGGGTTCACGTCTTCGGTTGTCCCGTATTCAATTCCATCCGGCTGGCTGGCCGGGGGCGATGGCCCATCGGCAAACAAGCGCTTGACCCGGCCGATAAAATGGATCTGCTCAAGGGTCGCTTCTTCCGCATCCAGAAACAGGCAATCGGATTGTTGCCGCCACAGGCCGGGTTTCTGGAACGGCGAATCCACATACGGCATCTGCCCCTCGTTGATCTGGTGGGCATATTGGACAATCAGGGATTCTTTGGCCTGGCGGAAAATTTCCGTCAGCCGGAAACACGGCACGCACTGGGCGGCAATGAGATCATTCAAGACGTTACCCGCCCCCACCGACGGCAGCTGGTCCGCATCCCCGATAAACAGCACCTGGCAACCGGCGGGCACGGCCTTGAGGAGGCTGGCCGTCAGGGTGATGTCCAGCATGGAACACTCGTCCACAATCAGGAAATCGGCTTTCAGCGGGGTTTCCTCGTTTTTTTTAAAATTGCCCATCTGCCATTCAAGCAGCCGGTGAATGGTTTTGGATTCGCGTCCGATCACGTCCATCATGCGCTGGGCCGCCCGTCCCGTGGGTGCGGCCAACAGGATTTTTTTGTCCATGGCCTCCAGGAGTTTCACCAGTACCCGGGTGGTGGTGGTTTTCCCGCACCCCGGCCCGCCGGTCAGGATGGAAAACGGCTCCGCCGCAATGCCCAAGACCGCCGTTGCCTGCTCATCAGACAGCGCGATATGCCGGGCTTCGCAATACCGGTCGATCCATCGCCTCACCCGTTCCCCATCCATGGGCGCACGCTCGCCGATGCCCCGGATTTTTTTGGCAACAAAAAGTTCATCATAAAATAATGATTTTGAATAATAGCAGGGTTCAGGGACGCCTGTTGGCGTGGCCTGCTTTCGCATCATCAGGAATCCCTCGTGCTGCATGCGGTCGAGCAGATCGGGCAGCCGTCCCTCCAGATTCAGGTTCAATAAGTCCTGGGACTGGGATTTGATCTGGGACCCGGTCAGATAACAGTGGCCGTCTTCTCTGCTTGCGGCCAGCACATGGCTGATGCCCGCCATGACGCGTTCCGGGCTGTCCGGTGCAAGGCCGATGCTCAACGCCACCCGGTCGGCGGAGAAAAACCCGATGCCGTAGAAATCATTGGCGAGCCGATACGGGTCTTTTGTGACCTTATCAATGGCGGAATCCCCGTATTCTTTGTATATACGCACCGCAAACAGGGTGCTGATGCCGTGGGACTGCAAAAACATCATGACATTGCGGATGGCTCGGTGCTCCGTCCACGCTTGGCTGATCATTTCCAGTTTTTTTTCGGCGATGCCTGGCACCTGCATCAGCCGCTCAATGGATTCTTCAAACACATCCAGCGTAGCGTCCCCGAAATGGCGGACGATTTTTTTCGCGGTTTTGGGCCCCACGCCCTTGATCATGCCGGAACCCAGATATTTTTCGAGGGCCGCGGTGGTGGCGGGTTTTTTCTCCACGGCATCAGTGGCCTTGAATTGCCGGCCGTGCTTCGGGTGAACGATCCACGCGCCTTTAAATTCCATGGTCGCGCCCGCATACACCTTGATCTGATGCACCACCACGGTTTCCTGCTGATGGTGGTTGTCAAAAGACATCACCCGCAACACCGACCACCCGTTTTCCGGATTGTGGTAGGTCACCCGGTCCACGATGCCGGTGAGGGTTTCATGGATGATGCCGGTATCTATGACGGGCGGTTTTTGCATGTCGGCTGACGGTTTGGCGGGTTAGGGTTGTTATTTACTTAAATGTTAAATGAAATTTCCCTTAAACTTTTGTGAACTCCCATCAATTATGTGTTTAAATGGAGATATGCTTGTGAAAGCCTGATTTCAAAGGAATTGACAAAAGGATACCTCCCTGTGCG
>JBAQUK010000035.1:0-18859 GCA_049297455.1 Desulfosalsimonadaceae bacterium | reverse complement strand
ACCTATGACCTGAAGCCGGAGATGAGCGCTTTTGAAGTGGCGGAAAAAACCGTGTCTTACATTGCATCCGGAAAACATGAGATGATTGTCTTAAATTTCGCCAACCTGGACATGGTGGGCCATACCGGCGTATTTTCGGCTGCGGTAAGGGCCTGTGAGGCTGTGGACCGCTGTGTGGAGAAAGTGGTGTCCGCCACGCTTGAAAAAGGGGGGACCGTGCTCCTGACGGCGGATCACGGCAATGCGGAAAAAATGAAAAACGGCAGCAATCAGCCATTTACCGCCCACACCCTCAACCCCGTGCCCCTGGTGCTGATCAGCCGGGAACGACAGCAGGGGCGTTTAAGGGAAGGCGTTCTCGGCGACATCGCACCGACCATGCTGGAGATCATGGGCATTGAACAGCCCCCGGAGATGACCGGCCACTCGTTGATCGTTCGGGAAGAGGCATAAGATTAAAGGAACCCCATCAATGACCGCAGCCACCGCGCCCCATGACATGATCGTTGATTTTATCACCGGACAACCCGTTCCCGACGTGGGGGTGGAAACCATCCGCCAGGATATGGAAAAATATCTGGTGGTGCAAAAAGGATATGCAAAATCCGACATCGGGGTGGATGTGGGGATATGCATCGATATCAGCGGGGATGTTTACCGGTCTCAGATTGATCTGCTGGTAAGCGCGGGCAGCCGTCATTTCATGGTCATCAAATGCGCCGCAGGCTCTCTGGAATCCAGACAACGGGAAGTCCTGTCCGCAGCCAGAATCATTGATTCCCGTCAAATTCCTTTGGCTGTTGTGACGGACGGAAAAACAGCGGTGATATACGATACGGTTTCCGGAAGAAAGATCGCCGAAGGATTAACCGCCATTGCCTCCCATTCTGCCGCTCTTGAAAATTTAAAATCCTATCAACCAGTTGATATTTCTGAAAAACGGCTGGAACAAGAAAAAATTATTTTTCGCTCCTATGACGGCATGAATGTGAATGTCGCCAGAAAAATTAAAAAATAGACACTGACCGTTCGCCCCGCCAAAGGCGTTAATCATGTGTGGAGTGCAAATGGATAAAACAGCCATTCAGAAAACAATAATGGATTTGATTGTTGTCATGAATGCGGCAATTACAAATACCCGTCTTTACCCGCCCACCAGCGCCTTGATTGTCAATTCCGTAGAGCGCATGTACAATGTAATCCAATCCATATTGCCGCAAGTGGATGGTGTTGAGTTTGCAGAGTCTGAAAAATCACTGCTCGTACAGGGTGATCCCCTTTCCGAGAAAGATCAAAAAAGGCCTCAGGTGGCTTCATTTTTATCCCTGATGCTGGATGTCGGCATCCGGAGCATTGCCATTGAACATGGGTTGACAAAAGATGAACTCACCCGGTTTCTTCAAGTGATAGGAAAAAGCCCGGATGAACTGAATAAGGCCGGCGGACTGCGTCAAATATTCAAGGATCAGAATATTACGCATTTAAAAATTGGTGAACAACTTTATGTCAAAATGGATTCCGAGCGGAGCATCGTCTCCGGTATGGATATCAAGGACAAGGATATCGTCAAATATCTTCTGGGCGATCAGGCGGTTTCGGAAGAGGCGATAGCTCAAATCCGGCAATCACTGAAGGATCCGGAACTGATTTCGCAGGTGTTCCAGGAGGGAATCCGGCAACTGGTTGATGGGGCCGGACAATTGGAAGGCCAACTGTCGGAAGCCGACCTCGCGGAATCCATCGGTGCAATGATGACTGCGCTGAAAGAGGTTTCCGGAGCCAATAAAGAGGATCTTGCAAAATCCATTTTAAATTCTCTGGCGAATATGCCGGAAGATGTCCTGCTGACCGTGTTGACCCGGAACATCGAAGGGATGTTTGATGAAGGGGTTTTTCAGGGGGTTATCGACAGTCTGGATAACGAAAAATTCAACCGGTTGATATTCAAAGTTAAAAAAATTGAAGAAGCCGTGTCCGCCGACGAAAAGTACCCTGCCCCCCAGTTGGAATCCATTCGCCGCGTCTTCAAACTGATGAAAAACTCGGATAAGGGCAAGGGGTTATTTGAAGAAAAGGAAAAGGAAGAAACCGTCCCGGAGGATGTTCAAAAACAAAAAATTGAAAAATTAAAACTTGCGCTAAGCAGCATATTAAAGGGAAATGCTTCCGAATTTCCGAACATATCCGGTATGGACGGTTTGCCTGAAGTGGTTGAAAAATTGGCTGAAAAGGGGAAAAACTTCACGGTTGACGCCATCTTTGACCGTCTGGGGGAGGGACTGCTGAACGATGACCCGGAAATAAGAACCGCTGCCGCAACATTGTTGTCTAAAATTGATGAAAGGCTTGAAACAGCAGAACTTCTGGAACAAAGAATCCGGCTGTCCCAAAAACTTTCTGCATGGATTAAATTTGAAACGGATATTTCTCCTGTTTATCAAAAAATAACCAGCCAGCTGCAAAATTTAACGCAAACATTGATTGCAAATGACCGGGGTGAAGACGCAGAACATATTCTGACGGCATATAACCAAATATATACCGGCAATCTCACCAAAGAGGATGCCATAAAAGCCTTGTCAGCGAATTTGCTGCAAAATCTGGCAACAGATGACGTTTTGGATTTACTTTTAAAAGAAACCAGGGCAGACGGTTCAAAAAAGAAGCGCGAGGATATATACAGCCTGATTCTTCTCGGTACGACAACGGTTGAAAGGCTGCTGGACCGGCTTCATGACAGCCATAACCGGTCGGAGCGGAACCGGATTGTACAGATTGTCACAAAAATCGGCGCGCCCGCCACCCAGCCAGTAATAGAGCGTATCCGTCAGGATGGGCCGTGGTTTTATATCCGGAATCTGGTACTGCTTCTGGGACGGATCGGGACAAAATCCCATTTAAATATTCTGGAGCCGATATTGACGCATTCGGATCCCAGGGTCCAACGCGAAGCCGTGTTTGCCATACAGAATATCGGAGGGGAGGAAACGGGGAAAATATTTTTGGAGAATTTGTATTCGGTTGAGGATGATCTCAGGATTTTGATTATTTCGGTTCTGGGATTACTGAAATATCAGGATGCCGTCCCGTCCCTGATTGAAGTGCTGCAATCCAAAAATCCCGGAAAAACCAAAAAAACAAAAAATGAAATACTGATCAAGGCATGCGAAGCCCTTGGGCGCATAGGAAACAAAGCGGCGGTTCCCGCTCTTGAAAAAGTCCGGCAGTCCAAAGGCTTATTTTCATTGATAGTTCAGGATTCCGATGTCAGGGAGGCGGCGAAAGAGGCGCTGACAACGATAAACAGAAGTCTTTCTTTGTAAACTGGTCAGGTGGATAGACGGGAAAAGGGAAACTGCTTTCCGGCCCGATTATTTCCACACGGTGCATTTGCCCGGAAAATAGCTAAGATTCAGCCAGTTGCATTGAAACTGTTGCAATCTATGATGATAGCAGATATAGTCAAAGCCATTCCATAAATACAGAAATCCTCATTCGCTTTGTGAAAAACAGGCGCCATTGCTGGAAGCATGATGATGCGAATCATGGGGGCGCAGTCGTACCGGTATAATAAGGAGGAAGGTTATGAATGACAAAGCCAGGCGTGAAGCGCTGGTGGATGAGCGCATCGCAAGCAACGATATTGAAGGCGCCTGCAAGCTGCTCTTTGATCTGATTGCAGAATATGCCAGGGATAAGAATTTTGAAAAAGCAGAAGCATTACATGAAAGACTCTATGAAACCGACCCCATGGCGCTGACGGAAATCGTTCGTTCCGGTGAAATCATTGAGGAGGAAAAAAGCGACAGTGTGGACAGAGAGCACCTTGAAATCTGGGCCGGTCTGTATAATACCCTGTCCACAACCGAGGGAAATGCGCTGTATTACTCAATGAAACCAAAGGTTTTTCAATCCGGGGAGCCCATTATGGAGCAGGGCCGCCTAAACCATCGCTTGTACTTTATCAACAAGGGAGAAGTTCAGGCCCTGTTTACCCAAGGCGGAAAGGAAAATCTGATCGGACTTTTGAAGGTGGGAGATATTCTGGGCCAGGAGCCGTTTTTTTCCGCCACGGTTTGCACGGTATCCATGGTCGCTTTAAGCAATGTGAAAGTGACCTGTCTTGAAACCGATGTCCTGAAAAATTGGAAAAAAGATGCGCCGGCACTGGAGTCCAAGCTCTATGATTACTGCATCAAAAATGACCCGGTGAAAAAAGCCATGGATGAAAAAGGACTGGAACGCCGGTCGAATACCCGCTTAAATATTTCCGGAACCGTCATGTTTCAGCTTTTGGAGAAATCCGGCAACCTCATGGGAAAAGCATACAAGGGGGAACTTGCGGATATCTCCGCGGGAGGGATCTCATTTATCATTAAAAGTTCAAAAAAAGAAACCGTCCGCATGCTGCTGGGCCGACGGTTGATGATCAGCTTCAAACTGCCGATGAAAAACAACACCTATCAAAGCATTGAAGAACGGATGACCGTTATTGCCGCCCAACCCCAAGTGTTTGATGATTATTCCATTCATTTGAAATTCGACGCCAAATGGGAACCATCCACCGTTGATGATATTGATCCTTCCCGAATGGCGTTGCGGCCGGATAAGCCGGACCAGGTTTAAAACCAGCCAGCATAGATCAAAAAAAATAACGGCAAAATCATTCCTCCCAACCAGAATGATTTTGCCGTTTGTTTATTTCCCGGCCACTTCCAGCCCGCAATGCTTGCAGATGGACGCGCGTTTTTTGATTATTTCCGCACAAAACGGGCATTCCCGCGTAAAATGCCGCTCATGAATTTTTTCAACCGCTGCTTTTGCATTTTTTTGCAGCAGATCATTTTCGAATTTAAAATTATTTATCAGATCGATGGCTTCAATGCCTGCCAGATCGCCCGCCATTTCAGCCGCTTTTACGCGAACCCGAACCGGTTCAAAAGGATCCAGCAGCAGGCGAACCACCGTCAGGTCATCCTTTGATACATAACAATCCGCCAATATGGAAAATCCTTTTTTTATCGCTTCCTTAAGCACTTCCTGTTCCGCCATCACCCGATCGTCAATAATCTGGCCGGAGCCTCCTACGGAGCTGAATACGGGCATGACCTCAAAATTGTTTCCGAACGGGCTTTTGATGCACCGGTAAGATGCGCGGTGCGCATAATTTTCCATCAAATTGTCCCATCCGCTGACGTAAATGGGACAGGCATCATTGAAGCACACATATAAATAAGGTGAATCCCAGCCCAGCCCATCGCCGCATGTAATCGGCGGGACTTCCCATAAACTCATTTCCTTGTTGCAATCCGGACACCTCGGCTTTTCCTGCGAAAGAATCTTTTCCAGTACCTGCTCTTTTGTTTCAAATGCCATCTTTTCTACCCTGACCCGGCCATGCCGGAAAAATTGTCACACCCATCCGCCCATGCGGATGGGTCTGTTCACCGTTATGTCTCGGCGATTTCTGAGCGAATCTGTTTTATATTTTACACCCACCGCAAATACAGACGAATCCGTATATCGGATGTGAATTGCAAATCACTCTTCGTCTGATGCGTCCAAGTCATCCATATCGTCCACATCATCCACGTCATCTACATCATCCAGGTCGCCCACAACACCGATATCATCCAGATCATCCACCGCATCGGTGCCATGAACATCATGAAGCAGGTCATCGATTTCCACTGGCGCATCGTCAGCTTCGACCACCTCTTTCCGGCCTTTTTGCATCAGTTTGACATCATTAAACACCAGTTCCACCGGCTCTGCAGATAAAGATGTATCTTCAAAGAGGGGGATGATTTTTTCAGCGATTTTTTCAGCATATTCCGCAATCGGATAAAGACTCGGGGTGCGTATGGCCGAAATCACCGCGCCGGGTCCTTCTTTTATGGCGGCGGAAATCACATCCCCTGGGTATGATTCTTCAAAAATAAGCGAAAACAGCCCCTTATCGAGTTCAGCATATTCTTTGATGGTCAGGTTGCCGGTTTCTTTATTTCTTTCAATTGCGTACTTCTGCTTCATCTGGAGTCTCCCTTAAAAAAAGAATACCGTATTTATTTCAATACGGTTGATCAATACAGACCATAAATTATGTTTATTACAGGCACATAATAAGTAAAAAAAATTACATGTCAACATGCTTTGCGCCTAACGCACTAATAACCATTGAAAATATTATTATATCCGAAATATTTTCAAAAAATAATATTGACCTGCTGTTTCAAATTTTGTATTAAGGCAATCTTAACCTGAGGAGGGATGGCCGAGTGGTTTAAGGCGGCGGTCTTGAAAACCGTTGAGCGAAAGCTCCGTGGGTTCGAATCCTACTCCCTCCGCCATTTATCATGTTTTATGAAATGACAGGTGAAAGTTGTTCATACGGAGAGATGGCCGAGTAGGCTGAAGGCGCTCGCCTGCTAAGCGAGTGTGTGGCGAAAGTTGCACCCAGGGTTCGAATCCCTGTCTCTCCGCCACATAAATAATGCCCGGTTCACCAGTTGAGCCGGGCTTTTTTGTTTATTGCAACATGTTAACAACGATAGTGTTTTATCGTTCATGGCTGAAACCATTTTCCCTGATACAAGCCGCGGGTGTCAAATGTCTGTCGGATCAGAGACCGGATTTCCGATTTTTGGAGCGCCCACAGCGGAGCGACCAGCTCACCGGGGTGCGGGTCGCTGGTAAGTCTCTGAATAACGACGTTTTTCGGCATATATGCCAGAAACTCACACGCCAGGTCCGCGTATTCCGGCAGGGTCAGACAGGCATACGTTCCCTCGCGATATTGTTTTTCCATCTCCGTTCCTTTGATGATATACAACAGGTGAAGTTTTAATCCGTCAATTCCCATGCGGGACAGAATCCTGGCGGTTTCCATCATCTGGGCTCCGGATTCACCGGGAAGCCCCAGAATCACATGAACGCAGATATGAATTCCCCGGTTTTGTGTGGCCTCCACAGCCATTTGAAATGCTTTAAAATCATGCCCCCGATTGATCAGGGCGAGTGTCCGGTCGTGGGCGGACTGCAATCCGTATTCGATCCAAACCAGGTATTTTTCCGCGTACCCCTGCAATAAATTTAAAATATCCCCGTCCACACAGTCCGGCCGAGTGCCGATGGAAAGTCCCACCACGTCTTCAACCGCGAGCGCTTCATCATAGAGATGCTTTAAATGATCCAGCGGCGCATAGGTGTTGGTGAAAGACTGGAAATACGCGATAAATTTTTTGGCTTTAAACCGTTTTCTGACATATGCTTCCGCATTCTGAAGCTGATCTGTGACGGAAAGTCCTTTTTGGGAAAAACCGGTCCCGGAGCCGGTTTGATTACAATAGATACATCCGGACGTGGAAAGGCGGCCGTCCCGGTTGGGGCACGACATGCCGGCGTCTATGGAAATTTTATGCACCCGGTGGCCAAAAATATTTTTAAAATAGGTATTTAAATCGTAATATGGATTTTTCATGGTTCATCGCCTGCCTGCGACTGTTTAATCGATCGGGAAATTTTATTTTTAAATTGTGTTTCTTCTGGTAAGCATTACCATATACCGATTCCTCATGGCAACGATTCGTCGAGGCCCTCTGAAACGGATGCCTTCTGCAATGAATGTTTTACTTACAGCAGAGGTAAGTCCATAACGTAAAAAAGTGATGTGAAATGGCTGTTTATTCAAAAAAATATGACGTGATTGTCGTGGGCGCCGGCCATGCCGGGTGTGAAGCGGCCCTGGCCGCGGCCCGGATGGGATGCCGGGTGATGCTGATGGCGATTGATCTGGACAAAATCGCGGCCATGCCGTGCAGCCCGTCCATCGGCGGCATGGCGAAAGGGCAGTTGGTCAAGGAAATCGACGCCCTGGGGGGCGAGATGGCGAAAATTACCGACCAGACCGCCATCAGTTACCGCAAGTTAAACACCAAAAAAGGCCCGGCAGTGCATTCGTCCCGGACCCAAAATGACAAGATCCGCTACCATATCGCCATGAAATCCGTTGTGGAAAAAACACCCAACCTGGACGTGAAACAAGGGCGGGTGGATGAGCTGGTGGTGGAAAACGGCCGTGTTGAGGGCATTATCGATCACACCGGATACGGGTTTCAAACCAGCACCGTGGTGCTGGCCACCGGGACATTTTTAAGCGGTCTGGTTCATATCGGCGAACGATCCTTTCAGGCGGGCCGGGCCGGTGAATTCGCCGCCTATGCGTTGGCTGAAAACTTAAAAAACTTAGGCTTTCAACTCGGGCGCCTGAAAACCGGGACCCCGCCCCGGTTGCACAGGGCCAGCATCGATTTTTCAAAGATGACCCGTCAGGACTCCGATGATCCGGGGGAGCCGTTTTCCTTTCGCTCCAGCCGGTTTGTTCTGCCGCAACTGCCCAGCTATATGGGCCATGTGGGCAAAAACACCATTCAAATCGTATCGGATAACATCAAGCTTTCAGCACTTTACAGCGGCCGGATCACCGGCAAATCCGCGCGCTACTGCCCGTCGTTTGAGGACAAGGTGGTCAAATTTCCGGACAGGGACCGGCACCAGGTGATTTTTGAACCCGAAGGACTGGATACGGATGAAATTTACGCCAGCGGCCTTGGCAACAGCCTGCCCGTGGAAATCCAACTGGAGATGATTCATTCCGTTGAAGGCCTGGAATCCGCCGAAATGATGCGGCCGGCCTATGCCATTGAATATGATTACGTCAATCCCCTGCAACTCACTCCGTCTCTTGAAACCAAATTAATTTCAGGACTTTATATGGCAGGTCAGATTAACGGCACGTCCGGATACGAGGAAGCCGCGGCCCAGGGCCTGTGGGCGGGCATCAACGCCGCATGCAGGGTCAGCGGCCGACCGGCGTTTATCCTGGACCGGTCCCAGGCATATATGGGGGTCATGATTGACGACCTGGTCACCCGGGGAACGGCAGAACCCTACCGGATGTTTACATCCCGGGCGGAATACCGCCTGATTCTCCGGGAAGATAATGCCGACCTGCGATTGACGGAAACCGGTCACGCCCTCGGCCTAATTGACGCAGACACCGTAAAAGATATTCAGGAACGCCGCGGGCAGATCCGGAAGGAAATAGAGAGAATCCGTAAAACGGTGGTAAAGCCCACGGCCATGGTGAATCTTTATTTGCAGGAACGGCAATCGGCGCCCATCGATAACGGCACATATATGGATCAACTGCTCAAACGAACGGAACTGGATTACACAATTGTCCGCACCTTCGCCCCAACCGAAACCGAGCTGGATCAGCGGGTTGTCCGGCAGGTGGAAATCGATGTGAAGTATGAGGGTTATATTCAAAAACAGCTCAAGGAAATCGAAAAATTCAATGCCCTGGAGGATCGAAAAATCCCTGATGATTTTGACTATAACGCCGTGCATGGGTTGTCGAATGAGTTAAAGGAAAAATTATCCAGAGTAAAACCGATATCCATCGGACAGGCCTCGCGGATTGACGGGATGACGCCCACGGCGTTGTCGGTCCTCATGATTACCCTGAAATCCGCGAAAATGAAGCCGGCCCGCAAAGATGGCTGTTGACTTTACAGGCATCTGTCTTAATATTTTAATGAGTTAATCGGAAAGTTTATCAGGATATAAGGTGATCAGAATATGGCTCAAAAAGATTATTACAAAAGTCTCGGCCTGGGAAAAACCGCCAGCCCCGATGAAATCAAAAAAGCCTATCGCAAACTGGCCATGAAATACCATCCGGACCATTCCAAGGGCAACAAGGCGGCTGAAGACAAATTCAAAGAAATCAGCGAAGCCTATGCCGTCTTAAGCGATACGGAAAAACGAAAACAATACGACACTTATGGTTCCGAAAGCTTTCAACAGAATTTCTCCCAGGAAGATATTTTCAGAGGCTCCAATATTGAAGATATTTTGAAAGAGTTCGGATTCGGCGGCGGTGCGTTTTTTTCCAGCGGCAGAAAAACGGGGGGCGGGGGGCGGCGGTTTGCTTTTAATCCCGAATCCATGTTCAACTTCAACGGGGGAAGGCAACAGCAATCGGCACCCGTCAAAGGATCGGATGTGGAATATGAAATCCCCCTGACCTTAACTGAAATATCCACCGGAACATCCAGAACCCTGTCTCTTCAAAACCCGGACGGCAACGCTGAAACCTTAACCGTAAAAATTCCCAAAGGAATGATCACCGGAAAAAAACTGCGATTTGCCGGTCGCGGGCAGCCGAGCCCCTACGGCGGGCCTGCGGGGGATCTGTTTATCAAATCAAAAATCTTGGATGATCCTGTATTCCGGCATAAAGAATTTGATCTGTATTTAAATCGCGAAATTAAATTAACCGAGGCGCTTTTAGGAACCCAGATATCGGTTCCGACCCTTGACGGCAAGCAGCTCAGCCTGAAAATACCGCCGGGAACGAAACACAAAAGCAAAATGCGGCTTGCCGGCAACGGCATTCCGCACATGAAGGGCGGCGGCGCAGGAGACTTGTATGTGGAAATTCAGGTTGCGGTGCCTGGGAATTTAACCAATCAACAAAAACAGTTGATTGAGAGCCTTGCCGAAACCGGTATATAGAAGTTAAAAACAAACAAGGTCGATAAAGGCCGGCAACCGGAAAAATTATTCCAGGGTAGCCGGCTTTTTTTACGCCCCTCCCCTATGCATTTTCCCCTGTTTTTTTATCCATCCTTTTTGAGAACCAACGTTCGCTCTTATGGGTGAGCCCTTAAGCAATTCAAGGCGGATTGCGGTCTATTGAATGAAGGAGATCATACAAAGCGCAATCCGGGTTAACCGTAAAAAACATGGATTATCCCGATAAAAAATTAATCAATACCGGGAATACAGTAAAATCATTGACAAAAGCATCCTCTCAATATATGGTCAATTTGCATATTCATGCATGTTTAAATTTGCTTGAATTTTATCCCGGATCACATCTGATACAAAACATTATCGGGATATTATCATCACATAATCTAATCACAAAAGAGACAGCCTGCTGAACGATATATGCCGGAACTCATACCCGTTTTAACCGAAAAAGAAATTCATGATAAAGTGGGAATGGTTGCGCAAAAAATTTCTGAAGACTATGAACATGGCCGGCTTGTATTAATCGGCGTACTAAAAGGCGCTTTTGTTTTCCTGGCGGATCTGTCAAGACGGCTTTCGATTCCGGTTGAGATTGATTTTATACGTTATGCAAGTTACGGGGACGGCGATTCTTCTTCCGGGGAGATTCGCCTGTGCAGTGATATTACAACGGATATAAAAGGCAAACACGTTCTGATCGTAGAAGATATCATCGATTCCGGCTTGACGATGGCCACGCTTATCAAGCACCTGGAAGCATTTCATCCCGAAAGCATCCGAATATGCGCGTTTATTGATAAATATGAACGGCGCAAGATTGATTGCCGGGCGGATTACCTCTGCCATTCGGTCGAAGGCGGGTTTTTTGTGGGATATGGTCTTGATTATGCTGAACAATACAGAAATTTGCCGGCGCTTTATCACCTAAATTTATAACCAGTGAGGAAATAACGATGATTATTACCTGTGAGGCTTGCGGCACCAGTTTTAAATTAAAAACCAGCCTAGTAAAAGAAACAGGTTCAACAGTCAGGTGTTCCAAATGCCAACGGGTATTTATCGCATATCCCACGTCAACGGGGCGCGAAAAACCGTCGGCATTTCAACTGGATGAAAGTTTAGAAGCAAAAATTGATAATGTGCTGGGCGATGAGTTTGATGATGACCTTTCTGATATCGAATCGGAAATATCATTGAAAACCGCTGAGATCTCAACGGCCACATCAGAGGAAAAAGTGCCGGGCGGTACGTTTGAAGACGAGTTTAGTGATTTTGAATCGGAAATGTCATTGGAAACCGCTGAAATTTCAATGGCCACATCGGAGGATCTGTTTGACAGCACGGCGTCCTTGCTGGATGCCCTGGAAGAAGGCGAGGAAGAGCCGGAAATCATGATGTCGGATCTGTTGCAGGACGATGACGATGTCCTTTCCATGGATGATCTTGTATCCGGAAAAACGTCAGAACCGCTTGATATGAACGATTTACTGGTCGACGACGGCGCCAGTGATGAAGATATAATGTCTTTTGAAGACCTTGAATCGAAAACCACTGAAGAAGATGATGACTTAGGTGCCCTGTTGGAAGAAGAGGGTGAATCCGATATCGTGTCGCTTGACGATATTGAAAAAGCGGAAGACACAACAACGCTTGATGCAATGGAGGAGGAACCCGCGCAAGACGAAAACATGGTGGTGTTTGATGATCTGGAGTCAGAAGAAGCATTTGAACAGCCGGTTGCAGAAGAACCATCCGCTGAGGAACAGGTCGATTTGATTGACTTTGAAGACTCGGCTGAATTTGACGGCAAGACTGAACCGGAACAAATAACGGTTGAATCGAAAGGGGGTGTGAGTGCTGATTTGGATGAATTTGACGTAAAACAAGAACCGGAAGAAGAAAGAACCCCGAAGCGGCCTGCAATGAAAGCGGAAAAACCGGGGCCGGGAAAAATCGCCGAAAAGCCGGCGCAAAAACCGGAAAAAGAAGCGATGATCCCGTCGGATGAGGAAGATTTCGATCTGGATTTCGATCTTGACTCTGAAGAACCGGCAGTTGTTTCAGAAAAAAAAGACGCTGAAGCCGATGATTTGGATTTTGATCTGGATTTCGACCTTGACGAAGCGGCACCTGTTTCAGCTTCAGGAAAGGCGGGTGTTGAAAAGGATGAGTTTGAAATGGATCTGGATTTGGATCTGGATCTGGGTGACAAGAAAGAGGACGTATCAACCCTTGCAGCGGATGAGGAAGATTTCGATTTGGATTTAGATCTGGAATCTGAAGAACCGGCAGTTGTTTCAGAAAAAAAAGACGCTGAAGCCGATGATTTGGATCTGGATCTGGATGGATTTGAAGATCTGGATTTGACGGAAGCGGCTTCCGTGGAGCCAGCGGACATGGAGGACGATCTGGGCCTGGATCTGGATGAATTCGATAATCTGGACCTGGGAGAAGATATAGAAAAGGGATCCACCGCTGACCGTGAAGAAACGATGGAAGACTTTGATCTGGATATGGATCTGGATTTGGAAGGTGAATCGAAACAATCGTCTGTTGCTGAGGCGGAAAAAGATGAATTTGACCTGGATTTTGATTTAGACGCTGAAGCGCCGAGTGAAGTGGCTGCTGAAGAGGATGAATTTGACCTGAATCTGGACATTGAGCCCGAGACGGTGGAAGCAAAGGATGACACCGGTGATTTTGATCTGGATTTTGATGACGTTTTTGAAGAAAAAACGGCGGCCATGTCCGAAACAATCATGGATGAATCCACCGGACGTAAATCAGAGGAACTGGATCTGACGCAGATTGAAGATGTCCTTGATTTTGATGAATCCCCGAAGCCGAAAAAGGTGAAGACGGCGACTGCCGACAAAAGCATGGAGCTTGAGCTGGAGGAGCCCGAACTCTATACGGCTTCCAATGAAGACGAAATGAATATTGACCTTGAAACGATGCTGGATGAAGAGGAGGCTGCCGATAGAGATCAAAAGGAAGTTTCTTTGGAAACCGTTGAGCAACGGGAGAAACACATAGAAAGGCAATACAGAAAAACGGTCATTGAGGAAGAGCCGGCTCCGGAAGAGATTTCCGAAGACCTGTCCAGGGAATTTGAGGACGAGTTTAAACCGGCTGCGCCCGTGAGAATGGCGCGAAGGGCGGAAAAAGGGAAAAGCCGAAATCTGAAAAAGATATTGGCCGGGGTGCTCCTTTTGATCATCATCGGGGCCATCGGCTTTGTCGCTTGGCAGATGTTTGGCGGCAAGGAAGAGGCGCCGCCTGCTGTTAAAGAGCAGGTTAAAGATCTGGGCAATCTCCAGATGGAAATAGTGGCAACACCAGCGTATAAGTTTGTTGAGAATAAAACTTCCGGTGAACTTCTGATCATAAACGGAAATGTGACGAACAGATATGACCATCCCCGCAGCAATGTAAAGGTAAAGGGCACGCTTTACAACAATGCGGGGAAGGTCATCATCTCTTCAGCCGTTTATTGCGGTAATATGTTTACCGATGCGGAATTAGCCGATCTGGACATTAAAACAATTGAAGGGCGTTTGAATAACCGTATGGGGGACAACCAGATGAATTCCGGCGTAACGCCCGGACAATCCGTCCCCTTTACGGTTGTTTTCAAGAATTTACCCCAGGATATGGATGAATTCACCGTTGAAGTGACTGCTTCCGTAAAATAAAAAGGAAAATATTTCTCTAAGCCCAAAAATGATTTTGGCTTGACTTGGGTGAATGAAGCTGTTAAAGAGACTTTTCTCTGTTAAACCGCTGTTGAAGGTTTCGTAAAGGATCCGATGCCGAATGGTAACGCTGTTTTTAAGGGTCGGGACACAGTGTTTGTTTTATTAAAACTTAAAGGTACAAGGAATTCTTATCGGGAATTCGGGCTTTTTACGAAGTCTTCCATAAGGCGATGTAGCTCAGCTGGTTAGAGCATACGGCTCATATCCGTAGTGTCCGGGGTTCAAGTCCCTGCATCGCCACCATCATCAAATCCAGTATCGTCCGATACTGTCTAAAAAGGCCTGAGAAATCAGGCCTTTTTCTTTTTCTGTTGCTCAATACAATCCAACGCTATACAATAAAATCCTAAAGGTTTGGGGGTATATTTGGGGGTATTTGACCCCTCCCCCAACATAGATACCCCCAAAAATGGAGGGAAGCCCTATGCCTAAAAGGATTACGCCACTTACTGACACCAGGGTGAGAACCATCAAGCCGACAGAAAAGCCCCAAAAACTATTTGACGGTGGGGGTCTTTTTCTCCTGGTTACTCCGACCGGCGGCAAGCTCTGGCGGCTCAAGTATCGTTTTGGGGGTATCGAGAAGCTGCTGGCCATTGGCACATACCCCCAAACATCGCTCGCCGATGCCAGACAAAAGCGTGACCAGGCAAGCGCCTTGATGGCCAATGGAGTTGACCCTGGAGACACCAAAAAAGCGCAAAAGGCGGCAGGCGCTCAAGAGACTGAGACCTTTGAGGTCATCGCCCGTGAGTGGCACACCAAGTTTGCACCGTCCTGGGCTGCCAGCCACGGAGACAAAATTATCCGGCGGCTCGAACTCTATGTCTTTCCATGGTTGGGAGACAGGCCGATCAAGTCCATCACAGCGCCGGAATTGCTGACGGCACTCCGAAGAATTGAGGCCAAGGGCACACTTGAGACAGCGCACCGGACCCAACAAAACTGCGGCCAGGTATTCCGTTATGCCGTAGCCACCGGCAGGGCCGAGCGCGATCCATCCGGCGACCTGCGCGGCGCCATCCCCCCGGCATCAGGTAAACACATGGCCACCATCACCGACCCGAAGGAAATAGCCGGTCTGCTGCGCTCCATTGACGATTACCGGGGCAGTATCGTTACCCGTTGCGCCCTCCAACTGGCCCCATTGGTCTTTGTACGGCATGGCCAGCACTATTGAATGAGCAGGGATGGAACCGGGACGCAATCGAGCGACAGCTTGCCCATGCTGAAAGAAACAGTGTGCGGGCGGCCTATAACTACGCGGAATTCATGCCGGAGCGTAAAAAGATGATGCAGGCTTGGGCCGACTATTTGGAAGGGATCAAAGCCGGGGCCAAGATTATATCAATAAGGTCGGTGGCTGGGTGACAAAGGCTGACAGGAGAAGGGGTTACTCTTTTTCCTGTGCTGCCACCGTCCAAATTCGCTCTAAGGGCAAACAATTTCTGGCTTCAGTGTAAATTGGCACGGGGCATTAATATCTGACCACATGAGGTTATCCACTATATCTGTACACTCTGCATCCTCTAAAAGTCCGCGCTCCCCGTCACCGGAACAAACTAAAATAACACCATCTGCGGTCCCTCGCACCACCAAACCATCATAAGGTTTAAGCAAATCCGGATCATAGGCTGTTGCCCGCCGAACCAGTTCCCGGTCATCGAGCGAAGCCGCTTCTGAAGGATTCTCTTTGGCGAAACGCATGACGGCGCGTGCCAAATCGCTGGCTGTTGCCGCCAATGGCTGCATCGTTTCATTCGTATACTTTTTGGGGCAGCATCCGGAAATGATTACGATAATAATCCCGCATAATAGGAGGGTGGTCGTCCTTTTCCAAAGAGTGAAAAAGTCAATCCTGCAATTCTTTTCCATAGGTTTTATCTCCTGCGTTTTCATTTGACGGGGTTATCAATCCTGACCAGTTTCTCTTTCCAAGGCCAAAGCCGTAATCTTTTGCTATTATTATCGACACCGGTGTCCAGGCTCCAATTATCAAAAACGGACATATGATGAACGCCCAGATTAGCGTCATTCCCAAAAAGATCATCTGACAACACGGTCCATGCTTCCAAGATGTGGCCACAGGTTTTCTTGAAGATCGCCGCAAAAGAAGAGCGCTTGCCAGCATCTTGCGGTTGCTCAAAGTCAGGACTTTCAGGATCGACCGTATTTTTAACATCGGAGCTGATGGGAACCTTGACCTTCTCAAAAAAACTCTGATCAAGTTCGTTATAAGCCGGATAAGATAACGCCCCACTGGCCATGTGGCGGCCGAAAACTGGAATCTTGCGCCCAACTTCAGCCAGATCAATCAGTTTGATGAAGAAGGCGTGCCATTTATCGATTTGGTCGTCATGTACTTGCTCAGGAGAAAAGGCCTTTTCCAGACATGTTTTCCAAAGCTCCTCCACATCATCATTCAGATCGATAGCAGTGCCACAAGACCTGATCTCCCCCTTCATGTTGTCAGAGACGTGTAGATCGAGCCCCGTGATCTCTTTATAAATCCAAACATCCTGATTCATCTCACAGAGGCGGTGATCCTTTTTATTCTTCTCATATTTGCCAACTCGGATATTCACCACGGGATGTATTGTGACATCTGCGATAATGTGGGAGACAAAGCCCAGAAGCCAGGCAAATTGTTGCCGCCACTCCTTGGCCTCTGGATGATCGATCCGGGCCTTATGCAGAATTGGCATAGCGCATTTGATCATCTGGTCAGTTTTGCCCTTGTGCATGAGATCAGCCCATTCGGCGTCAAGGCCAAGGTACGGATAATCAGGACTGACTCCGCCAAGGTAGGCAAAGCGTCCCCAATAATCGAGTACATTCTGAAGGGCGGGGATTTTTTTTCGCCCCTCTCTAATAGCGCTGCGAACCAATGTCAGATGTGTGTATCCACCAGCCATAGAGCCTCCTATTTGATCTTATCCTTGCCGGTTTGAAGAATGCTGAAAATTTTATGTATTAATTTCTGTTATCGCTAAATTACGATCTTGAGCACATGAGGAAATCGCATGAAGAAACAACCAGAATTAAGCAAGAACTTTCTCAGCTAAATGAACAAATTAATCTCCCTGATGAGCTTCTTAAAGCAATCAATGATGAAATAAGTCCAGAATATATTTTAAGAGAAAAAAGATCCCAAGCAAAAACTCACTTAACTATTTTAACAACTATTGCAGCATTTAGCTCAAGTCTTCTTCCTTATCCTTTAGACCATTTTACTTCTCTTGTTTGCATTATTTTGGCTGTGCCTATTCTATACAAACTTATCTCTTATTCATTGACCGGAGATAAAAAGAAAAGAAAGGAAAAGATATTTCAATTAATTGGGTTAATCTCTTATTGTGTGTCTATAATAACTATTTCATTTTTTATTTTTGCAGCATTTGCTGCCTTTTTTACAAACTTCAAAGAAGATCGAATAATGTTTTCAATTTTTTCTGGTGTGTCATTTGGTGCATCTATTTTTTTATTAGCATCTGGGTGCAAATTCACACAAAAAGTATATGGAAATTATTCTTTGAAAACTATCAAAATATCAGTTTTAAACATTTTTAAATAATCCCTTACAACCCCATTAAAGCCGGCGCATAGAAGCACGGCGCACTACACGCTTTTAATTTTAATGGCGCCGGTTGCTGAGGCGTCGCGTTAGACCACAAGAGGAGAGGCGAAATTGGACATTATCGAATTTGAGGCGGCTCTTGTGGAGCCATGCGAGGAGATAACGCAAGAATATCTGTCCCGGAATACGGAGATTTCGGTGAAAGCATTTTTTCCGGTTGGATCATATTTATGCTTTCCAAAATTTCGATTCGGCTTGGATTTTGTGAGCGATTTTATCCTTGTCCAGCTTTGGTCCACAACCACGAGAATCTTGTTAATTGAACTTGAGCCACCAACAGTTACCCCTTTTAATAGAAATGGCACCTTCGGGAGAAGGCTAAATGGAGCGATTCAGCAAGTTATAAGTTGGAATGCATGGATTCGAGATAATAATCAACATTTTATAGATTTAATCGCAAGAAAAGTGCAAAGGGATAATCCGAACAGTTACAGCGCAATATCGACAAGACTTAAGTATAATACAATTTTATCAAAAATTATCATTGGCCGTAGGGCGCATCTTTCGGATAAGGACAATACTCAAAGAGCCGCATTTTATCTTGACACACAAGAAAGGATAGAAATACTTCCTTACGACAGGCTGTTGGACGTGGTGAAACATAAAATAAGACCCGACAGATAAGATATTTCTTCTGAACATATTTGCCTAACCGTAAGTTCCAGCTCACTCTCGCAGAAACACGCTTCGGTTTTTAGGAGTTTCGTGGAGTGGCGCAGAGCACTGAATTCAATCGTTGAACGAAGCCGCTACGCGGCGGAAAAATCAAAAATGGTGTATACTCCACGTATCTGTCCAATTTCGGGCATTTATAAAAAAGGAGTATACATCATGATCCCAACAGAAGTAAATCGGTTTGAAA
>JBAQUK010000034.1:0-3376 GCA_049297455.1 Desulfosalsimonadaceae bacterium | reverse complement strand
AAACCGGTTTACTTCTGTTGGGATCATGATGTATACTCCTTTTTTATAAATGCCCGAAATTGGACAGATACGTGGAGTATACACCATTTTTGATTTTTCCGCCGCGTAGCGGCTTCGTTCAACAAGTGGTTTAAAAGTTTCTGTATATTTCCAATAGCCGGAAAGACCTCTGAACGATCAGGCAGGTTGCTCGGTAAACATTGTAATCGGCAACAGGTATTCTGATATTTGTATATAATTGTTTAAACAATATATTCATACTTAACAAGTGTTTTATCCCTCTGTAACTTCTCTTTGTCTTTCGTATATCATGGCTTCTATAGGGTAAATCCGGGTTTTGGGGATAAATTCATGCTTGTCTCCCTTTCGGAATTTCAGGAACGGGATGCAAAAGGCATGGATGGATGGGGGTTAAACAGTCTGAGGTAAAAACGCCCGTAGAATTTTGTGGGGAATCTGGTCAGGGTCGCAGGCTGTTCCATCGTGGCGGGACTTACCGATCAAAATGTTCAGGGAATATTTTGATATTATCGACAACTCGCTGTAATTTTTACTTTTCTTTGGCGGGCAAAGAAAAGTAACAAAAGAAACCCGCCCCGCGATGCGGAAAACTCCCAGACCGGATGGTTTCCGTGGCGTGGGCAAAAACTCGCTTTATGCAGTGGCATGTCGGGATTTGTTATGTCGAGCCCGTTTGTCGCAACCGGCAGGTTCATTGGCATTTATCCGCTCAAACAGTTTGCCCCCGTGATCCACGGAAACCATCCGGTCTGGGCCGCATCGCAATGGGCAAAAACCTCCGGCGGAAAATTGTGGCCTTTTCTGTCGTGTTGCTTGCGGAACGGGTCAGCGGCGGGTTGGAAAACCCGCCCAATAGAAAATCAAATTAAAACAAGCTGCTCAAGCTTTGTCAGCCATTTGTTAAAATTGGGGCATTGTCTCCGTATAGTCTGGATTCCGATAGCCTCGGAAACCGCTTTGCCCATGGCAACTTTGCGGTATCCGTTCTTTAATGCCTGAATTCTCTTGGATGGCGCGTTATTCGGATCGTCGTTTATTTCTTCCGGGCTATTAAAGCCTTCAAGTATTTTCTCGAACTCTGTGACATCAATCTCCGTTATTTCCGCCAGGATATGCACATCACTGAAAAGCAACGCTTCAAATTCGTGCATTTCGATATACGGAATAAATCGGCTTTCCGTATTATAGCCGGCGAAGGCTTTTGCGATCTCATCACGAGTGGCTGTCTCAAGTATCCCGGCTTTGTCGGCGGCTGTGAGAGAACCTCCATTTCGTATTTGCCTGTGAACTTCCGCTTTTCCCGGCCAGTTGGAATCGATCCTGAAATAATCGAACATGGTCGATAAATAGGTATCATTGTGCTGTTTGAGAAAATTGCCGATGTCTTTCCTCGCCTTGTCGAAACGAATATCGCCGCCTTTATGGCCCGGCTTGCCGATTAATGCCGGATGCAGATATATCCCCTGGTGCGCCAAACTCGGCGCCAATACATCGCGTACGAAGGTTTGTTCCGTTTGCCCTTCCACGACGATATAAACAACAACATCATTCATGCGCAGGTCCCCCGGTGACGATGTTTTTCCGCCACAGGTCGCCCAGTGAATAATCTTGAAGCCAGGAAGAAAGATCTTTTTTATTCAATCGGTTAAAGACCGATGCCCCTTTTTTTCGGTTCACGACAACAATGTCTTCCGGTTCAAAATAATCAACGAGAGCCGGAGACTGTGTGGATATGATAAGTTGTGTTCTCTTGGATGCGGCCGTAATTAACTCGGCAAGAATCTCGATGGCATATGGATGTAATCCCAATTCCGGCTCATCGATAATGATGGTTGACGGCGGATCAGGTTGCAGTAAGGCTGTTGTCAAACAGATAAATCGAAGTGTGCCGTCGGACAGGTGGTGCGGTTTGAGCGGGTAGTCGGAACCCTTTTGTCTCCAGCGGAGACGGACTTTTTCATTTTTGTTCGGCTTCAGGATAAAATCATCGAAAAACGGAGCCACCAACCGAATCGCATCCACGATTTGGTTATAAGTGCTTTTTTCATTATTCTTCAACTCAAGCAGGAAAGGGGCGATATTCGCCGCATCAAATCGTAAATAATCGCTATCGTCAATCGTTTCATAACGCCGCATCGGAGCAAGTTTGCCGGTGTCGTGAAAATGGTAAATTTTCCACGAAGAAATAGCGTCATAAACATAAAATCCAACGATGCGGCCTCCGGCAGCACCTCTTCCGTCCTTATCTCTCAGCAATTCGGGCCTTGAGTGACCGCTTCCCAATTTCCACCATCCGGCATCTCCGTTTTCATAATATCTTGCCTCATCATTGATGATAAATGTTTCATCTGCGGTGGGAGCCAGTTTAAAGCGGTAGCCGTTAGGGCCGAATCTCGTTTCTACCTCGATCTGTTCCGTTATCTTTGGACCATTAAAAAGGAAGTCATCACTGCCGCCACCATCAGCGATATAGGCCTGTAAATTCGCGCTGCTAAAACCCGGCAGGGGCAATTCCATCATTGCCCGCAACATACGAAAAAAATCGATAAAGTTGCTTTTCCCTGCACCGTTGCCTCCTATGAGGACGTTTAGGTTTGTGAGTTCAAAATTTTCAAGCGCTTGAATCGACTTGAAACCCTTTATTGTTAACTTATCCAATGATTGTTTCAAACTTATATATCCTCTAATGCGGTTGCTCGACAACACGCTTAAATGTATTTTTTATTCTATCGCCTCTCGGATATTTGAGCATGGTTCCAAGAGGAAAGCCATAGATTCCTGTAATGACAATTCCCATAGTAGCCCCCATGATGCCAAATCCTTTTGGGCCACTACCCGATGTCATGGATACCCAGTTAAACAATCAGAAAATTGATGCATATGGGGCGTTTCTCCTGATACATCTTTTCCACCTGCCGAACGGTTGCTTAATGCGCGGCGGCTTTTTGCCGTCGCCGTTTAAGCAAAGGTTATATTTTAAAATTGTATTCGTTACCACTTAAATTCAGGCCAATCCTTTAAATCCATAAGTTCGTGAGGACTGCAATTCTTTTCTTTAGCTATGCTCTCAAAATGTTTTGCAAATTGCCTATAATGCTCCCCCCTGTTAATCTTTACATTCTATGAACCAAAACAGGCGGTGGATTTTTAGATTCCGTTGACAGATTAAAGCGATTACCAGAATAAATGAGCCTCTGAGAAAGAGGCCTTTTTTTTTAAAAAGGGCGGCGAAGTTTTGACGACCCTCCGCCCTTTTAAAATGAAGAGTCCTCTCATAACCATAGAGGAGGATTGTCAGCATGGTATTCTTTTTTCCTGTTATTCTCAACGATCTTTTTAAATTTGGCCGGGCTTA
>JBAQUK010000033.1:0-23905 GCA_049297455.1 Desulfosalsimonadaceae bacterium | reverse complement strand
TATAATGTCTTATTCCAATTCCAAATCAAAGATGATATCAAGGCGGCGAGGATTGAGGCGACGAAGGCGTACAGTTTGTACGTTGAGGAGCCGAAGACGAGCCAACGAAGATAGCGCTATGATTTGGGATTGGAATTAGCTGCCCTCTGATTTGAAGGCTCATCATCGAGTGAGGACTTGGTGGCTATCTATATTTGTGATTGTCGTTTATTTGCAATCAAGGATTGTCTGATTCAAGGTGTATAATAATGATAGATTGCAATATTGCACGTCCTGGCAAGGAGTGTTTGGTCTTCAGTATCCAAAAAAGATTTGCAATTCCAACCTTTTTTCACAATTCAATGGCATTTCGAAGGTTCTTTCAAAATTTGACAACCGCAAAATCTTGTATGCCATAAAAACAGAGAATGCTGATGGCTCTTATCGATAGTCCGCGCTTTTAAAAGTTCCTGCAATACTGTCGATTTTGCCGGCTTGATGCACCCAATTTTGTTAGTGATAACCCTAATATGGCAAATTGATCACAATCGGTTTTTGATAACAGTGATGGACTTTCCGGTTTCATATTTTTTGACTAACCCAATCTTTAGTGTTAACAATAAATTCTCATACAACATATTGATATTTAATATTTTTTTATTGATATTCGTACTTTGTTTGGCAAGTATTGCGCATTATTATTCAGGTGATCCAAATGCTCAATGCGTGCCCTGTCCGAAAATCATATGACCTCTATGAGCCGCGCCATCCGCGCAAGACCCATTACTTCCAATGTGCCCAACATCATTTTGAAGACCTGGAAACGGCGTGGGATGACCGCTATCAACATCAATATGGGTTTTTCAGACCCTATGCCCGTGATGTGATTTGGCGATACCTGGACTGCGGGGATCTGCATCTCGGCTTTGCCTGGTGCGGTGTGGCGATTGTGGCCATGAATATCTCCTGCCGTTTTCATGTAAGCGCCGTCATTTCTGCCCGTCCTGCCATCAGAAACGGGTGGTTGAATTCGGCGAATGGCTGTGCGAGGAAGTATTGAAATATGTACCGCATCGTCAATGGGTGTTTAGCATTCCCAAACGGCTTCGCGTGTACTTCATGACCAACAGGCGGCTGGTTTCCAAGCTTTCCCGATGCGCCTGGAAGGTATTGTCCGCGTATCTGAAAGCCGGTGTGAGATATGACGACGCAATGCCCGGCGGTGTGATCGCGGTTCAGACCTTCGGCGATTTCCAGAACTTTAACCCCCACCTGCATATTATTGCCACGGACGGCTGTTTTTACGGGAACGGCATGTTCATCAGGGGACCGGCGCCTGTTGCAAAAGTTCTGGAGGACGCTTTTCGCCGGGAAGTATTTGCGCTTCTCAAAAAAGAGGGCCTCATCAACGATTTTATCATCGACAACATGATGGCCTGGCATCACAGCGGTTTTAACGTCTATTGCGGCAAGACCCTCTGGCCGGACAATGACGAAGGGTTGGAGAATCTGGCGCGCTACATTATCCGGGCGTC
Source organism: Desulfosalsimonadaceae bacterium (assembly GCA_049297455.1). Classification (GTDB taxonomy): domain Bacteria; phylum Desulfobacterota; class Desulfobacteria; order Desulfobacterales; family Desulfosalsimonadaceae; genus SURF-3. The sequence continues at coordinate 22,391 of JBAQUK010000033.1, read as the reverse complement.
TTTTTCGTCCGAGCGGATGACATACATCCCGGCGTCTGAAACAAAAACCGGCGCGGCAAAGGTTATTTATCAGGCCAAGAGCGACACATCGTCCAAAACATTTGACGCCCAGGACTGGCTGGCGCAACTGACCACCCATATCCCGAACCGGGGCGAGCAGATGGTGAGGTATTACGGTTTTTATTCAAACAAAATGCGCGGCATGAGACGGAAGGCGGGTGAGGATAACGCAGTACCGGCATTGATGGAGCCTGTTCTGACTTCTCGCGCGTTTCGGAAGAACTGGGCCCGGCTGATCCAGAAGATTTATCATGTGGATCCCCTGCTGTGCCCGAAATGCCAGGGAACCATGAAGATAATATCCTTTATCGAGGAGCCGGACGTTATCCGGAAAATTCTTGTGCATCTTGACCTTTGGGATATCCGGAACCATGATCCGCCGGCCGCAAAATATAGACAAGTTCCCGAGTTGACATATGACGACTCCTATTCCCAACTCCCGTTCGCTGATGCCTGGATTCAATAAATTGTGAATTTAAGGCATACGGGACAGGTGCCGCCAAAATCGGTGAAAATGATGCGGATTTTCAGAAATTTTCAGGGATCATCGATTCATCCTGCATAACCGATCACTCCTCCAAAAACCACCATCGCACCCACTACAACATAGAGCGCCTTCTAAAACTTGACATACAAGCCGATTTCTGAGATACATCAAGTCGTGAAAAGCAATTTCTTATCCCTTATCCCTTAATAAAATGGATTAATCGATATGATATCCCCCAAACTCCCTGCGGACATTTCGGACGCGGGAGCGGCACAGGCGTTCGTTCCAACGCCGGAGCGTGGGAACGAGGCAATAAAGATCGGGATTGAGAAGGCTATTTATGCGTCACAAGTTGTTGCTGGGATAAAACTTTGACCTTCGAATGTTGTTGCAACCAATAATTGTGTGAGTATCGGGGCTGCAGAACGTATTTAAGGGGGGAGATATGCTTATATTCAAAAAATTTGGCTTATGGACGCAATTGATGTTGGTTGTGATATTGATTAATTTTAATTCCGTTGTCGTATTCGCTCAGGAAGACTATGTCGTTACTGTTGGTGAAGATAAGACCTTTACAGAATGCAATTATCATGATGTGGGGTTTCAGAATGATCCAAACAATTTATTACCTTGGCCCGATGAGAGAGAAGCCTCTTCTGATGGTAATATAGCTCAAGTATCTTTATCGGCAACCCCCGGTCATGCTGGACAAGGATACGCTGTGTTAGGAGTTATGTTTGACTGGGACTTAGGCGATTATGCTTGGGAAGAGGTTCAAGACTGGCCGGTCACGATAATCATAGATTTTTCTTACCAACTTGAGGCTTATTACACTATGTGGACTGGTTCCGCTAACTCAGGTATAGGCCCCGTAGGATTAGTCCCTTGGTATGACTGGATAGGTTATGAGACTGGTAATACCGGAGTACATAGTCAAACCATCAGCCAAGTATTCACAACTACGACGGATGGGCGTCCTCTTACGGTATCCGAAAGTAATAACATACTGATAAGTGTGTTTTGCCAAGCCCATTCTGCAGCCGATCTGGGAGCAATAAATCGTTCTTCTTCAGAAGTAACAATAACCAGAATAAAAATTGAATTCGAACAACCCACCACCGGAAACTACAACGTGACAAATACCTCTACTAAATCAAATGAGTTTCAGCTCTGGATGGATATATCCATTAAAAATACGGCACCAGGTGACACTTTCAACTCCAATTATTCTCTATCGATTAAAAATTCAAGTGATTTGTCTGGTAATATTCAACCCATCGAATGCGAATATGAAGAGGCTGGCAAGATGCCTAATTCCAGCCGATACAAAATATCTTTTCAGATCGGCGATGGAAAAGCTCCTGGTTCACCTGCGTATTTTGAAAATGGCCAGGTTTACATTGACGATCTCAATGGACCCTCCTATAAAATTTCAGATCTAAAGAATTTTTCGGTGTATGGGACGAACTTTGATATCGAGAAACATGCATGGTCGTTTTCAAATGGGTCGTGGGGGAATAAAGCGACACCTCCTAGTGATATTTATTTAACAGCAGCTACCATTGTAAATCATATACCAACAGATCAAAGGCATCAATTCTGGAGGGGATTAGGTTATTTTCCTGTTGAAGAAGATAATGTCAATGCCGTTTATTCAAAGGGTTATTGCTATGGTTTAGCTAATAGCGCAATCGCCAATTTCAATAATCAAGACCAAGCATGGGGGACAGGTAATGTCAACCAATGGGAGAACGACATTGAAACTCACTGGCCTGATAACGCAAGTCAGGCTGTTACCCCATTCAACCCGTTGCCTACGGATACTATCACTACTCTAAACAAGCTGTCATGGAATGTTGATACGGCAAAAAAAATCATGTACTATTTTGCGTGCCAAAATCCGCCTTTTGGTGGTGGGACCAATGGAGTTGGTGCGGATGGAGACCAACCGATCAAGTCATCTTTAGATTTCATACCTAAGCTTAAAGAAGGTTCGCCAGTTTCAATGAGTATTTATTTTCCAGTTGGTGCTCATACGGTAGCCTGTACCCAACTTATTTCTTACGATTTTATAGATTCAAACGGCACAGATAATGTAAGAGAAAAATATATCATCTGGGACAACAATCATCCATATCCGCAACTAAGCCCAAATGATGGGCCCTATTTACAATGGAATGTATCCAACTCTTCTTACAACATACCTGGAGATATTTTTGCAATCAAAATGCAAGACGGTACAAATGATGCATCCTCTCCTTATAATTATCATTTAGCAAAAATGTCTACCTATCTCCCATCAGGTTTCGGTGATCCCCAAAACATCTACGGGTTTGATCAATCAGCAGTTCAATCCAAAAACTTGATAGCTAAAGCCAACGCAGAAACTTCTTCAGTCACCGAATGTCCGAACACAATAGAAGTTGAGATCATCGGTGGCCAGGTAAACGCGGTTTCTGATAAAGACACCATAGCCCAAATCACACTGGTCCCGAATGGCGATGGTTCCAATGGCCAGGCAGTGATTTTTTCTACTTGCGGTGGGTCATTTAATTTATTGTATCTTCCATTAGGCACCGCTTATCGAATAGATACCACAAAGCTTTCAGCAGTCCCCTTTCTGAAAGTCTATGTTAAGATTCCTCAGCCTGACGGGACTGTGGAGATTTTAAACTATGAAAACATACATGCCAGCACAACTGATACCACACAAGCTTACTTCTATGCAGGGGTCGGCAATACGGACAAAGTCATTCATGTGGTCACCACTGGAGGAACTTATAACCCGGATTATGATGAATTGCTTCAAAGTCAAATTAATTCTCCATCGAATTTTACAGGAATTTATGCTTTCGGATCAGTTCATCTGACCTGGTCAAATCCTTCACAGCCCAACTTTGCAGGAGTTCATATTATGCGGAACCAGGACGCTTATCCGCAATCGCCAACAGATGGCACCTTTGTATATGATGGGACAGGAATCAGCGTGAAAGATACCAGTGTCGTGGCCGGACAGGCATATTATTATACGGCCTGGAGTTATGATAGCATCAATTATTCGGATCCTGTATACTGTATAGTTGATACCACATTATTTGCCGTATATGGAAAGGTATCGGTTTCAGGAGGAGGTGGCCTTCCCGGTGCTCAGATAGTATTGACTGACGGTCAAGGCAATGTTGTCGGCGTGTCTGAGAGTGGGCCGGATGGCATATATGCCGTTACCAATTTGCAAGCGAATTCTTATACATTGACAATAAGTGATCCAAGTTATTCCATTGATAACCCGACGCAAAGCATTTCATTGATTGATAGTAATATTGAAATGGATTTTACAGCCACACCAGTCCCGACTCTTACTCTATTGTTTGATTTACCGACGCTTAATGTTGGAGACACGATAACGTTCCCCTGGGCATACCGGAATATTGATAATTCCAATACGGTCAATATCCAGATCAATACCTCGGGGCAATGGCAGACACTTGCTTCCAATATACCGATACTAAACGGCCAGATTTCCTGGGTTGTAAGTGGGGCTGTGAATGACCAGAATACAATAAAAATTTCACTCGGGACTGATCAAACCATCTATGATGAACATACTTTTACTCTTACAAAAAATGTACTCATAGGTGATATTAACAATAATGGGATTGTAGACCTGGTCGATGCCATCATATGCCTCCAGATATCTGCCGGGAACAGTCCTGTCGGTCAACAAATATATTTGCCGGCGGATGCCAACAACGATGGAAAGATCGGCACCGAAGAAGCGATTTACATTTTGGAGAAGGTGGCAGGGGTGCGAGAGTAATTCTATAAATTTTGAGACTAAAACATAAAAAGGGTGGTTGTTGATTTTTGGAATCAATGCCGCCCTTTTTACTGAGTTTTGTATTTATTATCGGTGCATCATACCAATAGCAAGATGCCCCGCTTAATGCCCCGACCATTGTGTAGCATTCAATAGCTATTCGGTCTTCAGGGAATAAATTAGCCCACCACAAGATATAGCGTTTTCCCGTTATCGAAATTTTCTGTCGCTCATCAAAAGCTGAAAAATTCCATCTACTTTTGGGGTAACCAGCGACCGCACCATGGTGGCTATATGTCTCGCGATTGCCGGCCATTGAAAACTGAGGACTGTCTGATTCAAGGTACGGTGCGGGATTTAGGAGCCCAAGGCAAAATACTGGCTGAAATCATAATGTCCGGGACTGGTTTGACGGAACCTCAATACAAGGTATGGATCTCAATTTGTATTGCGCTAAGATAAAATAAGTTCCACAGAAGAAAAAGGGTGGCGATAATTTTAAATTGTCGCCATCCTTTTTTTATGATGGTGTCAACTCAAGTCTTGAGATACATTGAAAAGATGTTTAATCAAATGGTTATGACTTTTTTATTCAATTAATTTCTCAAGGCTGTTTCTGGCAAATTCAATGCCCGGATCAATGTCAAGGGCCATCTGGTAATAGCTGATGGCGTTTTCTCGGTCCCCCATGTCCCGGTAGTTGGAGGCGATATTGGCGTAATCAATGGCCGAAGACGGATTAAGCCGAATGACTTTTTGAAAACAGGCAATCGCCTCCTCATGCTGTTTCAGCATAAACCAGCAGAATCCCATCAGATTATAAATATCCGTCCGCTCCTGATCCAGGGCTTCCCCTTTTTTTAACACCGCCAGGGCCTCCCGGTAGTCCCCCAGGTCTTTCAGGCACACCCCCATATAGGAATAAATGCTGGGGATGTCCTGGGGGTCGGGGCTCAGGTCCAGGGCTGCGGCAAAATGCCGGTACGCGGTTTCCGGGTCTTCCAGGGCCAGGTGACACATTCCCAGATAAAACTGAACATAATACCTGCCGGGCAGAGTCTTATCCCTCTGGGCTAATTTTTGAATGGCGGTTTCCGGCGCAAATTTTTCCACCATCAGTTTGCAGGAAAACATGCCCACAGAGGTGCCTTGGGCCCGTTCCCGGAAATGGGCGCCGGGAATGACCGAATAATAAGCGGGAAGTTTAAGCTGGGGGTGGGTGGTGTCCATGGAGATGACCGGGAAATTTTTTTGGGCGAGCCGGGACAGACAGTTTTCCACTTCCAATTTGATGTTTGGGCTGGAGATGTCCGGCAATTGCGAAATATCCACGAGTGCACCGGGATGGGTAATGTAGCCAGCATCTTCAAGGGCCGTGAATTTGGGCAACCCGCTGGCCACATAATTGGACCCGGTGTTGAAATCCCCGGCCAGTTGTGCGGTTTCAGACAATGCCCGGCTGAGGGCTTTCTGGGGATCGGGGGTGGTGCCTGCGGTCCACACGATTTCACTTTTTTCCGGGAAAGTGGAAGGGTCGTAAGCCAGCGCCCCCACCGTCGGAATGCCCATATCACAGGTGAAATCGGATAGAAACAGCCGGATGCCGGCGGCCTGATATTTCCGGAGCATGTCAACGGTTGCCGGGTCGGTCGCTGATTCGGGCCGGATGCCGGCAACCCGGATTTTCTCCCGGCACACCATGGCCGACACATGCCGCTCCACAATCTCGCAGATTCCCTGGCACAGGGCTTCTTCCGGGCAGTTGCCCGCAGACGTGCCGTTAAATTCATTGATGGCGAAAAACCAGTCAAAAGGCACGCGAATGGCACGGCCTTCGGTCAGGTTATACCCCCAGGCCCATCGCATGGGAATATCGGCAAATATCTCCTTTGTTATTGGAAGGTCACCGGAATCATCGTGAACGGATTTTGCGATCAGCTCAAAGGAAATGGCCGGGTCTTTCAGATTCCGGAAAGTGTCCATAATGAAATTTTGCGGGTTTCCGGCGAAATGATAAAAACTGAAGCGTTCCACCAGTTCCATGACCGCAGAGGTTTCCGCCTGAACCGGCGTTGCGCCTTTGCCCATCTGCTTTTTGGTGCCGGTCAGACGGGCCGCATCCGCCCCGCAGACGCTGAAATACACCGGAATGTCCAGCCGTCCGTTGTCAATGCGGACGGTTTTATCTAAGATCTTGAGATCCAGCTCTGTAAATCGATGTCTTACCTTTTTTAAGGTATCTTCCGGCGCGATGATCTTGTCCTGATCCAGCGTGAATGTTTTCAATGCATCTTTTAAGATAATGGAAGGCCCCATATTGTCCTCTTATGGTATTTGCTGTTTTGAATAATGAATATTGATGATGGCTGTCAATCCATGACCAATACTTTTGCGCCACGGATATGGCCTTTTTTGAGTTCCATCAAGGCGCGATTGGCGTCTTTTAAATCATAGGCCTGAATTTCGGGCCGGATATTCATATCGGCGGCAAGCAGCAAAAATTCCCGCACGTCCTGAGTGGTGATGTTGGCCACACTTTTGATTTCCTTTTCCATCCACAGATGGGCTGGGTAGTCCAGGGAAAGCAATTGGTTTTTATCCCCGTTTTCTTTTCGAATGGCGTTGATCACGAGCCGGCCCCCGGCATCCAGATTGTTTAATGCTGCGACGATGGGCTTCCAGGCAGGGGTGGTGTCAATAACGGCATCGAGTTTTTCCGGGGACGAATCCTCGGTGTCGCCTGCCCAGACCGCGCCGAGGTGCCTGGCGAACTCCCTCTCCGTTTTATTTCTGGCAAACACAAATACTTGGGTGTCCGGATAAAGATGACGGGCCATTTTCAGCACCAGATGGGCGGACGCGCCAAAACCCGTCAGACCTAAACTGGCGCCGTTTTGTATGCCGGTCAGGCGCAGGGAACGGTAGCCGATGGCGCCGGCGCACAGCAAAGGGGCGGCCTCCCTATCTGAAACCGCATCCGGGATGAGAAAAGCGAAATTTTCCGGGACCGTCATGTATTCGGCATACCCGCCGTTGGCGTCCCTGCCCGTGGCTTTAAATTCCGGGCACAGGTTTTCCCTGCCGCTCTTGCAGAACCCGCACCTGCCGCACGCGGAAAATATCCAGGCAACCCCGACCCGCTGACCCATGGAAAATTTTTTGGCCCGGGTTGTTCCCATTCCCGCGACAATTCCCACGACCTGATGGCCGGGGATGACGGGGAACACCGGCGGTGGTGTGCGTCCTTCGATTTCATCGAGTTCCGTGTGGCAGACGCCGCAGGCCTTAACTTTGATTAATATTTCATTATTGCCGGGTATCGGCGCAGGTAAATCCATCAACGTCAACGGCGTCCGGTAGTCATTGAGATCGCAGATTTTTTCGAGTACCATGGATTTCATCATTTATCAGGGCAGTGACTAAGGGATGAAAAAATTCTTAATATACCGTCTTGCTTGTCTTTTGGCCCGCTTTCTTTGTTACGCCAATGGTCACATATCTCGATATGCTCCCGTTGGCGTGCCTCGAAATCGAACCAAAATACTGCGCAATCCTGGTATATTAATAATTTTCTCATCCCTAAACTGAGACGATTGAAGATATGTGTGTCATCAAGTGCCCCTCAGCGGTTCCTCCCATACCTCTCATGGGCCGACACCCATTCAAGAGAAGATACAGCTGCGCCGAGTGATATTTCACCCGCCGCTGCAACAGCGGTAACGATTTCGGCAAATTTGAGGACTTTTCCTTCCCCATAGCATCCGAGAATATCAAGACATTCCTTCTGTGTGGGGAGTCTTGTCCCGCCTCCGTATGTTCCGACGATCAGCGAAGGGAGCGTCAGCGATGCGTAAAGATCTCCTTCCGGAGTTGTTTCCATGTGAACCATTCCGGTTGAGGACTCTGCCACGTTGGCCACATCCTGTCCGGTGGCGATGAAAAGAGCGGCAAGGGCGTTTGCACTTTGAGGTCCGTTGCTGACGCTACCTGCCATGAAAGTACCGAGGCTTGAGACTTTCATATAATATTCACAAGTCTCGGGATCAACTCTCATATGCTCAAGAAGCAGATCACGTTTGAGGATTATCTCAGCGGTAACACGTTTGCCTCGTGTGTGCAGTGTGTTGATCACCGAAGCCTTTTTGTCGGTGGTCATATTGCCGTCCATGTAGAAGCGACGGATTCCCTTGAAATGGTCCAGTATCCAGTTGCAGGCGGCAAAAGTGGCGGCGGTGACCATATTCTGACCCGCTGCGTCACCGGTGGTGTAGTTAAAACGCAGGTAGGCAAGCTTGCTGGTAAGGAATTTCTGTATGTCGCGAAGTTTGGCAACGTTTGAGGTCGCCTCGGCCTGTTTACGGATATCTTCGAGGTTCTCTTCTATCCATCTGGCAAAGGCAAGCGCTTCCCGGGCAGAATCTAAGACAAAGACCGGTGCGCGCTGCATAATATCTTCCGATATGGTTGTTGTTATGCCGCCGCAAAGGTTTATCATCTTTATCCCACGGTTGTAAGAGGCTACAAGCGTTCCTTCCGTGGTGGCAAGCGGGATTAAAAACTCACCATCGGCATGTTCACCGTTGACTTTCAAAGGGCCAGCAAACCCGATGGGTACCTGCGCCACGCCGGTGAAATTTTCGATATTCCCCTGCGTCACCTTTGGATCGAATGAATATTTATTGATATGTTTGAGCGTTACGTTGGCGTATGATTCAATGAACGCCTGTCTTTTTTGGATTATGTCGGTTTCATAGTTATGTGCCCTGTCGTGCGGAATTTTTATTTCCGGACTATCTCCTTCGGCAATGGTATCTTTAACCTCAAAGTTCAGGGAGCCGAAGGGCTCGGTTTGAAAGGCGAAACTTAAGCGGTGCTCTTTGTCTGTTTCCAGCGCATGGGTCTGCACATGAATGTCTACCGTCTGGCCGAGAAGAAACTGGATCGGGTTATTCTTATCTACTTCCGAGGCCTTTACCGGCTGACCTTCTACTGTTGCAATGACTTTATCGAGCGGCATCTCTTCACCGCTTATTTCGACCTTTGAGATACCTGTTAATGTGGCATTTCCCAGTGGGTTTGTGAGACAGAAGTGTACGCCGTTTTTGACATTTGAAAGACTTCCCGCTGCATATAGTTTTTGAAGGAACATCGACGGTATTTCCACAATTTACCTCCTTTTAAAAGAAATTTGAAAGTTTAAACAGGGTTATTATTTCCCTGAAAGGGAGTTTGCCCTTATGAGAACAAAATGTCCGGTACTCTGTGCCACCGAATCTGGATTTTGTAAAATGTATGCCTTTAAAACTGTATATCCTGTTGCCGTTGTGATAAAGAAAACGGACTATCCTTTTTGGTATGTTGGCTTCATAGTAGCTGTTTGTATCACTTACGTCAAAGGGGGAGAGGCCGAGGTGTATCTGTTCAATTCCTTCTTTTTTGAAGATGTCCATGGCGTGAATCATGATAGTGTAGAAGATGCCCTGTCTGAACGACCGGCTGAATCTAGAGATATTAGGGACATAGCTTATAATTTTATCGTTAGAATAGATGGGGTCGAAGAATACAAGTCCGATGACTTCTCCTTCCTGATAGGCAAAGAACTTTCTGGTTCCCTCCTCGTAATCCATATTCATTGGTCTGATTAGAAATCTGATTTCTCTGCTTTTGACCTTTCTTGTTTTTATCCATTCTCCTGAAAATTGATTGTATCCATTTTTATTGTAATTTTCATGAATGGTTATCCCACTTTTTGCGGCTTGATTTAATGAAGTCCGCAGAATCTGCTTTTTTTTCCCTTTTAGATCCCAGTTTTTTAAATCGATAATCGATTCAATACCGAACTGTGTCGCATAAAATCCGAATTTCTCATACAGGAGTATCGCGACGGGTTCAGACACTTGGGCAAACCCGGTAGGCTCGCCCCCTCTCAGGAATTCTCTGATTAACGATTCTTGATCTTTTACATTACACACGGGGTCAGATAATACGGCACGGCGCCCCCATTTTTGCTCGTAGGCGATATATCCTTTGCCGGGCATATCGAAGTATTGTATTCCCGGCTGAAGGGCTGAAAAAGACATGCAATGACTGCCGTATTTTTTAAGATACGAAATTCTCTCTTCAAAACTGAATCTGTGTGCAGATTCTGGCATAGTGGGTGTTCCCAATGGTTGAGGGGCGATAGTGTAACCGTTAATGGTTATTTTTTTGGGGTTACTGTTTTTGCCCCAGAATTGAACAGTAGCGCTCATCAAAAAGCACTCTGAAATATTTTACTTTCTTTATTTCCAGGCCCAGTTCACGCATGCTTTTCTGGTAGTCATAAAACGGATGGAGTTCGTTATTGGCCAAAACCCAGAAAAACAGATCTGCCATGCGCCAGTAAAGTATCTGAAAAAATTTAGCAATCATGTTCCCTTTGGGGGGAGTCCAGTCGCCTATTACAACGAAGCCTCCTTTTTTTGCAAGATTGGTCAGGTGGCTGAGAACCTGTATCAGTCTTTCTTCAGAAAATAAATTGAGGAAGAAGTTGGCAAACACCATGTCATATTTTGAAAATTCATCCACATGAAGGATATTTTTATGGAGTTGCCGGATCGGGTGTTTGAATTCCTTTTTCTTTGCAATCCTTTTGTTGAGTATTTTCAGCATTGTTGCCGACAGATCAACGACCGTGACCTCGGCTCCCAGTTCAGCCGCTGCAATTGCGTCAATGCCGTGACCGACGCCGGCGAACAGGACTTTGCTGTCGGGTTTAATTCTGTCATGCATGGCGGTTTTGCATCTGTCGATTTGATTGAAGCTGTATACAACAGACATGAAATCGTAAAAAGGCCCGACGATTGAGTATTTATCGTTCATGGTCAGCTCTCCTGAATAAGTATTGTGGTGGTGAAATAAAGATGTGTTATTTTTGATTGGAACCGGTTCACGCTACCCAAACAACCAGTCGGCCAATTTTTCCAGCCAGCGGCCTTTGTCATTGTCCTTAAATTTTAATATGTCACCGTGGCCACGTTTCAGCAACATTTCGTGCGTCTCTTTTTCCGGAATCCCGGTTAACATCTCCAGGGCTTTAAATAACACGGCCTTAACCTCGGTTGTGCCTGTCTGCGTTCTCCATGATTCTACAGCCTTTATGAAATTCGGGGCAGGTTTGGCAGGAATTTCCTGCGCATTTGTTCCCCCAAGGTTATTAATGGCATTGATGACCATCTTTCTGCGGTCTGCATAATTTAATGCTTTGAGTGTTTCAGGCAAAATCGGCGTGCCGATATAATAGTCTTGTTTTCCGTAACCCACGGGAAAATCCAGGGTCTTTTCAAGTTTTTCAACCGGGAGTCCGCCCTTAAATCTGACGGGCACAATGGGAAGATCAGATTCAAGCGCCATGTCTATAAAAACGGAACTTAATATTTTCACGGGGTTTTTGCAGGTCAGGCCCAACCGGCCTTCGGTGTGCAGAAATACGGATATTCCTTGTTTTTTGATCTGTTTCTTAAAATTATCAATGATCGTAAATAGGGATTTTCTGTCGTTTTGATCAAAGTATACAATGTTTTTTGGGTAATTAATCCCCGGGTGGGAGTAAACAATATTGTTTAAGGCGCCGATCCAACCGGTTCTGTGGGTTGCATCCGCTATGGTGACAATGCGGCGTTGGGTTAATACCTGGGCCAGCAAAGGGAAAAGCATGGATTCCACCTGTATCTGGTGGTTGCCGAGGTACAGGAGGCTGCGATTACGAACTTTTTCAAAGGCTTTCGGGTCCTCAAGGATGACATATCTTACAAAGCGTTCCCAAAGGGAGCGGGTTATGTTTTCGAATAACCAAGGTCCAATATTAAATAAATTCCGTCCATATTCAAAAATTTTGTCAAAATCAAGCTCAGGTTCTTCCACCTTGGTTAACGATTCATTGTCCTGTTTTTTTTCGATAATGATTGGAAAATGGGAAAAGGGCATTAAATCACAAGAGGCGGTTTTCTTGTCTTTGGAAAGGTGGATTAAGGAAAGATCCACATTGGCGAAAGGGGCGGTATCCGCAATATATTTCAAGACACGGTTTTTTATGGAATTTTCTTGGAATTCCAGGTCGGCATTATCTTCTGCATCGGTAATATTTTCCTGTCTTTTATACGTGTCAGGGCTTGTCGGCACAATGTATATGCATAAATTTTTGACATGGAAAATTTTTAAGTTATCGGCCCATAACCATGCTTCAGCAGCCGCAAAAGAACCCTTTTCGTCACGGCCCAAGTCCGTGATCTCCATCTCTATGGAGATCCTTTTAACGGAAGGGGACACCTGGCCTCTGTATTTCCAGGTGACCGGATGGTCTAAAGCGATGGATTCAAAACAGGCATTTTTTATCCCTTTGTGCATGTTATTGTGGATCATGAAAAATTGCAAGGTCTGAACCATGGCTTCCACGCCGAGAGAGCCGGGTTGAACAGGATCATGAAAGAAATGGGCCTTGAAAAACCACTCACTGATATCCACCGTTTTTTCAGCCCTGACGCGGCCAAGTCCTTTTTTGCCCCCCTGTGACCAGAATCCGGTCACACGGTCTATCATGAGCAGCATGGGTTTTGGAAGCCGGGGGGCATTGTTGCAATATTTCGCCGGTCTGCTGGTAAGATCAACTAAAAAATCGCAAGGTTCATCAAGCCATTTTCGTTCCGCATCGGTTGCCGGCAGACCCACCTGGTTATCTAAGGCTTCTTTGTGGAAAAAACCGAATCCCGTCTCCATTTTATAAATACAAGTGTCTTTAATAAAACACTCAACATCAAAATTGATGAGAATAATACCTGAAAAATTGATAATCTTTGTGACGGTGGTGCGGGTGCGAATGGTGCCGGCATTAGGAAATATTTCAGTTGTTATGGCGCCGGTGCCATCCATGTTGCGAAAGTAAAGCGGCTTATCTGATGTGGCGGGTCCGCCTTCAAACACGGCCAGCCATCCGCACGGCTGCAGGGCCACCTCCATCAGTACGCAAAAAGGCATGGTGCGGTTTCCATTTTCATCAAAATACCAGGCGTCTTGGGGAATATCGTAATCGACTTCGATGGTTTCATTTACTTTCATGCCCCCCATCGTTGCATTGATGGATGTAACCCGTGACATGAAATGATAGGGCGGGCCGGGAAGGCGGGCGATATGCCGGGGCCCGTCAAAGGGCTTTCCCAGATTGCCGAATGCATCAGATGGCTTGCCGAACGCGCAGGCCAGCAGGGATTTATATCCGAATTCCATATCGCCGATTCTGGCAACTTCATTTTTCTCAACATGGCCTTCAAGCAGGTGGGGCCAGCAATCCAGGGGGTAATCCGGCACCAGGCGCAAACCCATACGGCGAATGTGAAGAATTTTGAGCCCGTCGCAAGTGCCTAGAATATCGCCGTAGATAGTGGGGCAGGGCCCGTCGATGATCTCTTCAACAAAAAGCTCATAAATAAGATTTTGGCTTTTGGGCGTTACCTGGCCCCGACATTTGATGTGATAAACTTTATCGGGAACCGGGTCAAAGCGCCATCCATCTCTTTTTAGCGTATGCCCCATGGCGGTCATATAGAATGCAAGGGTTTGCAGGCAGGCGTCGCTCATCAGGGTGCCGGGCATGCAGGGGTCGTTTTTAAAATGACAGGTCAAATACCATGCATCCGAAGGAATAATGTTCTCGGCTCTGAGGTAACCGCGACCCCATGGCCCGCCGTTTGGCTCGAATCGGGTAATCTGGTCAAGGAGGAGCATTTTGCCGGATTGAATCTTGGGCGTTTTGGAATGGGTCTGGGCCAGCTCAAAGCCGGGACCAAAGCACTCGAAAACCTTGCCTTCGGAGAAGGCTTTTACCTGGTCGATGGAGAATTCTCTTCGGGTACATTTTGCCACAGGCGGATCAACCACAGCCTCGCCATCGGGTTTGTGCTCTCCGGAATCGGGGTTCCATAGAATTCCGCCGGACGCTGCCAATTCCTCATCAGAGAAAAATCCTGCCTGAGCGTTTCGGACAGACAGCCGAAGCGCACCATTAATTCTGCAGTCATAGCGGAAGAAAAAGATTCGGGTTTCCCCTATATTTGCATGCCCATCCACGTGAATTTGATAGCACAGGGTGTCCCCCACCCGCGGCGGCTCCCCATAGTACATGAGGTCGCACCCGAGAAGGCGGTAAACTCTTTTGCCTTTATTTTTAAAATCTGCGCCAAGATAAGAGACAAGGGTTAAGTCGCATTGGCCGGATTCCACAGTGATGCCTGCGGGCATGTAAATGTCATTGAGGTACCAGGCGCCCGCCACCACATCCGTTTCTGTCCAGATAATCCCTTTACCCATTTGGCCGGGTTCTGCTTTCAGTCCGGTTATTCTGTCAGCCAGGAGAAGCGGATATTCGGGAAGGCGCACCTGACGGTGATAGTCGTCCTGTATTTTGAACATCTCACCGAACACTTCTGATATTTTGCCAGATGCTAAAATCTCGAGTTGTTCCTTTGAGAACTTCGGGCCGGTGGGTTCGATATACTCAGCGTTGGCAAACTGATCTTTAGCAGGGTCAACCCGAGCATCAGATTTAGAGGTTTGGCCAGATGGCGCCAGAGGCGCTTTCTTTATCGCCGGCGCGATATTCATGTCTTTGGACAATTGTTCTTTAACAGGCGCTACAGGCTCGACCGGTGTGATAAGACCAGCAGAATCATGGCACTGGTCGGAAGTTGTAGAAGCTGCCTTCTGGTCGGCCGGTTTCATATACTTGTCCCTGGCAAATTTTGCTGCAACAGGAAGCTTACCGACGCCCTGGTCGGAATGAGCAGGCGCTGCTTTCACGGTGGGCGAAGAAGACATTTCCTGACCAGAGAGTCTACCCAATATTGTCAGTACGTTTTGGCGGTGATCCAGAAAGCTTCTGTGGACGGTCGCCTGCTGGGCAAGGAATTCCTGATGGGCTTTCGACACCATAGCGTTTTGAACCGTGAAATGTTCCAATCTATTGTTTGTCGTAAAATCCATTTGGGTTTGGTCCTTCGAAGCATCCGGTATTTCTTCTATTAGTATTTCCGCCCCTTCCTGCAAAGCATTGTTGCGGCTTGGTATGGGATCAATTGTGTGTTTTGCCATGCCGACGACAACTTTTTTGCTGCTAATATAATCCGCTTGGGCTATCGGGACTTCGATTCCTTCCATTACAGGCGGCAACCAGGGTGCGGGCGCCATAACCTGTTTGCCTTCAGAAGTTTTCTCCCCCCCGGTTTGAGAAATTTCAGGCAACACTATTTTGGAAGGATGTACGCGATAAACTCTTGTGGGGATCGGCTTGCCATTATCCGGCCGGCCGGCACTGATGTTCTTGCCGGAAGAAAAAAGTCTGTTTTCAAACTCCTTATAATTGACGGCAACTCCGGCTGATTTGAGTTGTGCCATGGCATGAACAACATGATTCAGAGAAGATCGGTCGCGTTTGTCGATAGAGATAGCAATGTGTTCTTTATCTTTGAGTATCTGGTCTATCCACTGGCTGCATCTGCCGCGAGGGCCGTGTTCGAGAAAAATTCGGACACCGTCATTCCATGCGTTTTCAATCATGCGGGGAAAATCGAGTACGTGTGTGGCCATATCCAGAATGGCCTGGGCCGATTTCTCAGTTGTGGGATGATAATGGCTGCATGTGGCGCTTGAGTAAAATCTTACATCCGGTACGTCTGCGGTGGCTCGGCTATGCAATTTGCGCCACTCATCGGCATATGCCGACAGCTCAGGGCAGTGGTTTACAATATTATAAGTCAAAGGATATGCGCGATGTCGCCCAATTTTATCGATAACCCTTTCACAGGCGCCGCTGTCTCCTCCGATCACAAAATTGCCCGGCGCATTGATGATAATAAGATGCGCAAGGGCTTCTGATTCGAGTGCCTTTTTTAATGTGTCTTCCGGTGCAAGTATTCCCCAGTTTGCCCAGGACACTTTCTTTTTATCCTTGGATTTCCAGGCTTTTTTAACAACATTGAAGTCACCGCCAATTTCATGGGCATACACGCCCTTGTTTTCGAAATCAGCGGCCATTTGTCCCATATCCTGCCAGGCTCCCATGGCAAACAGGGAATTGGATTCTCCGGATGAAAAGCCGATGGCCGCCTGTGGCTTGAGACCGAGATATTTCTGAGTAAAAACCGCGTGGACCTGGGACAAGAAGGAACTTCTCCACAGCATGATTTCCGGGGTCTGAATCTCGTCATTGTCAGAATCGAGAATCCATCTGGCAGTCTCTTTGGTGTTCAGGCCGAAACGAGAAATCACTTCTTCGATAAGTTCCGGCAGCGCCAGAAATAAATCCCTGCCCATTTGGGGGTATGCCCCGGCAGGGCCCGTAAATACAAATGCGAGCTCTCCTTCGACCGGGTGACTGCAATAGTAGATGCCGTTGCCGAGCGAAATATTTCTAATGTTTTGTTTTTTTTCCAGGAGAATCTTAGACTGTTTAGTTAAGTCTTCGAGAGTCGCTGTATCCTCAGCCACGAGAACCAGACGCGCCGGTCCGATATCTGATTCGATGCCTTTGTCAAGATTTGCTAATATTTCTGTTTGGTCCTTGCCGGAGTAAATATGGAGTCTGGGGACAGAATCTGTCAGCAGAGGCCCGGAAGCGGTTATTTTATCTTCTTTCACAATTACTGTCGAAGATTCTCCGCCAAGGGCATTGATGGTAACCTTCGCAGACCTTGGATAAGAAGACAGCCAGGGGATTGCCTTGTTTCCGGCCCCTGCAGGCAGCGCCCTGTAGTGGCAAGCCAGCGCCGCTGTTGCGACATGAAGTAATCCGGATGCCGCATGGGCGTGCCCGACAAGGGGTGTAACGTTTTGTCCTCTTTCATCTATTGATAGCGCGAGCGTGAACTTCTGGTCCTGATCCTTATCTACTCTATCAGATAGCAATGCATATATTTTGTCACCGTCAGCTCTTGCGTCTTTTGCGCGCTTTAATATCAAAGAGATTGCAGCGTCTCCCGGAATCTGTCTCTGGTCGTTTAGAATTTCTTTAACCGCTGCTCGATGAACGGTTTCACACGATAAATCCACAGCGCCGACCACTGCCGCATCTATCTCACCGGCCGTAAGCGCTCGAATAGCCAGCTCAAGGCATCTGACGCCCGAGAGTTCTTCCGACGAGACCGTAAAGCTCTGGCCTTCGATATCAAACTGACTGTTGATCCGGTTTGCAACGATATTGGGCATGGCGCCTAAAATCGCCGATGCCTCCCGCGCCGGATTGATCTGGTCATCTTTGACAAATTCAATCCAATCCTTCATCTTTGGAGTTATTTTATTTGTCTGCAGCCAGTCACAGACAAATTGCGGGAGACGCCAGCACATCCCGGAACGGGTGACCTCGCAATCACAGCCCATCCCGACAAAGACGCCGGCCCGTTGGCTGGGAAATTTGTCGACCTCATCAAGTGCTTCCATGGTCGCTTTAAGTATGAGGAGCTGTTGCGGAAGCGTTTGGTCAAGCGCTGCCGGAAAAAAACCGAGTCCCATTAGCGGCAACTCAAACGGACCTGCGGCTCCGGCTCCGGCTATGGTGCCCCGGTCGTCTTTTAAAAGAGCAGGTCTCCCGGAAAAAATTGTCCGCGTAAAATCTTTTATTCCAGTACCGGAAGCGACCATGGCACCCATACCGACGATGGCGATGTCAATTTTTTCTTGCGGCGGTTCTGTAGGCTTGGTTTTAGGAGGCTTTCTGTATGATCCAATGTCAAATTCTTCTATGATCAGATGCGCGTTATTGCCGCCAAAGCCGAAGTTGCTTATACCGGCAAGCCTTGGGGTATCTGACGGCCACGGCTCTGATTCTTTGATGAGACGGAACGGCGTATTTTTTAATTTGTCGGTGGGATCATCTGCGTGGAGCGTCGGCGGCCGGATGCCCGCTTTTATCGCACCGGTCACTTTCAGGAGGCCTGCGACGCCTGACGCGGTGATGGGATGCCCCATGTTGGATTTGATCGAGCCAATGGGTAGGTCCTTCAAGCCCTTGAAGATACGGTTGGCGCTTTCCAATTCAATATCATCGCCGACCTTTGTGCCGGTTGCATGGCATTCAAGCAATGAGATTTGTGACGGATTGATCCCGGACATCTGGTAGGCCTTTTGCATGGCCCTGAACTGGCCGTCCGCAGAGGGAACAAGTAACCCGTGTCCTTTGCCGTCGTTTGAAAGACCAATGCCCCTTATGACCCCGTGGATCGTATCGCCTGACTTGACTGCATCTTCAAGTCGTTTGAGCGCCACGAATCCACCACCCTCGGCAGGAACCAAGCCGTCTGCATTTTTATGAAATGGCCGGCTCCGCCCGGTTCGGCTCATTGCCTGCAATGTGCAAAACCCGATGTGGATAATCAGATCATCTGATCCCTGGACACCGCCTGCCAGCATCAGGTCTGACGTTCTGTCGTGGAGCTTGTCACAGGCGATTTTCATGGCGAATAGCGATGACGCGCACGCCGCGTCAATAGCGAATGCGCCGCCGTTCACATCGAGCGCCCGCGCCACGATGTGTGCAGGAAGACCGGACATGAATCTGTTTATCGCGTGAGGTTTTTTTACTTTTGCCAGCTGTCTTGCTCTGCCGCCCAAAAAATCGCCGGCTTGTGCGTCAAGCCAGATGGATTCAGCAAATTCGGACATGGCAGGTGATGGATAGGATAAGTTCCCAAAGACAATCCCGGCGTTAAGCCCCTTGGCGGTTTGGTACCCGGCATCGTTCAAGGCTTCGCGGGCGGTGTGGAGCAGCCAGTGAACCATGGTTCCATGTTTTACGACTTCTTCTTCCGGAATCGCAAAACCGTCAGGGCGAAACACCGATTCAAATCTGTGGACGTACCCGCCCTGATCACACCAGGTGATATCCCTATCTTTTTTTTGGGGGGCGTTTTGCGCGGGAGCAGCCATGACCAGGTTGGGGTCAGTCCGCCAATACCCTTCGGGTACTTTGGATAATAGATTCTTGCCAGCGGCAATGTTGTCCCATAGTTCCTTTGGATTCAGCGCTCCGGGAAAGACGCAGGACTGTCCAACGATAGCAATCGGTTCAAAGGACATATCTATCGGTTCTCATGTCCATGGGTCGCCGAATCGGGGAGTATGTGCATCTCTACGTCACAGAGTTTTGCAGCAAGTTTCCCCTCATGATCGAAAAACGAGATGTCCGATATAGTACGGCCGTTTTGGATTGATTTGCCAGTCAGAACACAATCGATAGGTCCGGTTATAGGGCCGTTTCGGTAGGAATAACAGGCGCCTATTTTTGTTGGCAGGGATTTTTTGCTTAAATTGTGTATCCCCCACAAGATAGCGAGTTGCAATCCGCCGTCGAGCGCAGCGACATCGTATTTCCAGAAGGCATCTGGCCAGGACATTTTCTCTATCCCCCCGAGAACTGCTGTTGCTGTTTCGTCGGAAACACCTTTTAAGGATTTAATGACTTGAAATTCCGGTCCGTGAAAGAGCATACCTTTGTAAATTTCAGAAACGTCCCACTTCCATGAGGGGAGTCCATTTGACTTTACTTTGATCTCATTATTGGTTACAAGGCTTTTAAGAGACATTTCTATTTTTGCGGAGTAATGCGCGCCTCGATCAGGCCCCATCAACACCAGATCAAGAAAAGAGCGGTCTCCGTTTGACTGACGGCAGTTTACTGTGAAGTGATCACTGCCTTTTATGAAGTTATCGAGCTTGATCCCGCGAAGGACCTTGAGATCCCGGCATCCGACATAAGTCATATCCGGATTGTATAGTTCAGCTGTCCTCGAAAACCATTCAAGAACCATGGCAATTGGGACTACGGGCGTATTCTGTATGCGATGGCCGTCGATAAAGGGATACTTCTCTTTGTTCACAATCAGGCTTAAGTTGAGATCCCGGGGCATCTGGCTTATGCCAAGGGAGCTGTCCGGGGGCGCGGGGCCGATAACAATTTCTACATTTTCCGGGGCATGTTCGGTTATTTCTTTCACAAAGTGTTTCACCCCGACATCAGCAGGTATCAAAACAATACCGGCCTCTTCGAAATGGGCTTTGAGAAGCGGTGAAACCATGCCGCTGTCCCACGGACCCCAATTTATTGATTTTACGAAACATTTGCCTTTACGCCGTATCGCTTCCGCATCCGCTACTTTGTTAAGAATTTCGTTGGCCATGGCATAATCGCTTTGTCCCATATTGCCGGTGCGTCCTGCAATGGAAGAAAAAAGACAAATTACGCTAAGATCGTCTTTGGCCGTGGCGTTAAGAAGCGCTTCTAGGCCTTTCACCTTGGTGTTAAAGACCCGATCAAATTGTTCTAATGTCTTTTCGGCGATTAGTTTGTCTGCCAGGACACCGGCGCCGTGTACAATACCCGTGATGCCTCCCCATTCTTGGCGGATTGCGTTGAGCGCATTTGAAATATCGGATTCACTCTGCACGTCGGCAACGATATACCGCACATCAGCGCCGGCTTGCCGCATGGCCTCCAGATTCGATTTTATTTCCCGGCCGGAAAGTATTTTATGGGCCTGCTTGTTGAGATCCATGGGTGTCACGGTTTTACCGTCTGTCTTTGCATCCTGCAAAAGTGCGGCTTTTATCTCGGCATCGGTTGCCGCTCCACGGCAACATTCTGGTTCTTCTACGGGTTGGGTTCTGCCGATCAGTGCAAGACGGGGCCGTACATCGCGGGCAAGTTGGATGAGTGCCTTTGCGGTAATTCCTCTGGCGCCGCCGGAAGCGACGATGACCGAATTTTCATTCAACGCAGTGCCGGAATCCTTAGCGGGCTCACTATAACTCTTGAGACGATAGCGGCTGCCGTCTGATTTGAGCCCAACCTCCAGCTCCGGTCCACCGGTCAAGAGCTCAAGGCAGATGGTTGATGCCAGTTTTTCGGCCGACAACCCGCCAAGCTCAATGTCGATAGCCTTGACCGACGCCCTTGGCCATTCGATGGCCGCGGTCTTCACCAGACCGGTAAGCCCGGAAAGCCAGACATGATCGCCCGCCTGTCCGGAAAGTCCGAAGTCGCCTCCGGTATTTTGTACGGTAATAAAAATGCCGCCTTTGGCAGTCAACTGACCGGCTATTTTTTTAGCTGCAATAAAAGCTTCCCGATTGATATCGATGGCATCCTGTTTTTTTACAATTTTGCGTAAGCCGGCAAGGAATATCAAGCCGTCGCAATCATCGGGAACTTTTTTAACGACCGTTGCATTTATTCCGTTTTTTTCAAGTTCCTTGGCCAGGGCAGCCCCAATACTAAAACCGGTACCAGTTTCATCATCGGTAATACATAGATGATTTGCTGCGGCAAGCCCGGGCATTGAAAAACCGGAATAGGGCGCTTGGGTTTCCCGGAGCACATATCTTCCAATCCCGGAGCTTTTTTCCTCTGTTTGTCTTTCTATTGCCGGGGCTGCTGCGACTGCCGGGTCAGAAGCACTGCTCCTGACTTTTCTGAGTGAACGTTCAATAAAATCAATGACATCACCGAGTGTTTTGGTGTCGGCAATTACCGCGGGATCGACTTCCGGCAGCCATGGGTTTTGATCATTGATGGCGGAAAAAATCTCAACGCGCTTGATAGAATCAATTCCAAGATCAAGCTCAAGATCCATTTCAACAGTTAAAATTTCCTTTGGGTAACCGGTTTTGTCTGCGACCACCTCCAGGAGCATCTCTTTGAAGTCGATATCGTTGAAATTTGGGGAAACAGGTGTCGGTGCGGTAGCCGAAGGAGATGATTGTGATGCCAAATCCGGTGCGGCGACTGAAGAAGCAGCGGTCTGGCATACCGGGGCTGCGGCAGCTGCCGGGTCAGAAGCACTGCTCCTGACTTTTCTGAGTGAACGTTCAATAAAATCAACGACATCACCGAGTGTTTTGGTGTCGGCCATTACCGCGGGATCGACTTCCGGCAGCCATGGGTTTTGATCATTGATGGCGGAAAAAATCTCAACGCGCTTGATAGAATCAATTCCAAGATCAAGCTCA
>JBAQUK010000032.1:0-7692 GCA_049297455.1 Desulfosalsimonadaceae bacterium | reverse complement strand
GCATCGATGGGAATCAAATTGTTTAAAAAACCGTTTCATCTGGGTGAAATCCTCCGGTGGCTGGAGTCTGTTGAAAAAAATACGGACCCGAACCGCAAATTATCCAACTGGTATTTAAATAAACCATAAACCGGAACAAAAAAAATGGAGATGAAATGATCAAAAATATTAAATACGTTGCAATATTTATTGTGGCCGCGCTTGCGGCCGGGTGTGTTTATACGTCAAAGATGCCGCCCCTGGCCGAAAAGCGCCATTCAAGCAAAGCGATTCTCATTACCAACGCCACGGTCTTCACCGGTGATGCGGACCGGCAAGTTCTTGAAAACGTTAATATCCTGATGGAAAACGGCCGGATTGCACGGATGGGAACGTTTCCGTTGCCCCGGACCGGTTGCGAAGAAATTGACGGAACCGGGAAAATGGTGATTCCCGGCCTGATCGATCACCATATTCATATCCACAGCCCCGGCGCGCCCCCCGGATTCCCGGTCATGCCGGACGACACCCTGCTGGACAGGAATCTCTCCTCCTACCTGTATGCGGGAGTCACCACGGTATTTGACATGGCCGGGCCTCTGGAAGAATTGGAAGCCCTGCGGCAAAGAACCGAGGCGGACGGCCGGGTCAATCCGCGGCTCTTTTATGCGGGAAAATGCCTGAATGTAAAAGGCGGACATCCGGATTACATGCTCCGCAGCATGATTCCCTGGCCCGTCGACGTCCTGACCATCAATAAGGTGATGTTTCAGGTGTCGGACCGGGAGGATATCCGTGAAGCCATCCGGCAGAATAAGGCCCATGGGGCCGGCATGACCAAGATCATGGTCGACCAGCTTCCCCTGGGCACCCCTTCCCTTTATGAAGACCTGATAGTGCAGATTGTGGCGGAATCAGCCGCCGCCGGATTTACCGTTGGCGCCCACATCGGGTCGGAGTCTGACATCATCACCGGCCTGAACGCGGGGGTCCGGTTTTTCGCCCACGCTCCCTACCGGTCGTCGTTGTCCGATGCCACCATTCTAAAAATGAAGGCCAATCAGTCGGTGATCATCCCCACCCTGGTGGTGTTTGACTACACAGCGGATTTTTTTCAGCATTCGCTTCAATTTAAAGCGATGGACAAAGCGGTTCTGGACCCGAACATCCTCAACGCCTATATGGAATTTCCGCCGGAGAAACTGAAGGTTTCAGACCCCCGGATGGAGAGCTGGATCCATGATCTGATCACCTACCGGGATATCAAGTTCGACAACGTCCGCCGGATGAAGGAAGCCGGGATCACCATTGTCGCGGGAACGGACAGCCCCAATGTGGCGACGGTGGGAGGTTCGTCCCTGCACACCGAACTGCGGCTTTTGGTGGAAAAATGCGGGTTCTCGCCGGAAGAAGCCGTCATGGCCGCCACCGGCGTGTCCGGAAAGTGGATGGAAACCCTCACCGGAACCAAGGGGCTTGGACAAATCCGGGCGGGCGGCCCGGCAGATATATTGATTTTAAATAAGGATTTCAGGCAGGATATCCGGCAGACCGAAAATATTTACATGGTCATCGCAAACGGCCGGATTGTGGAGCGGCGGTAAGGGAATTGAAATTTACTAATATACCATTTTCATGCTCTTGATCTTAATCATGCTCTTGCTCTCATTCTTGAGATTTTAAAGTAAGATTAAGAGCAATAGCATGAGCAAGAAGAACGGCATGGTGGTATTTTAAAATTTTTCGAATCCCTATGACGGAGGATTGATTTTTGTATCTCTATGGGAAGGCGAGACGGCGATTTTTGGGGGCTGGAGAAGGATCATTGAATTCAGCGCCTGCCATTCAATTAGTTATATTTTGTTATTTTTAACCTTGACCATATGTTATAAAATGTCATAATCCAGTCATGATTATTGAAATTCAAGAGGTGAAAAAAAGAGATGAGCGGACATACTGATCCTCAAATAATTGTCCAAAATGGCAAGCCGGCATTTGCCATCATTCCCTGGGATGAATACCAGGAACTTATCCATAACCAAATCAAAGCGGATGAGGCTGATGTCTGGTTCCCTAATGAAGTTGTGAAAGCCAATGTCAGAGGGGAAAGTCTCATCAAAGCCTGGCGGGAATATTTCAAGCTTACGCAGGAAGAATTGGCTGCCAAGGCAGGGATG
This sequence comes from Desulfosalsimonadaceae bacterium, assembly GCA_049297455.1. Lineage (GTDB taxonomy): Bacteria > Desulfobacterota > Desulfobacteria > Desulfobacterales > Desulfosalsimonadaceae > SURF-3. The sequence continues at coordinate 5,536 of JBAQUK010000032.1, read as the reverse complement.
AAACAGTCAGCTCTGGCGAGATTGGAAAAAAGTAGCGTCATTCCAAGAAAAGCAACATTAACAAAATTGGCGGGGGCTATGGGAATTGGCGTTGAACAGCTTATGGATTAACAGAAACAGCATATCAGGTTTCCCCAGCGGTCTGGGGCGTTACCAGCGGGCGGCCCGGCGTATATAGCGACCCGGAATAATGATGACCAAATGCGGGCGAAAGTTGCTGAAAAATGGTCTGCACAGTTCGGATTTGATCTGAAAACCGAAGACGTCAACTGTGACGGATGCCGGTCCGGGAGTGAGCGGCTCATCGGCCATTGCCGGGTCTGCGCCATCCGGAAATGCGGGATGGCGCATCAGGTCGAAAACTGCGCGCATTGTGACGACTATGGTTGTGAAACCCTGGAGAGTTTCATCAAATTCATCCCCCATGCAAAAATCAAACTGGCGCAGATCCGGGGAACCTTTTCCGGGTGAGGAATTTAGTTCGGAAAGAAACAGGCTTTCGTAAATTACGGCAAGCAGCAGTGTTTATACTTTTTGCCGCTGCCGCAGGGGCAGGGGGCATTTCGTCCCACAATTTCCTGAGCGGCGGCGGCTTTTTCCCTGGGAAAAGTGATGGTGAGGGCGGCAAGAAAGATCAGCAGCGCCAAAAACTGCCTTCCCCCGTTATTTAAGGAATGGTTCCACATCTCCCGGATGTTGTTGAATACGACGCTGTCTGATGAATAAACGGATTCGATGTCTGAGATAAAGATCATGGGATAGTCCAGGCACGAATGAATAAAAAGCATCGGGATGGATACCAGGCTCGCGTTGAGCCGTTGTTTGAGGGCCAGGCCGGGCCATGCCAGTATGAGGGAAAAAACGATGATGGACGCAATGCAGATGGTGCTGGCCTGTCCCTTTAATCTGATTTTAGAGCCTTTTTTGGCGGAAGCGCCGGGATCATCCGGCGCCTTGTTCACTTTAAAGAGAAACTCAATATAATCCAACTGATTGATTTTGGTGATATCGTAGGTGAGAACCTCGTATTCGGGATGCAGGAGTTCAATTTCGTTTTTAAATAATTTCAAATGGCCTTTGATGTAAAAAGGGCCGATGAAATAAAAAACGGCAATGACGAACAGGCCGGCCGGAACCAGTCGGAGAAAAAAAGACAAAAAAGCCACGGAACGCGAATCAACTGTTTTTTTCATTCGTCTCCGTTTGTAGATTCAACCAGGCAATGAAATAGATAACCGCCATGAAAATGATGACGGTCTGTCCCACATAAATATGCATCAGATCGAACCATACCGGTTTGTATTTGAGTATGTAATATAACCCCGCGATTCGAAACAGGTTTAAACCGTACAGGACGATGATGCCGCCCATGAGCCCCAGTATTTTTGAGCGGATGCCGGCGGGAAACGCCAGGATTGCGGCAATCAGGATAATGATGCCTTCCATTCCTTCGCAGCCCCTGGCGATTTGAAGTTTGAAATTGCCGGAACTGATATACTCGTTTTGTGAAACGGTCTTTTCCTCAGGCATTAATATATTGATTAATTTGGAGCTGCCGCCGGCGGTCAGGGTATCCACGACAAACGGGGCGATGTTGGGCCTGACCATGTAATGGGCGGCCTGAAGCAGGAAGAAAAGCAGGCTGAATAAAAGGAAGAAGCGTATTTCCCGACGATAAGCCGTTAACAGGGATGACGGATTCGATGGTTTCAAGGGTGTATTTTTTTCTCCGTTATTGGTTTAAGGGAAGATATTTTTAATACGCGCCGCCAATAAAATCAAAGGGTTTTTTAATAATTTGTAACTATTTAGGTATACAGAATTCAGGAGTCAGAATTCAGAATGGCCCACATGTAAGCTCTCGGTTATTTACCGAATTCTTCAAGCCACCGGGTTGATTCAGAAATATCACCAAATTCAAGATCATTGACAAGCAAGGGAAAATAGACAGGAGACTGGAGACAGAATAAAAAATGATTCATTCCTTCATTCTGGCTTCTGAATTCTGTCTACTGAATACCTGAGTAGTTACGATAATTTTTCCTCGCGCCTATGCCCGTTTTTCTTTGTCCAGCACCTCCCGGACTTTTTTGGACAATTCCATCATATTGAAGGGCTTCTGGATAAATCCGCTGCATCCCTTGTCCAACAGGTCCGATGCCTGTCCGTTGATGCTGTAGCCGCTGGAGAGCAGCACCCGGACATTGCCGTCTTTTGTCTTTAACTGCTCAAACACCACGCTGCCGTTCATTTTCGGCATGATCATATCCAGAACCACCAGATGGATGGGGTCGGGGTGGGAGCCGAAAAGGTCCAGGGCCGTGGCGCCGTCATTGGCGGTGAGCACGGTATAGCCCATCTCCGTGAGCATGATTTGGCCGATGCTGGTAATCATGGGCTCATCATCCACGATGAGGATGGTTTCGGTGCCGTTTAACAGGGGTTCAATGGGCTTTGCCGGTTTTTCCGAGGGCTGTTCCGAAACCGGCAGATAAATATTGAATGTGGTGCCTTTGCCGGGTTCGCTGTAGACACTGATGTAACCCCCATGATTTTTAACAATTCCGTAGACGGATGCCAGTCCCAGGCCCGTGCCCTGGCCATGCTCCTTGGTGGTGAAAAACGGGTCGAAAATTTTTTCTTTGGTTTTTCCGTCCATTCCGATACCCGTATCCGTGACCGACAACTTGACGAATCGGCCTTCCTGATGCTGGTACGGCGCCAGTTGATAGGCCGCCAGCTCGACATTTTCCGTCTGAATATAGACATCGCCGCCTTCGGGCATGGCATGGCCCGAGTTGACCAGCAGGTTAAACAGGGTCTGTTCAATCTGGCCGGGGTCGGCCTCCACTTTCATCAGGTCGCTGCTCAGGTTGGTATGGACCGTGATTTCCTTTTTGGTGCTGGCGAATATTTTCGCGCTCATCCGGATAATCGTGTTCAGGTTCAAGGTTTTGGAATGTGTCTGTCCGCCCCTGGCAAACCCCAGAAGCTGGCGGCTCAGGTCCGACCCGTACTGGATATGCTCTTCAATGGTTTTCAGCTTCTTGTAGTTGGGGTGATCCGGGGGCGTCTTCATCAGCATCAGGGACGTATTGCCCTGGATGGTCATGAGCAGGTTATTGAAATTGTGGGCGATTCCGCCGGCAAGCGTACCGATGGCCTCCATTTTCTGGATTTGCTGCAACTGGGCCATCATGCGCTTCTGGTCGGTGATGTCGCGGATAATGCCCTGGTAGCCCAAAATACCCCCGGCTTCGGATTGCCAGAACGTGGAGGTCAGCAGGCAGTCAATCCGGGTTCCGTCCTTTCTCAGGAATCTGATTTCATAGTCCCGGACATAGCCTTTTAGCCGGATGGTCTCTTTGAACTTCGCGCGGTCTTCCGGACTGTTGTAAAGGGTCAGAATGTCCGCGCCGATGATTTCTTCTTTTGAATAACCGAAAAGTTCGACCCCGGCGGGATTAAATTCAATAATTTTGCCGTCGAGGGTGGTGATATAGATCACGTCCCTGGAGCTTTCAAACAGGCTGCGGTATTTTTCCTCACTTTTTTTCAAAGAGTTTTCCGCGATGATGCGTTTGGATATGTCCCTGGACACGCCGACAATATCAATCAGATTCCCGGTATCGTCAAACACGGGTTTTGCCGTCAGTTCGGCCCAGAGGGTGGAGCCGTCCTTGCAGATATATTCCACCTCAAACGTATGAAGCTTCGGAAAATTCTGCGGATCGGCTTTAAACCGACGGAGATTTGTTTCAAGATACTGGGATGCAAAGGAAAAAGATGTCGGGGTCATGACATCTCTGAACGTTTTGGTGAAGATTTCATCCTTTGAATAGCCCAGCATGGTTGCCACGGATGGACTCATGTAATCGATCTGCATTTTTTCGGGGGACAGGGTCCAGATAATATCCGGCACGTTTTCGATCATCATGCGGAACCGGGTTTCACTGCGTTGCACCTGTTCCAGCTTCCGGCGGAGTTCGGCGTTTTCCTGGTCCAGTTCCAGGATGCGGCGCGTCAGATTTTCAAGAGACGATTGATCAGCCATCGGTTCACTCTCCAGTTTCGGTTATCAAATGTGCGTGCGTGATGAGACGGGGGATAAACGTGGTCAGGTCCTCAATGATGCAGACATCGGCGATATTGAATATGGCGGCGTGGGGGTCTGTGTTGATGGCCACGATAAACCTGGAATCCCGCATGCCGGATACATGCTGGCTGGCTCCGGAGATGCCGCAGGCGATATAGAGTTTCGGTTTGACGGTTGCTCCGGTAACGCCCACCTGCTGGCTGTATTTGAGCCATTTTTTATCGCAGATGGGCCGGGAGCCGGCCACGGCGGATTTGGGAAATAAGCGGGACAACTCATAAATGGTTTCCAGATGTTCCTGCTTTTTGACCCCGTTCCCGGCAGACACGATCACATCCGCGTTGCTTAAGGCCGAGGTGTCCGCATCGTTTTTTTTAAACCCGTGAAAGGCGTAGCGGCCCGGATTATTGGGAATACTCAGCATGGAAACCGCTCCGGAACTGCCGGGCAGGCCCGGTTCGGGCTTAAAACTGCCGGGCATCACGGTCAGAACGGTGGTTTTTGCGGTGGAAAGAATGGCGGCAGCGATTTTGTCGTTAAAAACCGAGCGGACAAAACACAAATCATTGTCCTGTGCGGCGACGCGCTCAACTCCGGTGATGCAGGCCGCGTTAAGGGAAACGGCCAGGGCCGGGGCGATGTCCGTGCCGTTCGGGGTGTGGCCCATGCACACATAGACCGGGTTGAGGCGCAAGATCAGGTCAAGCGGCAGGTTCCTGAATGCCGGATCGTCCGGTGCGGGTCCCGTTCCGGTGGGTGTTTCCGACGGGTCCGGTTCCAGCAGGGTAATGTCGATGCCCCAGGTTTCGGCCAGCCGGTTTGCGGCGTCCGTCAAATGACGGCCTGCAAGGAATAGGTGGATTCCGCCAGGGGTGTGCTGTTGCAGCACCCTTGCAAAAGCGATCAGTTCAAGGGTGACCGGCGCGATGTGCCCTTCGGTGTGTTCCCCGATGATAATGATATGAGGTTGCATGGGGATTTAATCGCATGCCGGCGCCGAATCTGTCAATCTAAAAAATAGAGCAACCGTTCGTTTTGGTTGTGGTCTTTTAAGAACAAGGTTGTGAATTTTCTGAGGGACGGTATAATGGAAAAAAATTGTAACTGCTCAGGTATTCAGGAGCCAGAATGAAGGAATGAATCATTTTCTATTCTGTCTCCTTGCTCCTGTTTTTTTCCCTTGCTTGTTAATAACCTTGAATATGGTGATATCCCTGAATTAGCTCGGTAGATTGAATAATTAGTTAAATTACCGGTAGCTTACATGCGGGCCATTCTGAATTCTGACTCCTGAATTCTGAATACCTGCATAGTTAGTGCCTGAACGAAAATATTTATATAATAAAAAATCAAATCTTTACAAAAATAGTTTTGATTGAAGTTTTTTAATAAAATGGCAATTTTTTTCGTTTTTTACTTGACAAAAATTTTTACTAAAAT
>JBAQUK010000031.1:0-26225 GCA_049297455.1 Desulfosalsimonadaceae bacterium | reverse complement strand
TTCATTTTTATCGTGTTCGTATAAATATATTACGTACACGTTAAAAACAGAAATAAAAACAAATTATTTCAAATAAATAGCGATCACAGATTGGTTTAAAATGTACGCTTTACACGACTTTCAGGCTGTAAAGGCTTCGCGATAATCTCCGCAAGGCGAAGGCAAAGACCAGCGAAAGAACCCGGCCTTCAATGTAATCACCGGAAGAACCCGGATTGATGCATTTAACGCGCTGAAAATGCATTGACGACCCGGATTTAATTCTTATCGTTTACCCATCAAATCCTCTGGTCAAAACACGACCGATACGATATAATCCCGATTTTCAGGAATGTTCCCTACGCGATGCACAAGGAGACGCTGTATGCGAAATATATCCCCGGCCGGGGCTTTCGGTTTATTAATAATACTTATTTTTGCGGCTGCATTGACCACCGCATGCGGCACAATCCACCGGACGCAGATGGATCAGCAGGCGGCGGATGATCCCACCGAAGCGGTCAATAAACTTGAAAAAGAAATGGCGGTCGCCCGGCAAAAGGATTTTTCCGTATTATCGCCTGACGTGTTCGCCAAGGCCGAAGCCGCGTATTTAAAAGCAAAAAACGATATTGAACAGGGGAATCCGGCCCCGGATATTGCAGAAAATATTTACACCGCCCGCGCCCATTTGCAAACCGCGGAACAAAACGCAAAACTCGCCCGGACCCTCATGCCCGAGGTCATTGAAAGCCGCCGCATGGCGAGAATCGCCGGCGCCGTTAAAATGGTTAAGGAATATGAAAATATCGAAAGAAAATTTGTGGATTTGACCCGGGGCATTGAATACAACAATATCAGCTACACCAAACGAAATGCGCCGGCGGTGAACGATGCCTACCGAAAGCTGGAAATGCGCGCCATCAAAACCGAAGCCATTGGTGAAGTAAGGGCTATCCTCAAAAAGGCGGAAGAGGATGAAATCACCCAGTTTGCGCCGGAATCCTTTGCCCAGGCCAGAAAAATGCTGGCGGAGACGGACGCCTTTATTTCAGCCCACCCTTACGCCAAGGAAGAAATGCTGAAAATGGCGAAGGAAAATCTGTTTATGGCGCACCGTGCCATCTCTATCGCCGACCAGTGCAAAGGTATCCGGAACATGACACCGGAAGAAATCGCCCTGTACGTGGAGGACACGCTGACCCTGATTACCACCAAACTGGGCGCTCAGGACATGCGGGACCAGAAATTTTACATCCAGGTTGACAATATTGAAGAATCCATCCAGTCCCTGAATGCGGACAACCTGTTCATGGCGGAAAAAATCAAAGCGCATCGGGATGAAATCGAAACAATGAAGGCGGATTATGATCGGCGCATCGCTGAATTAAACCGGCAAATCGCCATCCTGGAGAGCGGTTCGCAGGTCGAACAGACTGAAAAAGAAACCGTTCTGGCGCAACATCAGGCCGCTGAGGAGAGGCAGACGGCTGAACGGGAATTCGATCAGCTATTTACCGAAATCCGGAATTATTTTAATCAAAATGAAGCGGAAGTATTTAAAAAAGGGAATCAGCTGGTCATTCGTTTAAAAGACATGCACTTTCCCATGGGGCAGGCGACCATTATGCCGGAGAACTATCTGCTGCTCAGCAAAGTACAGCGGGCCATTCGCAATTTCGGCGAACCCATGTTGCTCATCAAAAGCCATACCGACAGCACCGGCACCCCTGAACTCAGCAAGCACCTCTCACAGCAGCGGGCCGATGCGGTACGGGAATATCTGATCGCCGGCCAGACCCTGCCCGCAGACAAAATCATCGCCTTAGGTTTCGGGCCTGAACGGCCCCTGGCGTCCAATGAGACGGAGACGGGCCGTGCGATCAACCGGCGGATCGAGCTGATCCTCTCGCCGGCGCCACCCGCAGATGCACATCCATAAATCCGACGCGGGACAATAAACCCGGAACAGATCATTATTAATATCCAAAAAATTAAACCCAATATAAAAAGGAAGCGGTCAGCCCCCTGACCCCATTATACCCAATGACCCCAAATACCCAAACCTATGAAGTGAAATGCCGAACCTGCCGGACCTCGTTCAAGGTGGCGCTGTTTGACAGCCACGAAAAAAACCTGTTTGTAGCGGATAAAAAAGACTGGTATTGCGACGCCTGCAAAAAAGCCTATTTCAACCAACAGACGACCGAACTGACCGGACGGCAGCAGGACAAAGGATTTCCGCCTCTGACCGGCACTGAAAAGATGATTTCCTGGGCCGTAAAAATCCGTGGGGAAATGATGCAAAAAGTCGATTATCTCCAGAAAAGCCTGAAATTTGCAAATGACGCGGAAAAAGAAATCTCTGCAAAAGCTTTTGAGATGTTTATCGACGAATGGCGGCAATCCACAGACGCCAAATGGTGGATAGACCGGCGAACCATGAACGTCCGGGACATTTCCCAGAGAATCGCCGATTTATCATCAACAATCAAAGGAACGCCGGACCGGGCTGAAAGTGTTTCCGGCCAGCAGGCTTCTGACAAACTGATACCAAAAAGGAACACCGCACCGTAAGTCCTTTGACCGGGAATCCTTAAAACCAGTTTTTCGTACTCTTTATAAATTACCGGTAAATTATTCCAAGGAATGGATGCAGAGATCGAGCGATTTGAGCGCGGCGACGAATTTCCGGTCAAAAGTCACAATCACGGATTTTTTTCTTTTCATACCGGCCGTGGCGATCACCGCATCGCCAAAATCAGAAATCGGGACAGGCCAGCAGGACAAGCAAGGCCTTAAAATCAATTTCATGAATGACCTGAATGCCCGGCATTTCGATGAGATCGGCGATCATTCTGCTGATTTCATTAAGCGGGACATGATAAACCCTGTCCATCACATAAATAAATTCGGTCAACACATACTGATGGCAGAGGATTATCAACTTCAGACAGGCGGACGATTCAAACAAAGATGCGATTTTCTGCTGCTGGTCCGGGTTCCGGTCCGTTACAAAGGAAATCAGCGCATTGGTGTCAATGATATAGTGTTTCACCGGTATTTTTTTTCCATATGAAGCTTCCGCGCGATGTTAATGTCAGCGGCAATATCTCCCGCACCTGTCTTTACGGTGTTGCGATGTTTCAAAAAATTTTGTTTTGCGGGATACACCGTGATTGTGCCATTTTCCAGCTTCCACTCCAGTGCGTCTTTAACCGAAAGCCCCAGATGCTCCCGAATCGCCTTGGGAATTGTGGTTTGGTATTTTGAAGTAATGGTGGATTGCATATCACTCTTCCTTTTTGCTATACTGATTCCTTACAAATTTATCATATTGCAAGGAATAAACAGGGTCAACACATAACGGAGACCGGTAAATTAATTATAGAACCGCAGAACAAAGCCGTATCTTCATCCTTGACAAAATCGCCGACCTGATGGAAAAAATAAGCTTAAATTCATCATTATCAACAGACAGAAAGCATCAACAGACAGGAGATAAACATGCTGAGTTTTCTGCCGGGCACGGTTCGCGGGATCATCGCCGTCATACTGGTCATCATTAACCTCTTTTTCTGGCTCGTGTTTTTGATGCCGTTTGCGCTGGTCAAGCTGCTGGTTCCGGCCACGACCGTCCGCAGACCCGTCAATGCCGCCTTAAATTTCATCTGCACCCGGTGGGCATCCTGGAACAAACTCATTCTGAAGCTCGTTAACAATATTTGCTGGGACATTCAGGGCGATGAGGGGCTCTCCATGGACAAGTGGTACCTGGTGCTGTCCAACCACCAGAGCTGGGCGGATATCGTGGTGCTCCAGTTCATCCTTAATAACCGGATCCCCTATTTCCGCTTTTTCCTGAAGCAGGAACTGGCGTGGCTCCCGGTCTTTAATTTTGTCTGGTATGCCCTGGACTATCCTTACATGAAACGCTATTCAAAGGAATTTATCGTTAAAAATCCAGAATTTAAAGGCAAAGACATCGAGACCACCCGGAAGTCCTGCGAACGCTTCAAGGACGTGCCGGTGGCGGTGATGAATTTTGTGGAAGGCACCCGGTTCCGTGCCGAAAAGCACAAAAACCAGAAATCGCCATACAAGCACCTGCTGCGGCCCAAGGCCGGGGGGATCGCGTATGTGCTTTCCGCAATGGGAGACCATCTGTCGGCCATACTGGATGTGACCATCTCCTATGAACCTTCGGCAACGGGGTTGTGGCATTTTATGTGCGGCCGGGTGTCGACGGTGCGGGTCCGCATCCGGCAGATGGCCATTACAGATGAAATCCTGGGCGACTATTTCGATGATATAAGCTTCCGGCAACGGTTTCAGGAGTGGGTGAACCGGCTGTGGGAAAACAAGGACCGGACCCTGGAAAAATTAAGGTCGGAAGGGTAGCAGAAAAGTGGACGACAGCGCTATGACGGATACCGTCTGGTGGGTCTATCTGCTCAGAAATGAAAGAAATGCGCTCTACACCGGGATCACCACCCATGTTGAGCGGCGGCTGAAGGAACACCGGGAAAAACGGGCCAAAGGCGCGCGATTTACCCGCTCCTGTCGGGAAATAACCTTGGTGTATCATTGCGGCGTTGGAGATAGAAGTCTCGCGCTAAAAGTGGAAGCTCGGATCAAACGCTTAAAAAAATGCCAAAAGGAAATCATTGTGTCATCCACGTTCAACAGATCGAACTTGTATGATTTTCTATCGATACCCGAACCTTAATCCATCGGCTGCAAATAAAAGGAGAAAATATGAAGTCCCTGTCATCTTTCTTAATTATGTGCCTGATGCTGGCCGCCGTTTGCGCGTGCCCGGCCCTCATATTTGCCGAACCCGGCCAGTCCATCCAGCTTCCGGCACCGCAGACCAACAGCGGCAAGCCCCTGATGCAGGCATTGAAAGACCGAAGTTCAACAAGGGAATTCAGTGCGGAAAAATTGCCGATGCAAATCCTGTCCGACCTTCTCTGGGCTGCCTGTGGGGTCAACCGGCCAGATTCCGGAAAACGGACCGCGCCGTCCGCCAAAAACCGGCAGGAAATTGATGTCTATGCCGCCACCGCAGACGGGCTTTACCGCTATGACGCTGAAAAAAACAGCTTGATCCTGGTTTTGAAAGAAGACATCCGGGAGCAAACCGGAAAACAGGATTTTGTCGCCACTGCCCCTTTAAACCTTGTGTATGTCGCGGATTTTTCAAAAGCCGCCGGGGAAACCGAACTGGAAAAAGCCCTGTACGCCGGAGCGGACACGGGCTTTATCAGCCAGAACGTCTACCTGTTCTGCGCATCGCGAGGTCTTGGGACCGTGGTTCGGGGATATGTGGACAAGCCCGCTCTCGAAAAGAAAATGGGATTGCCGCCGCACCAGAAAGTCATTCTCGCCCAGAGCGTGGGATATCCGAAAAAATAACGGAGACATCGTTTATGAGTATGAAGCAAACCACTGCGGACCTGCTTGAAAAAGTCCGAACGACATCGCCCCTGGTTCATAACATCACCAATTTCGTGGTGATGAATTCTTCCGCCAACATCCTTCTGGCGGCGGGCGCGGCACCTGTCATGGCCCACGCCCCGGAGGAGGTGGAGGAAATGACGGGTCTTGCCGATGCCCTGGTTCTCAACATCGGCACCCTGCAAAGCGATTGGGTGACATCCATGATTCTGGCCGGAAAAGCCGCCAACCGCAAAGGTATCCCGGTGGTGCTGGACCCGGTGGGAGCCGGGGCCACCAAATTCCGGACCGACACCGTCAAACGCATCATGAATGAGGTAAACATATCCGTGCTCCGGGGAAACGCCTCGGAAATTTTTTCCCTGGCCTGGGCGGACATCCGGACCCGGGGCGTGGACGCCTCCCTGGCCGTCATCCCGGACATGGTTCATGACGCGAAGGCCCTTGCCGAAAAATTGGGCTGCATTCTCGCCGTTTCCGGTCCGGAAGATCTGGTCACCGACGGCAGGCAGACATTCCGGATCACCAACGGCCATCCCCTGATGACCAAAGTCACGGGCATCGGGTGCGGCCTTTCCGCCGTCACGGGCGCTTTTTGCGCTGTGGCGAACGGCGATCTTGTTTCCGCAACCGCCGCATCCCTGGGTTATTACGGGCTTTGCGGCGATCTGGCGGCGAGAATCAGCCGCAAGCCCGGCGGGTTTGCGGCTGCGTTTGTTGACACCCTTTATTCCATCACACCCAATGACATTGAAAGCTCACTTCGCGTCAGCCTTTCGTAACACATATTCCCTCTGAAGCGGCAATCAGTTCAGGGGGAAGAACAACTTTCCTATGAATTCCCTTAGCAGTATTTTTATTTAATTCGCCTGATTATCCATAGCCTGCATTTCGAAAAATTATGTTGACAACGATTATGTTGTCATTTATTATTGACAATAAAATAATTGTCAACAGGAGGCTGATATGAAAATTACTGCCGGACCACCCGCCAGGGGGGAAAATTTTTTTGACAGGGAAAACATCATTCAAAAAGCCTGGGATTTGATTGAATCCGGCAATCATATCCTGATCGCCGCTCCCAGGCGAGTTGGGAAAACATCCGTCATGTATTATTTGCAGGACAATCCCAGGGAAGGCTTTGATTTCCTTTTTCTGGATACGGAATCGGTTAACAATGAAAACGAATTTTTCAGAAGGATTGTCAACAAGGTATTGAAGGCCGATGCGATCAGGTCTTCCCAAAAGATTTGGAATTTTCTTAAAAAATACATGCCTTCAATTAAAAAAATCGGGCCGGATGGGGTTGAATTCGGCACGAAAGATGATCTGAATTATTTAGAACTTCTTGAAAATATATTAAAATCCATTTCTGATGATAAAAAGAAAATGGTGATTATGCTCGATGAGTTTTCTCAAACACTTGAAAACATCATCAATGATGAGGGGGAGGCGGCCGGGAAACATTTTTTGTTCAGTAATCGGGAACTGCGACAGGATGTTGAAGTGTCTAAAAATGTCCATTTTATTTATACCGGGTCCATCGGCCTGGAAAATATTGTCAGCCGGATGAACGCCATAAAATCAATCAATGATTTATCCCGGCTGGTCGTCAATCCGCTGACAACCGCCGAAGCAAAAAATCTGATAAGGCTACTTTTAAAAAATGTTGAATTTGAATTACCGGAACCCTTGATTGACTATATTCTGAAAAAAATAGAATGGCTTATCCCGTATTATATTCAGTTGATTGTTCAGGAATTAAAAGATCTGCACCGGGAGGAAAAGTTGGCCGATATCACAGAAAAAGATATTGACCGGGCATTTGAAAAGATGCTCACACAAAGGAATCATTTCGATCATTGGCACACAAGACTTCGTGCAGCGTTAAAAGGCGATCAGTACAATTTTTCAAAAGAAATTTTAAACATCATATCTGAAAATGAAATTATTCATTCGAATGAAATTTTCAATATCGCCGTCAAATACAAGCTTGAGAACACATTTAAAGATATTATCGGCTCGCTGGTTTACGATGGCTATATCAACAACAATGAGGAACCGGCGGTGTACCGCTATAATTCCCCGATATTAAGGATGTGGTGGAGGCAGAATGTCGCCAATTGATCTTCCCAAAATTTACAATCCGGCCATTCAGACCAAACAGGAGCTGATTGACAATTTCGTTGTCCGGACCGAGCTGTTCAAGGAGATTTGGGAGGATATCAAAACCTCCGAAATGAGGCATCCCGAACAGCATTATATTATTCAGGGAAACCGCGGCCAGGGGAAAACCACACTGCTGCTGCGCATCGCCTATGAAATCGAAAACAACCCGGAACTCAGTGAAGGGCTGATTCCCGTTCTATTTAATGAAGAGCAGTATAACATCAGCCGATTGTTTAAACTCTGGGAATCCATCGCCGAATATCTGAAAGAATCCGGGCACATGCCCAGCCTCTATGAACAAATGCAGCACCTGGATTATGATAATGATTATGAACGCCGGTGTTTTGAGCTGCTGGAAAGCAGCCTGATCCAGAACCATAAAAAAATAGTTGTATTTATTGATAATATTGATGAATTGTTTGAAAAATTTTCTAAGCAGGAACATCACCGTCTCCGGGAAGTGTTTATTGAATCCGCCGAACTTCGCGTGATCGGTGCGTCTTCCACCCTTCTTGAATTTCACCACGATTACGGAAAACCATTTTATCAGTTTTTCAAGATGCCGCACCTCAAAGGGTTAAACATTGATGAAACCCAAAAATTGCTGCTGGGACTGGGTGTACATTATAAAAAAGACCGCGTAAGAGAGATCGTCGAAAACCAGCCGGGAAGAATTGAGGCATTGCGGCGGCTGACCGGCGGGGTGATCCGGACCATCATCATCCTTTTTGAAATTTTTGTGGATGATGAAAACGGCAGTGCGTTTAAGGATCTGGAGAAAATCCTCGACATGGTGACACCTTTATACAAGCACCGGATGGATAAACTGTCCGCCCAGCAGCAGGAGATTGTCGATTTTATCGCGCTGAACTGGGAAGCTGTCAGCGTGAAGGATATCGCCCGCAAAACCAAAATGGAAAGCAAGGCCGTATCCGCCCAACTGGGAAAACTGGAAAAATACAGCATCATTGAAAAAGAAAAAACCACCACCAAGAACTATCTGTACAGAATCCAGGAACGGTTTTTCAATATCTGGTATCTGATGCGCCTGGGCAGAAAATGGGACGAGCGGCGGGTCCGTTTTGTGGTGGAATTTCTGCAAATCTGGTGCGACGACAAGGATCTGGAAATCCGTGCGAACTGGCATCTGAACGCGTTAAAACAAGGCAAGCTCATCGACCGGCATGCCTTGTTTATGACAGAGGCGTTGATACGGACGCCGATTAAATCCGAACTGAAAGGCCAACTCATAGACAGCACCCGGACATACCTTGAGAAAAGCCGGTCGGAATTATGCGAATTCTTATCTGATGATGAAAAGATATTAACGGGGTGTGAAGTAAGGGATGCCCAACCGCCGGATGTATTGGAAGTTATCTCAACTATCGAGAAAAAGACGAATAAAACCCCCGATGAATTGAATTTGCTGGGCCTGTTTTACATTGATGCTAAAAAAGATGTTAAAAAAGCGCAAAAAATTTTCTTAGAGGCCGTGGAAAAAGGCGATTCCGACGCCATGTATAATCTGGCGTTGTTGTATGAGACAGATCTCAAGGATTATGACAAGGCCAAGGAATATTATCTGATGGCCGTGAAAAAAGGTGATTCTGGCGCTATGAATAATCTGGCGGTGTTGTATCAGGCAGAACTTAAGGATTATGACAAAGCCAGGGAATATTACCTGATGGCTGTGGAAAAAGGCCATTCCGGTGCTATGTTTAATCTGGCGCTGTTGTATAAGACAGAACTTAAGGATTATGACAAGGCCAGGGAATATTATCTGATGGCCGTGAAAAAAGGCGATTCTGACGCCATGAATAATCTGGCGCTGTTGTATAAGACAGAACTTAAGGATTAGGACAAGGCCAAAGAATATTATCTGATGGCCGTGGAAAAAGGCCATTCTGGCGCCATGAATAATCTGGCGGGGCTGTATTTTGAAGAGAAAAAAAATAAAAATCAAGCCATTGAACTTTCACGAAAGGTTTATGAGATAGAAAAAGACCTTGTGGCTGCCCATACCCATGCCATGATATTGTTATGGGATAACCAGATAAAAGAAGCGGTCGGTTTGGCGGAAAATTTTTTAAACGACTTGAAATTCCTTGAAAAATACGCACAGGATGTCATCGACTTCACGCTGCTTCTGCTTGCCAAAAAACAGTATCATATTGCATTGAAAATATTTGAATCAAATACCCATGGATTCAAAGACCGCTTCATGCCGGTCTATTATGCGTTAATGTTTTTTATGAAGAATGAATTTCCGCATGAATATCTGAAAATGGGCGGGGAACTCAAGGAAACGGTTGAGGAAATTATCGCCAAGATCCGCCAATGGGAAATAGATTATCAATAATTGCGTATGAGCCGGGCGGCGGGTGATTTGAAAGCCGCCGCCCGGCCCGTCAAAAGCATATAACATCATTGAAAACAAACCGCTTTAAACACAAACAGCCTGCCTGTCCCCAATCCCCTTCCGGATATTCTGAACATATTCTTAAAAAATATTTGACAACCCGCCGGCGAATCATTATTTTCCCCATGAGCTTGAGCATATACTCATAATTTGGATTGAACCGAATCCAGTTCCGTTGTTTACGGGCACCCTGCCGGAACAACACCAAAGGAGTGTTTTATGGAAAAAATCGCCGTCAGTTGCGAAGAACCCGGCCTGGAGTCCATGGTTGACCCCCGGTTCGGCCGGGCCGCCGGGTTTTTGATTGTGGACCCGGACACCATGACATTTGAATTCATCGACAACGGCGCGTCCCAGGTCATGGCCCAGGGCGCGGGCATTCAGGCCGCGGAAAACATCGCCCGGTCCGGGGCGAAAGTCCTGCTGACCGGTTATGTGGGCCCTAAGGCATTCAAGGGCCTGAGCGCCGCCGGCATCAAAATATGCCAGGACCTGGAAAACATCACGGTCCGTCAGGCCATTGATCTTTATAAAACCGGAAAGGCCACGATGGCGGCGGCCCCCAACCGCATGGGGCACGGACGATGAAAATATCGGTCGCCAGCGGCAAGGGCGGCACGGGCAAAACCACCGTATCCGCTTCCCTGCTATCGGTCTGGCCGGACCCGGTGGTGGCGGTGGACCTGGACGTGGAAGAGCCCAATCTTCACCTGTTTTTGCACCCCAATCTCTCGGGGGGGTGCAATGCGTTCATGGAAATCCCGAAGGTGGACGAGTCCCTGTGCAACCGGTGCGGCCAGTGCAGCACCCTGTGCCAGTTCAAAGCCATCAGCCTGATGGGAGAAATCCTCATGACCTTTCCGGAAATGTGCCACGGATGCGGCGGCTGTATCGCCATCTGCCCGGAGCAGGCGCTGTCGGTGGACTTTCGGGATCTGGGAGACATTTCGTGGGGTCAATGGGAAAAGGGTGATTTCATCATGGGCCGGCTGCGGATCGGCGAGGCCATGAGCCCGCCGCTCATGCGGGCGGTCAAGGCCCGGCTGAATGAGCAGATCACTGCATCCCAGGCGGACGCGATCATCGACGCGCCCCCCGGCGTGTCCTGCCCGGCGGTCAATGCGGTGATGGACTCTGATATGATCCTTCTGGTCACGGAACCCACACCTTTTGGAGTCTATGACATGAAACTGGCCCATCAGGCGTTTGCACCCATGAAGAAGCCCATGGGAGTGGTGGTGAACCGGGCGGGACTGGGGAATTCCGAAATCTATGATTACTGCGCATCTGAGGGTCTGGAAATCCTGGCGGAGATCCCCTATGACCGCCGGATCGCCGAAGCCTACGCCGAAGGCTGCATCATCGCCGACATGTCGGAAGACATGCACCGTCTGTTTGCCGGGCTTTGCAAAAAAATCAGACAACGGGCGGCCGGTGCCGGGGAGGCTGGGAAATGAAGGAAATTCTCATCATCAGCGGCAAGGGCGGCACCGGCAAGACATCCATCACGGCAGCCTTCGCCCATCTGGCGGAAAATCATATCATCTGCGATTTGGATGTGGATGCGCCGGACATGCACTTGATTTTAAAGCCGAAAAACACGCTTACCCAGGAGTTTTTCTCCGGCCACGAAGCCCGCATTGAGCCCGAAAAATGTACGGCCTGCGGCAAATGCCTGGAAATGTGCCGTTACGGAGCGATTGATCAGACCGGGCCGGTGTTCCGCGTCAATCCCGTGAAATGTGAAGGGTGCAAGGTCTGCGTGGCATTCTGCCCGGCAGATGCCATCAAATTTCCCGAACGCCACTGCGGCCGGTGGTTTGTTTCAGACACCCGGTTCGGCCCCCTGGTTCACGCCCAACTGTTTCCCGGCGAGGAAAACTCCGGCCGGCTGGTGGCTCTTCTCAGGAGAACAGCAAAAGAAATGGCTGTGCAAAAAGGGCTTGACCTCATCCTGTCCGATGGCACGCCCGGCATCGGGTGCCCGGTCATCAGCTCCCTGTCCGGGGTCAGCCTGGCGGTGATCGTGACCGAGCCCACGCCGTCGGGCCGCCATGATCTGATGCGGGTGGCGGAGCTGTGCGGCCACTTCCGAGTGCCGGTGGGCATTATCATCAACAAAAGCGACTTAAACGATGCTGAATCCGCCGCCATTGAGACCTACAGCCGGAAAAACGGCTTCACGTTCCTGGGGCGGCTGTCCCATGACCCGGTTATTACCAAAGCCATGATACACGGTCAGGCCATCACCGAATTTGCGGCCCAGAGCGATTTTTCAGGCCGCTTGAAAACCATCTGGCGGCGATTATTGACCTTGACAGATGAAATAAAATCAGATGAATAATAAGCCAATACCCAAAACCGAATACATATCCAACACACCATTTATAAAAAGGAGAACACCATGAACACCTTAATCGCCATTCCCTCTTCCACTCCCGGCGGACTTGACGCCCCCCTGGGCGCGCATTTCGGCCATTGCGACATGTATACAATGGTTTCCGTTAAAGACAAAGCCATCCAGTCCATTTCCGTAATTCCCAATGTGCCCCACCAGCAGGGCGGCTGCATGGCCCCGGTTCAGTATCTGGCCGAAAAAGGCGCCAAGAAACTCATCGCCGGCGGCATGGGCTTCCGGCCCCTCATGGGCTTCAACCAGATGGGCATTGACGTGTATTTCGGCGGCAATTTCCAGACCGTGGGAGATGCAGTCAACGCATTGATCAACGGCGAGCTGCCCCAGTTTTCCCAGGAACATACCTGCGGCGGCGGCAGCGGTCATTAATGTATATGGGCAGAATAAAATGAATAACGAGTTGCGTGAAACGGAACCACACGGACATGAGGACCATGTCCTGAGTCGGCGGTTTGCCGCCAATGCCCATGAGCCCCGGTATATGGGAACCCTGCCGGATGCGAACGGCAGGGCAGTGGGGGTCGGGAGCTGCGGGGATTCCATTGAGGTGTCCCTCGCCATCGACGACGGGCGGGTCAGGGATATCCGGCATGCGCCCAGGGGGTGCACGTATACGGTGGCCTGTGGAAGCGCCATGTGTCATCTGGCCCACGGGCGAACCCTGGAGGAACTGCTGTGGCTGACGCCGGAAGAGGTGGCGGCGGAGCTGGACGGCTTACCCGATGATCACATGCACTGCGCAACCCTTGCGGTTAATACCCTGGGAGAGGCCTTGGACGATTATTACCAGAAAATCTGGGGCCGCGCCAAAACCGGCGGCCAACCACACAAAAAAGAGTGATTCATATGAAACAGGTGCTGATCGTTACATCCCGGCCCGACGATTTTGCGGACCTGGCCGCGGGACTCTCAAGCCATGAACCCGTATCCATCGCCTGGGCCGACTCCGTGGAATCGGCCCAGGCCGCCGTATCGGGAAAAAAAATGGATCTGGCGGTGATTGATGAAATAGTGGGGGATCAACCGGGTTTGAAAATCGCCACAAGTATTCTCATGAAAAATGCAATGGTGAATCTGGCGGTGGTCAGCCGGATGTCGCCGGAAATATTTCACGACACAGCAGAAGGGCTGGGCATCATGCTCCAGTTGCCTCCCAGACCGGATGCCGGACAGGCGAACCTGCTGATGGAAGCACTGAAATCCATTACGGGAAGTTAAACTTTAAAAAACGATCAACATTCACCATCGCCTTGCCGAAAACATCCCCGGCAACAATGCCGACCACTGAGGAAAACTGATGCAACCATACCTGGTCCCCACCCCTTTTCTGGATCACCATCATCCTTTGATACAGGCGTTTGTCGAAAAACACGCAAGCGGCGAAGGCTCCCCCCGGCTTCGGGCGGTCCGCCTTTATTACGCGGTCCGGGACGGCATCCGCTACGATCCCTATTCCATCGACATGACCGTGGACGGGCTGAAGGCCAGCACGACGCTTGCGACCAGCCGGGGCTGGTGTGTGGCAAAATCCATTCTCCTGGCCGCCTGCTGCCGGAGTCTCCATATCCCGGCCCGACTGGGGTTTGCGGATGTCCGGAACCACCTCTCCACGGCCCGCATGCGCGAACTGATGAAGACGGATATTTTTTACTGGCACGGGTATGCAAGCCTTTATCTGGACGGGCAATGGGTCAAGGCCACACCCGCCTTCAATATCGGATTATGTGAGAAATTCCATCTCATGCCCCTTGATTTTGACGGGACCGGGGATTCCATTTACCATCCGTTTGATTTAAACGGCAACCGTCACATGGAATACCTTCACGACCGCGGGACCTTTGCGGATGTGCCCCTTGACGACATCATCCACACGTTTCAAAGGGAATATGTTGTGGATGACTCCCTGAAAAAAGCGGATTTTGACAAGGACGTGGATGCGGAAAAGGAAGAAGACAAGAGATGAATGATGATTGATTCCTTCATTCTGGCTCCTGAATCCCTGAGTAGTGACACGCCGTCAACCGTCCCTGAAAAATGCCAATTAAACCCGCCGGATGCCGGGCGTGACCGCTTCCCCGCCCGGTTGCAGATCCGGATGGTCCCGCTCAATAAACCGCCGCGCCCCTTCGGCAAGCTCCGGGGTATACACCAGCCGGTTGAAACATTCCGCCTCAATGCGCAGCCCCTCCGGCAGCGGAAGCCCGAAGCCCCGGACAGCAGCCTCCTTGTCGGTGCGGATAGCGGGCTGGGGCAGCCGGCAGATAAATTCCGCAAGTGAAATGGCCCGCTCCAGGGATTTCCCCTTTGGGACCACTTCATTGACAAGCCCGATGCGTTCGGCTTCTTTTGCGTCAATGACGCGGCCGGTAATGATCAGGTCCATGGCCCGGCCCATGCCCACAATCCTCGGCAGCCGCTGGGTGCCGCCGTCCGCCAGCCCGATATTCCAGCGGCGGCAGGTGACGCCGAAGGTGGCGTGCTCCTCTGCGATCCGGATGTCCGCAAAACAGGCCCATTCCAGACCCCCGGCATAGGCGACCCCGTTCACTGCCGCAATGATAGGCTTATAGATGTCCGTCCACCGGGTGGGGCCGAGGATGCCGGGCCGCTCTCCGCGGTTATGGGCCGCGATTTCCGAAGGCGTTATGGGAATCAGCCGCTCGCCCGCCTTGATATCCCCGCCGGCTGAAAACGCCTTATCGCCCGCTCCCGTGATAATGGCGACCTTGGCGGTATCGTCCTCCCGAAAATCGCTCCATGCCTGAAGCAGTTCCAGGTGGGTCTGCGGTCCGACACAGTTGCGCACTTCCGGACGGTTGAATTTGATGATGGTGATCTCTCCCCTGCGCTCACAGATGATTTCCTTAAAATCCATGACCATCTCCTTTGTTGAATTTTTCAGTTGTACCGCAAAAAATATGAACCGTTAACCTTGGATTTATTATATGGATAACCTATCGTATGTGTTGGCTAAACGTAAAGCATATTTAAAAAAGTACCATATTATGGTACCCATGTGGTCAATATTTTTGGAGGGGTGAATGAATCAGACGGTGGAAATTCTGGGAGCATTGAAAAAATATCTGAAAGCCAAGGGCATGACCTACCGGCAGCTTGCCGCTGAAATGGGGATGAGCGAAACCAGCGTCAAACGCCTGTTTTCCCAACAAACCGTATCGCTGAAACGCCTGGAGGAAGTGTGCGGGATTCTGGACCTGGAATTGTATGATCTGGCCCTGATGGCCCGGCAGCAAAGCCGGAACGCAGCCAATGTGCTGAGCCTTAATCAGGAAAAAGCCCTGGCGGATGATCCGAAGCTCATGGCCCTGTTCTATTTCCTCATCAACGGCTGGTCCGTGGCCCATATCATTGCGGAATACACCATCACGGAAGAGGAAATCACCCGCCTGCTGATCCGGCTCGACCGGCTGGGGTTGATTGAACTGCACCCCAACAACCGGGTGCGCCTCCTGGTCACTAAAAATATTTTCTGGCGGAAAAACGGCCCCCTGTGGACCCTGCATTTTAAGACCATACTGGCGAATTTCATGAACCACCCGTTCAATCTGCCCAACGACCGCCTGCTCTTCAGTCCCGGCGTGCTTTCCGAAGCATCGTTGAAAACCATCTTAAAAAAAATCGACGGCCTGTTCCGGCAATTTAATGATCTGGCGGAAATGGACGCGGCTCTGCCCCTGAAGGGACGGTACAGCGCCGGATTATTCATTGAATTCAGGCCCTGGGTGTTTTCCATGCTGGCCGACCTGAGAAAGCAGAAACCGGAAAAAGGCACAACAGTTTAATATAATTTCAAAATTTGGTTGTCGATTTCTGGAATCCAACGGCTTCACTCTTCTGATAACAGGCCGGTATTCAAATATTTTTTCAATTGCTCGGCATTAAAGTCTGTTTCATGTTTTTGCTGGAGGTATTTGGTCAGATAAAGTTCCCGATCCGCTTGCTGAATCATTTTTGCTAAATCCGTTGACGGATCATCGGAATCGGAGGCGTACACACCAATGCTGAGACCCAGAGCGAGATCCGGATGCTGCAGAGCCAGGGCGGTGTTCCTTTTTTCAATTTCCCGTTGGATCCGATCCGCAAGGTTTTTGCCATCACCGGCCCCGGCGTTGGGCAGGAGGATCACAAACTCATCGCCGCCGAATCTGGCCAGGACATCCGACTCGCGAATGGCGGATTTTAAAATAGTTGCGATATCGCAAATCACTTTGTCGCCCATCAGATGGCCATAATGATCGTTGATATTTTTCAGTCCGTCAATATCCGTCATGAGAATGCAAATCTTATAATACTTGCGCTTGACCCGCTGCTGTTCCCTTTTGAGCACCTCGTTGAAATAATGGCGGTTGTATATTCCGGTCAATGGATCAATCATTGCAAGATGTTTGATTTTTTGATGCAAAAAGGCGTTTTCAGTGGCGATGCCGGTGAAAACGCCAATGGCGGACAGGATTTCCATGTCCAGAACCGTAAATGGTTTGTCTAACTGATCCGAATAAACCGGTGACGATTCCGGGCCGTCGCTTTCCGGCGCCGGAGCGATTTGATTGATCATTTCCAGTGCGCCGATGACCCGCTTGCTCCCGTTTAAAAGCGGAACGCAAACAATGGAACTGGTTTTGAACCCAAGAAGATCGTCGACGCGGGGGCTGAACCTCGGATCTTTTCTGACATTCTCCACAATCGCCGGCTCGCAGTTTTGACATACCCACCCGGCGATTCCCTCATTCTTTTCGATGTAAACATCTTTTAACCGGGATGCGTCCACGCCCATCACGATTTCAAATGTCAGCCGCCCGGTTTTTGCTTCCATCAGCAGGAGCGACCAGTTTCTGGGTGAAAAATACTTTCCGATAAGCCTCATGACACGGTTGAACACTTCTCCGGGATTCAGGGATGATGTCAGAATCCGTCCGATTTCACAGAAGATTTTGGATTGGCGGTGAATCGACAGGTCATCGGGATCGGATACGGTCTTCATCTTGTCGTTCCTTTCATGAGTCTGATGGGAAAAAAGAAAATAAACGCAATGTTCAAAAGGGCCATGATTTTAGCGCCATATACCATACGCCGGCAAGATTATCAAGCAACGATCAGGGGTCTTTAATCTTGACAAATCCTGATGATTTCTGTTCATAAAGGATTATGACCCGACAACTTCGAATCCAATATCCCGGCACTTATTATCACCTCACCTCGCAGGGCAATGAACGGCAGGATATTTACAAAGGCCCTGTCTCATGAATGGGTTCTGCCTGTTTTTTATCCTGGTGCTTGTTGTCCAGTTAATTGTATTTAATGATTATGTCATATTCGACAAATTATTGATTTTCCTGGATGCCGGATGCGATTCCTATAATCTGTTCTACCCGGAGTTTGTTCATTCCGCCCGGTACATCCGCACGGAAGGAATCCCCACCTGGTCTTTTTCCGAAGGCATGGGACAATCCGTATTTCCCGGCGGCATCAGCAATCCGTTCTTTTGGCCACTCAACCTGTTCGGAATGGGACATCTCGCGTATGGAATTGTTTTTATTGAATTATTAAAATCCATGACAACGGGGATATTCTTTTATTTTTTTTTAAAAATTTTAAACTTTTCAAAATTGACGTGTGTTGCCGGGGGGGTGCTGGCGTCATTTCTCGGATACCTTATTTTAGGGTCCAGCGGATGGTATGGGCATTCCACCAATGTGGTTTACTTTATTCTGCTGGTGTATGCATTTGAACTTTGTTACCAGAAAAACAATTGGCTGTTGTTTCCATTCGCCGTCTTTTTCGTGGCAACAAATCCCTTCAGGCTGTATTTATACGCTGTTTTTCTTTTTACATACGCACTGTTAAAAATTTTATCCGAACATGAACAGGATTTAAAAGGTGCCATCCTTTTTTTGTTCAAATTAGCCGGAGCCGGGGCCATCGGTGTCGGCATGAGCACAGTTTTCAGCTTCAACGATCTGCTGGCAATGATCAACAGCCCGAGGGTTTCAGGCGATGTTCAAGCCGGGGCCGGATTACTGTCAACACCGGTTTTCAGCGTTGTGGATCCGCTTCAGGGCGTGACATCCATCATGCGCTTGTTCTCCAATGATCTGATGGGAACCGGAAGCGGATATACCGGTTATCAGAATTATCTTGAAGCCCCGATTTTTTATGCCGGATTGCTGCCCCTGTTGCTGGTTACCCAGGTTTTTGTTTTGCCGGATAAACGGAAACGGGCTTTTTCTTCCCTGTTCCTGTTGTTATGGATGGTTCCATTGGTATTTCCTTTTTTCCGATTCGCCCTGTATGCATTTATGGGAGACTATTACAAACATGGCCTGTCCATGTTTGTCCCGTTCACCGTTCTGTTGTTCGGGCTCTATGGATTTGAAAACATACAGAAACGAAGCCCCATTAATGATATCGTGTTCGGCACGCTCATCGTGCTGCTCGCCCTGCTCCACTTCCCTTATTTCAATGGGACGCCCCTGTCCGAACAAATAATGATTCGTCCCGACCTTCAACTGGCAATCACCTGGTTACTGCTGCTCTATGCGGGACTTTTATATTTATTGCGCTATGAAGGGCTCCAACGTTATATCAACCCGCTGTTATTGCTTCTATTATGCTTTGAGATCGGATATTTATCATCCGTCACCGTGAATAGCCGGAAAGCAGTAACGCAGGAGCAATTTGAGAGCAAGGCGGGATATAACGATTACACCGTTGAGGCGGTGCATTATTTAAAATCCGTTGATCCGGGGTTTTACAGGGTAAATAAAGACTACCCATCGCCGCTGGGGGAAGTTAACAGCATTAATGACGCAAAAGTGCATGGCTACTTCGGCACACCATCCTATTCTTCTTTTAACAAACAGGAATACATCAAATTTTTAGAAGCATTCGAAGTGATTGAAAAGGGGCAGGAAGTCAAAACGCGTTGGGCGATCGGCCTGCTGCAGAGGCCCCTTCTTCAGGCCATTGCCAGCGTAAAGTACAACCTGATCAAACCGCCTGATCTGGCCGGGAAAAATAATTTTTATCAGATGACATACGAGCCCATAAAACAATTCGGCGATGTAATGGCTACAAGAAATAAATATGCGATGCCCTTCGGATTCACCTGCGACACGTATATACGGGCAAATGAATTTGAAAAATTATCAAAAACACAAAAGGAGATTGCCCTGTTTTTGACATGCGTCACCGACAGCGATCTGCCCGGCGTTGCCCGTGTTGACTTGCAGACGCTTAAAGATTCAATAAAAAATTTTACCCTGACGGATTTTACCCGAATCGTCTCCCGGAAAAAAAATGACGCCATGGATATGACTTTCTTCAGCCAAAAAAACATCAAAGGCCGCATCTCTCTTGATGGAAAAAAATTGCTGTTCTTTTCCATTCCTTTTGATAAAGGCTGGGTTGCCTTTGATAATGGACAACCCGCGCAAATCGTCACGGCCAATATCGGGTTTATGGGGATTCTCCTGGATAAAGGAACCCATAATATTGAATTGCGGTACGGGGTTCCATACCTAAAAACAGCCTTGTCCGTGTCCATACTGTCCCTGATTGCATACATTACCATGGGTTTTCTGACCATTTCGTCATCACGGAAAAAACCTATGGTTACAAATAACAGTTGTATATATTAAAATCAATAAGTTATTAATTAATCCATTGCCATACTTTCCTAATATTTCTGGCAAATTTTATGTAGTTAAATAAATTTCACTAAATTATAAATAAATTTCATGATGTTGAATTTAAACAATTTATATGATGATCTGGTTATTCTACAGTTTTTGCAAAAAGGCTTTACAGCCTGTATTTTTTCTGATAAAATATTGCATAAAATAGGGTTATTTGGCTTTAACTGCAATACTTTATCAGGTGCGCATTATGAAGTCTCCCAATCCCATTCAACTCATGCTTTCTCTTTTCAAGCAGCAACCCTGCTGGAAAATCGATCCTCTGGCAGCAGAATTGCAATACGCTGTGCCATCGGTCAGGCGTTTTCTGGCTCAAACCGGCTACTTCAGCAGCTTCACGCACAACGGAGCCTGGTATACCCTTGCCTCGATTCCACAGTTCAACCGCAAAGGCCTGTGGTTTTATCAGGAAATCGGGTTTTCCAAAGCCGGATCCTTGACAAGCGCCATTATCGATCTGGTCCTTTGCAGCCATGCGGGGATGACCGCCGAGGAGGTCGGCGACGCCCTTCACTGCCGCTGCCATTCAGTGTTGGTCAACCTTTGCCGACAGGGAAAGGTCCAACGACAAAAAACGGGCCGCTCATATCTTTATTTCGCAGCCGATACGCAAACAGCAAACCGTCAGCGCCAGGCCATGAGCCTTCAACAAATACCTGCGAAACAGGTTCCTGCCGAAATCGCTGTTTTTATCCTGGCAGAATTTATCAAGCGCCCGACAGCGAATTTCCATCAACTGGCCGAAGCAATGTCACAAAGAGGCGCCTTTGTTACCACTGCGCAGATCGAAACACTTTTCGCGCAGCACGAGATAAAAAAAAAGACGTAAATGCCGCGTCCAAGGCGCTGAAGTCTCTAAGGCACAGCTTGGAGCAGTTATCCAAAGAGACATCACCTGCGGCATTGTTCCATCATCCGCCAGTCATCCGGTTTGTTCCACAAATAGATACCTGTTCGTGCGGCCAAAAACCTGTTGTGCAAAAGACAAGGCGCAAAACCGTTTTGAGCATGACCGGGCCATTTGTCGCACACGAAACGCTTTTGCAATGCCCAAAATGTCAGACTGTCTTTGACTCCGACCAATTACGGCGGATCGTCCCCTCTCGCTGCAACACGGCTTATGATGTCCTGGTTTTTGTCGGTCGGGCGCTGTTCCAGCGATACCGGCCCACCTGCGAGATCCAGGCCGAACTGGCTGATCGCAGCATTTTCATCAGCGCATCCGAGGTTCATTATCTCGGCCGCAAGTTCATCTTGTTGCTGGCCCAGGCCCATCGCCTGGCAACCCCCCGGATTCGCAGCAAGATGCTATTTGCCGGCGGCTATATCCTTCACATCGACGCCATGCATGAAGGCGAAGCTCCCGCACTCATGACCGGCATGGACAGCCTGAGCGAAATCATTTTATCCAATATGAAGGTGCCCAGTGAAAATGCGGAAAGTACCTCTCTTTTTCTTCAAAATCTAAAAAAAGAATACGGCACTCCAATCGCCTGCGTTCATGATATGGGAAACGGCATTTGCAGGGCAGTGGCGGATGTCTTTCCCGGAGTGCGCGATTATATTTGTCATTTTCATTTCCTTCGAGATATTGGCAAAGATTTCCTGGAACCGGCTTATCAGGTACTCAGAAATTGCCTGCGACACTATACTGCCAGTTCTTACCTGCATGCTATCGCTCGGGAAGCGCGCAAAGAACTCAGTGAACAGGCTGATGAATCCGCCCTGGTGGCAAAAACCTTCAAGGAAAATCTGTCTTTAGATTCTGCATTGCTGCCGCAAGCTTCCGTTTATATGGCCGCGCTCTGGATTATTCAGGGCAAAAAAGCCGGTGATGGCTATGGCTTCCCTTTTGACCGGCCGTTGCTGGACTTTGCCGAACGCTTATTTCTGGTCAATGGCCAGATGTCAAAAATGCGTTTGCTTTGCGATCCCGAAAAAAGCTATCCATTATTTGGCAAATTGGCAAAACATCTTTCAAAAATCGCAAATGACCATCGTTTATGCATGGCGATCGAGGAACTGCGCTGGCGGTCCCGTATTTTTGACTCTTTACGCGGGGCCATGAGGATTGCCTCACCCGAAGGCCATAAGGGGCTGAACGATGAAGGCAGCCCGGAAGCCATGTCCACTATTCGTCAAAGGGTGGCCGATTTTTACCGGCAAATCGAGGAAAACATCGAACTGTCTTCAGATTCACTTACTGCCAAAATGCTTGCTCAACTCGACAAATATGATGACAAACTCTTCGCCGATCCAATCGATGTGAATACGCCCACAGGAACAGTAAAGATTTACCCTCAACGCACCAACAATATCCTGGAGCGATTTTTCCGTTCCATGAGACGCGGTTATCGCAGAAAAACCGGGAACAACGCCATGCGCCGAACTCTTCAAGCCCTGCTTGCGGAAACGCCGCTGGTCAAAAACCTTGATAATCCGGATTACATGAGACTCCTTCTCAACGGGACAGCCGGTCTTGAACAACTATTTGCAGAGATGGACGGCATGCCACCCATCCCTGACGAGAAGTCAGGCGGCAACACTGACCGGATTCTCCCGGAATTCCGGTCGCTGATAAATTTGCCAAATTTGCCGGAAAAACTTACCATGGCATCCTTGAATATGCCGGGAATGGCAAAATCCAACTGAATTTTGTGACCATAGGAAAAAACGCTCCATTCTGAAACCATCCTAATCTTGACGGACAACGATGATCGACTGGTTCAAAAATGAATTCCATCAGGGAAAAACACTCCTGTCCTACGGACTGTTGAGAGCCGGAGGACTGGGCTTTTCATTTCTGATACCGATTATTCTGGCGGTTTACCTGACGCCGGAAGCCCTCGGAATATATTCCCTGGCAATGATGGTCGTCTATCTTTTCAATTCAACGACCATTCTTTCATCTTCAAGACCAACCGTCATATTCGGAATCGAGGAATTAACAAAAAATCAGAACATCCGCCGCACCATCACCTGCAGGGTCATTATTCTTTGCATCTCCCTGATAATATTTATTCTATCCATATTCTTGCTGAAAAATCAGATGATCCGGTTTACAAATCTGACGGAATACCAATTATGGCTTCTGGTTCCAGTTTTTTTCGGGATGATCATCGAAAATTTTGTGGGCTCCGTTTTAATTACGTTGAATCGGCGGATCAGGGAATCATTCTTTTTACTCGTGACTTCCGGAATTTCCATAATATTGTTAATAATAACGCAATATTGGTGGGGAATAACACTGGAGCGGCTGTTTGCAATACTTTTTATTTCGCCGGTGATTGCCGTCTGTTTCTTTATTTCAAAAGCGGAATACGAAAAAATTGTGCCATTGGTTTATGACAAGGAAGCTTTTAAGCAATTCCTCCACTACACCCGATGGATGGCTATGGGCGGGACCTCCGTTTACCTGCTGAACTGGGGGGACAATATTATTTTGAGAAACCTGGCGACCATGGAGGAAATCGGCGTTTACAATCTCGGCTACCAGTTTTTTAAGGGGCAGATCATGATGTTGTCCGTTATGAGGATCTACTTCCTTCCGTTTATTTCTCAAAATATTGATAATAAAGAAAAAATTGCAAATTATCTGACGGTTAAAAAAGAAAAACTGTTGTTTCTGGAACTCCTGTTCTCCGTTTTTTTATTTTTTGCAGTACCGGAATTTGTATCCATCGCCTACAAGGGGCGATATGAAGAATCCGCCATTGTTTTCAGGATACTGATGATCGGCGAGCTTTGTGCGTTATACAGCATGTTTTATGACACAATCTTCGACTGTCTGAAAAAATATACAATCATTCAAGTCATCACCGCATTATCCGTTGCCGTCAATCTGCTGTTGGACTATATTTTCGTCAGCCATATCGGGTTTATCGGCGCAGCGATGGCCACCGCCATATCATATTTTCTGCTTTCCTGCGCCAAGGTGTTTTATTTCAAGAAGTATTGTCAGCCGTTGATATCATAAAATGTATATCCGCCTGTCATAGCTGAATAAACGAATAGGGATGAACGGCTTGCCGTTCGAGCCAATGGAGACATCATGTTCAACAACAAAAAAGTCATTGTGATTATGCCGGCGTACAATGCGGCGGCGACATTAAAGCGAACCTTTGATGAGGTGATGGCGCAGCAAATAGTGGATCTGGTGATCGTGGTGGATGATGCCAGCCATGATGAGACCACGCGGATTGCGCAATCGCTCCCCCGCACCCTCGTTCACACCCACCCGAAAAACAAGGGGTATGGGGCCAACCAGAAAACCTGTTACCGGCTGGCCCTGGAACAGGGCGGGGACATCATCATCATGGTGCACCCGGATTACCAGTACACCCCAAAATTAATCCCGGCCATGGCGTCCATGATCGGAAACGATTTGTATTCCTGCGTGTTAGGCTCCCGCATCCTGGGGGGCCAGGCGTTAAAAGGCGGAATGCCGAAATGGAAATATATCGCCAACCGCTTTCTCACACTCGCTGAAAATATGCTGATGGGCGCCAAATTGTCGGAATACCACACCGGGTATCGGGCGTTCTCAAAGGAGCTTCTGCTGAACCTGAAGCTTGAAAACAATTCCGATGATTTTGTTTTCGACAACCAGATGCTGGCCCAGATTCTGTGGCTGGACTATACCATCGCCGAGGTCAGTTGCCCGACCCTCTATTTTGAGGAAGCATCCTCCATCAATTTTTCACGTAGCGTCACCTATGGCTTGGGCTGCCTGGCAACGGCCCTGGAATTCCGGCTGGCGCGGATGGGATGGACGACCAGCAGCCTTTTTTCATAACCGTCCACAAAACAACCGGTTGTTTTTCAAAGATATTGACGTCTATGCCATACCGGATGCTTCGCCATGCGTCAATCTTCGAAAACACCCCATTTCACCGGCAGCCACCAGGTAAAGCCGAACACCATTGTCTTAACGAATATGTGTTGCGGCGTCAGTCCGTTTTGTTTTCCAATGGGCATCGACAGGGCAAGCTCCAGCGGATGCAGGATGGCCCACCCCAGCATGACGGCCCACCAGAGAATGCGCATAAGGCTGCTCTCAAAAGGGAAAAAGACCCCCCAAAAGATAAACAACCACCCGACAACGCTCCCCGCCATCATTCCTTTCCAGAAATTTTGCTTGTTCATTACCGTCATCCTCTCCACATCCATGATTAACCGACTGAATACATAATAATTTTTTTTAGCGCAGCCCGCCCATTTACCTGGCCGGCATGACCGTCATCCCTTTCTGGACACCACCGCCGCTGACGATTTTACAATACGCGATCTTTTCTTTCACACTGGTCACCTCAAGGGTGGCGATTTTCGTCATATCGCTATCCAGCACCTCGCCGGTATCCTCGTCGATAATCTCTTTAACCTGGCCTACATTAAACTGTGCACCTTCCTCCACCCCTTCCCTCGCGCCACGGTTTATGGCGATTTTACCGGAACTGACCAGCGACACGGTGCCTTCCCAGGGAATTTCTTCCAGTTGGGCCACCAGGAAATCCACACCCTGACCCACCGCATCCTCGCAGGCTTTTCCCACATTATCATTCATGAAGCCTTCCATATCACCCCCCAGTCCGCCGAGGGCAGACCCGTGATATCCCAGCCCCAGACCCTTGCGGCCCGATTTTCCCACCACCTTGGTGGAGGCTTTCACCTGCCCTGTTTCCGAATCCACCAGGTACATGGTAATATTCACTTCCGCCGAATCCGTGGAGCCGCCGATGCTGATACCTTGAAATGAAAGACCGCCGCCGCCCCCCGTGGTGCTTTCCTGAACATGGGTGATGGAGCCGCGCACCAATAGCTGGGCCGGTGTCATCTGCCCTTTTTTGGGCGCTTTCTTGCCGCCGGCGACCCGGCCGCTTGCCGCGAAATCCTGTTCTTCCATGGCTTCCATGCGCATTTCCTTATCCTTAAATGTTAAATGAAATTTCCCTTAAACTTTTGTGAACTCCTATCAATTATGTGTTTAAAGGGAGATATGCTTGTGAAAGCCTGATTCCAAAGGAATTGACAAAAGAATACCTCCCTGTGCGCATCCGCGCAATTTTAA
>JBAQUK010000030.1:0-4201 GCA_049297455.1 Desulfosalsimonadaceae bacterium | reverse complement strand
CCGTTATCCGGGATATTACCGGATTTATCACCATGAATACAAAAAAGCGCTGGTCAACATTCTCAAGGAAGATGCCGCCGACCTCATCGAAATGATGGGCCTTGAAACCACCATGGAAAATCTTTCCCAGCGGATTGAATCGTGGTCCAATTGTTCAGCGGCCGCGAAACTGACCCGTGGAATTTTGAATGAGACCCGTGCAAAAAGCCCCATGGCCCTTCCCGCCCAAGGGTTTAACGCGGCAGCCGAACAATATTACCGGCACACCCTTCGCAAACAACACATGAACGAAGCATTTGACCAGCTAATGACGGATGCCCTGAAAGTTGACTCCTCTCTGATTTGCGGCAGCAGTCATTATCATCAGTCATTAAAGGGTATTTTAGACGGAAATACCGCCTGCCAGTTTGTCAAAAGCCAACGAAAGGCCATGATGAACAATCGGATCACAACCAAAGATCTGCAAAAAACAATCTGTTTTTTAATCCTGTCAATACACGGAAACCAGGAGCATGCTCAAAGATATCAACAAACAGGCATAAAGAAATGATTCACCAG
The DNA here is from genome assembly GCA_049297455.1 of Desulfosalsimonadaceae bacterium. GTDB lineage: Bacteria > Desulfobacterota > Desulfobacteria > Desulfobacterales > Desulfosalsimonadaceae > SURF-3. The sequence continues at coordinate 3,643 of JBAQUK010000030.1, read as the reverse complement.
TTTATAGAGCGCCGGACATCAATGGTTAAAACCGAAAAATTGTTTGGCGATAAAACAGTCAGCTTCATTTATTCAACCACCCGGGAAAAAGCGCCTTTTATATACAAAGCCGCAGCTTCGGCCAGGATGAGTTCCATTCTGGGGTATCTGAATTTTGAAATGCCAGGCGGCAGCCTCCTGACCGGAGCAGACCGCATTATCAAAGAGCTTGGCATTGATTTGACGGAATGTGTTGATCCCCAGTCCGAATTAAATACCCCTAAAAAAATTTTTGAACGAAAAATAAAATACTGGGATCTGCGCCCCATGTCTTTGGATCCGGAATCCATTGTTTCTCCAGCAGACGCTAAAATACTGATCGGATCATTTGCGGACGTTTCCCGATTATTTATCAAGGAAAAATTCTTCTCCTATAACGAATTATTCTCTAACCGGAAAACCCGTTCGGAAAAAACCGGATGGATCGATGCCTTTGCCGATGGAGACTTTGCGGTCTTACGCCTGACACCTGAAAAATATCATTACAACCACCTGCCGGTTACCGGAAAAGTCATTGATATTTATGAAATAGACGGTGCCTATCATTCCTGCAATCCAACCGCCATGATCCATGTGGTCACTCCCTTGTCCAAAAACAAGCGGGTCGTGACCATTATTGACACGGATATTCATGGGGGCAGCCGGGTGGGGCTGGTTGCCCTGATCGAGGTGGTCGCCCTCATGATTGGCGAAATTGTTCAGCGCTACAGTGATTTTGAATACGTCAATCCCAGGCCGGTTCAACCCGGCATGGCGCTCATGAAAGGACAGCCCAAAAGTTTATATCGTCCGGGGAGTTCCGTGGACGTCGTTATTTTTCAAAAAAACAAAATCGAATTTTGCGAAGATATTATTTCAAACATGTATCGAACGGACGCCCAAAGCAGGTTTTCCAAAGGATTCGGCCAGCCGCTGATTGAAACGGAAGTCACCGTTCGTTCAACCATCGCATTCAGGAGACAATAAACCAATGGATGAACTGTTTATCATATGCCTTACCGCATTCCTTTCCGCTCTGCTGGCCTGGGGATTTAAGCGCCTGCCAGGGGAGAACTGGCAATTTATCGCCGCCATTCCCGTTAAAAAGGAGACCAACGGCTCATGGGCCGGTTTAAACTTAACCTATTACGGTTTTTTTTCAGCAAGCGCCTGTTTGATCGCCACCGCTGTTTTATGCATCCTGCTGGGATCCATTGGAATTTCACCGAAAATAATGCTGATGATGGCCGTCTGTATTATAGGACTCTGTATGCCGGCTGCCCGTTTTACCGCCCGGATTGTCGAGAAAAAAAAGTTCACGTTCAGCGTGCAGGGCGCTTCTTTTGTGGGAATCCTTATCGCGCCATGGACCATTGTTATGCTCAACCGGCTGATGGAGGCGAACTCCCATACCCGGCCCGACGTGATTGTCGCACTTGCCGCCATTGTCACCAGCTTTGCTTTAGGGGAAGGCGTCGGCAGGCTTTCCTGCATCAGCTTCGGCTGCTGCTACGGCAAACCGTTGAGCCAGACATCTCCACTCATGCAGAAACTTTTTGCGCATCTGTATTTTATTTTTTACGGCAGCACCAAAAAAATTGCTTATGCCGACGGCCTTGACGGATCGCGCATCATTCCGGTCCAGGCAATCACCTCCATCGTCCTCTGTCTTACCGGAGTGGCCGGAACCTATCTGTTCCTCAAAGGGTTTTATGTATTAACGTTTGTCGGCGTGGTGTCTATTACCCAGATTTGGCGGTTTTTATCCGAATTCATACGGGCGGACCATCGCGGTGAGGGCAAAATATCCGCTTATCAGATCATGGGGTTCTTAACGATTTTTTATGCTCTGGCCATTGCCTGGCTGTTTCCCGTCTCGGCCCATCCCGAGCATGATATCATTGCGGGTCTTCATACCATCTGGAAGCCTTCCGTGATACTATTTTTACAAATCCTGTGGCTCCTGACGTTCATCTATACCGGACGCAGCAAGGTGACGGGCGCCACTTTATCGTTTAGTGTCATTAAAGAAAATATTTAACCGGGTCTTCAAAAAATTCATCATCCACAAAAAAAAGGAAATGATCACAAACATGATGTTTGCCCGGCTTTCTCGGGTAAGGCGATTGTTCTTTGCATCATATTGACGACCATGCAGATTTGTTTAGCTCACGCTGTTGAATATCACATGTACACACAGAAAACCGGCAATGAAAGTTTCGATTTTTCATGGGAACTGACCGAATCTGATAAAATCGTTGTTGAAGTGAGAGGGAACGGAGAATTTTTTCAGAACATCTGTGACCCGTTTTGCCGGACAATCGAATGGCATTACTGTCTGGAAGGGACAGAAATACGGGCGGTTCGTGACGGCGATGTTATCCGGATCAACGGGACTTTCAACAACAAGCCTTTTATAAAAGGATTTAAAATTGACGACAACCCCTGGTATCAGCCCTTATCTTACAGCTTAAGGTGTTTTCTTGTCTCAAGTGAAAAGGAAGCCCTTTTCTGGATGATTCGCCCGGATACGTTGGATGTCATCAAATTTAAAATCAGAAAACTTCAAAAAGAACATCTCATCTTCAATGGCCGGTCAACGCATGCGATTAAAATGGAACTTGGGCTGACCAGCCTCCTTGAAGGATTGTGGAAATCGCATTACTGGTTCCGGGAAGAAGATGGCCTTTTTATCCAATACAGAGGCATCCATGGCGTACCGGGCACACCGGAAACGGTCATCAGGTTGATTGAATAAATTTGAAACTCGGGACAATTCTGATAGTGCTGTTGTTCTGCTCAACCGCCAATGCCTCCCCCTGGAAATTCTCGGATATGCGCAACAGCAGTCATTCGTTTCTGCTGGGTTTCGCGACCTGTTACATGGCCCATGAGCTCGGTCATGTCCTGGTAGCCAAAGGTAAGGGTTATTCCGTTGAACTGGATGGCCCGTCACTGGTTTATCCCGATCTTAAGGAAAGGACCACCGATCAACTTCAGATTGCGACCGCAGGTTTTCAGGCCCAGTGGATATTGTCCGAGGCGGCGCTTCGCTACCGCGAAAACCACCGACTCTCTGATCGTGGAAATAATTTCAGTGCCGGAATAGTGATTTTTCACCTGGCCACGACGGCAGCGTACATGACCTTCCTCAAGTCCCACGAGAAGGGAGATATAGTCGGCGCGGCAAAGGCAACGGAACTTTCGACACATCAGGTCGCGCTAATGGCGGCGATTCCGGCTCTGCTTGACGGCTGGAGACTGTTTGCCAAAGATCCCCCCGCCTGGGGGCCTGTCCTCTCCGCCGGGACCAAGGGGATAGGGATCGTTGCCATATGGAGCTATTGAGTGCCCTTTTTTGCTCGAATAACTTTGTGCTCACAGTGCCCTGCTTCAAGGATATTAGCCAGGTTCTGAATCCTATTCAATCGGATAATTATAGGGTAATAAGCGATCTGATCGCCACTCTTTTTAACCAAAGTTAAAAGGCGCGAGGCATAGGTGTCCGAAGCGCGACATATGCCAATCGAGGTATACAGCAGGTCAAAAAAACGTCGATCAAAACGGTATTGAAACTCTGCAAAATATCGAGGAATAAGTTTTTTCTGAAAGGAGAAATAAGTGC
>JBAQUK010000029.1:0-58282 GCA_049297455.1 Desulfosalsimonadaceae bacterium | reverse complement strand
CGATTTTTCGCCGGAGGCGGATTCAAAAAGCGTTCGTGGCAGGCTGAACGCTTTTTTGACCTGGTTTTTCAGGTTGCCCGACAAATCGTCGTCATAATCATAAACCGTTAAAACCCCTTCCCTGGCGGCTTTTTTTTGCTGGGCCGTGGCTTGCGCATCTTCAACAAAGAAATCGCTGGGCGCTTTGATATTTTTATTTGCAATATCGCCCAGGCTGTACGAAGAACCCGTTACCACCAGCCGCGGCGATAAAATCAAGGTGGATATCAGGGTGACGGACAACAGAATCCCCGATAATACCCAAAAATTGGGCGGGAATCTTTTTCTAATTGAGATGTCACTGAATTTTTTATTCATAAGATTTTGATTGCTTAAACATGGGTTTTTCCGCTTTGGCGGATCGTCTGCTTCTCATAGGCATCAATTATTTTTTGAACCAGCCGGTGCCGGACCACGTCGTGTTTGGTAAAAAAGACAAAATGGATGCCCTCTATCCCGTAAAGCAGTTCTTTGGCTTCAATCAGGCCGGACGCCCGGTTGCTGGGCAGGTCACTCTGGGTGATATCGCCGGTGATGACCGCTTTGGAGTTAAACCCGATGCGGGTGAGGAACATTTTCATCTGTTCAGAGGTGGTGTTCTGCGCTTCATCGAGGATGATAAAGGAATCATTGAGTGTCCTGCCCCGCATGAACGCCAAAGGCGCCACCTCGATCACGTCCTGCTGCATCAGGCCGGATGCTTTTTCAAAGTTCATCATATCATGCAGCGCATCGTAGAGGGGCCGCAGGTAAGGATTGATTTTTTCCGCCAGATCGCCGGGTAAAAACCCCAGGGCCTCGCCGGCTTCCACCGCCGGCCGGGTCAGCACGATCCGGCTGACTTTTTTTTGGGCCAGGGCCGCCACGGCCATGGCCATGGCCAGGTAAGTTTTTCCCGTGCCCGCCGGACCGATGCCGAACGCGATATCGTATTTCCGGATGGCGTCGATGTATTCTTTCTGGGTCTGGTTTTTGGGGGTGATGGTGCGTTTTTTGGATGTCACATATACCGAATCCAGAAATATTTTTTTTAAGTCAACACGGCTGTCCCGGGAGAGAACACTGGTGGCGTATTCCACATCTTTGGGATATACCGGATACCCGCCCCGTATCAATTCGTAGAGCTGGTTGAGGATATTGCCGGCCAGATCAGTGGCGATGGTATCGCCTTCAATGGTGACGGTTGTTCCCCTGGCGGAAATAGTGACCCCCGTTGATTCGGCGATTCGATTCAGGTTGCCGTTATGGGCTCCGAAAAGTTCGTTGGCCGTCTGGTTGTCGGCGAAAGTGATTTCAGACAGGGCTTTTTTTTGATATTTGCTCATTTTTCCAATCAACAGCATGGTGCGCAGTTGCAGGTGTCCGGTCTTCGAGTTTGTGTGATTTTGGCAATTTACACCAGGTTATAAAAAAAAAACAAGAATTATCTTGACGCGGATTTTGGGTTTGAGTAATCCAACATGCTGAATTATATATAATCATGAATGAGTCGAAACAGTATGAACCTTTTTGACATCCTGATCATCGTTGTGCTGGGGTATTGCATGATCCGGGGCATTTTCAGAGGCCTGATCAAGGAAGTGGCGTCGATTGCCGGGGTTCTGGCCGGGTTTTACGCAGCCTATGCTTATCATGGAGCGGTTTCGCCGTTTCTATCCCAATGGATCACTGACCCGGCCTATCGCTCGATTGCTGCGTTCGTCATTGTGTTTTGCGGGGTGTTTTTTACCATCACGCTGATGGGGGTTTTGATCCGGATGATGGCCAAAGCTGCTTTGCTGGGGGTGGTAGACCGGATTCTCGGGGCGGTTTTCGGGGGGGTAAAAGCGGTTCTGGTCATCACCCTGGTCTATATTCTTCTGGTGACATTTTCCCCGGCCGGCGGAATAACGTTTATCCGGGATTCGAAGCTCGCCCCGCCGGTGGTTGCCTCCGGCCGGGTGATGGTGGAACTCATGCCCGAAAGCGTAAAGCAAACCTATGACCGGAAACTGGAGGAATTTAAAAAAGGATGGCGTCGGAAGTCATGAGAAAAGGCGGGAATGGCGATGAGATTTTTATTAAGGTGTGCGTATGATTGCAATTATCGACTATAAAGCCGGGAATCTGGCCAGTGTGTCCAGAGCGTTCTCCCATATCGGCGTTGAAAATATAATTACAAATGATATCCGTATAATAGAATCAGCCGAACGGGTGGTTTTCCCAGGTGTCGGTGCGGCCGGGTCCGCCATGAAAAGCCTGATCCGGTTGGGGCTGGACAAGGCGTTGCGGCATGCACTCGACAGCGGCAAGCCGGTGCTGGGCATCTGTCTCGGCACCCAGATTATTTTGCAGACCAGCCAGGAAAATCAGACCGTTTGCCTGGGGCTGGTCGACGGGTGCGCCCGGGGGTTTTCCGAATCCTTTAAATCCCAGGGGATCACGGGGCTTAAAATTCCCCACATGGGGTGGAACCGGATTGCCTTACAGGCGGATCATCCGGTGTTTGCCGGGATAAGGCCGGAAGATGAATTTTATTTTGTGCACAGTTACTATCCGTCGCCGGATCATGCAAACCAGGTGATCGCAAGCACCGAATACGGCATTGTGTTTCCTTCGGTCATCGGCATGAAAAATCTGGTGGCCACCCAGTTTCATCCGGAAAAAAGCGGGAAACCGGGGCTTCGGATCTTAAAAAATTTCAGCGGATGGGACCCATGTTAAGCAAACGCATCATTCCCTGCCTGGATGTCCGGGAAGGCCGGACCACCAAGGGCATCAAGTTTAAAAACAATGTGGATATCGGTGACCCGGTTCAGATGGCGCTGATGTATTACGAGGCCGGGGCCGATGAAATCGTTTTTTATGATATTACCGCCTCTCACGAAAAGCGGGATATTATGATCGACGTGGTGCGGAAGGTGGCGGAAACCATTTTTATCCCGTTTTCCGTGGGTGGCGGCATCCGCACCCTTGACGACATGCGGGACGTGCTGCTGGCGGGAGCCGAAAAGGTCAGCGTGAACTCTGCGGCGGTCAAACATCCGGAGATTATTTCCCAAGGTGCGGACGCATTCGGCAGCCAGTGCATGGTGCTGGGCATGGACGTGAAACATGTGGGGAAAAGCACGGCGATCCCGTCCGGATACGAAATCGTCATCAACGGAGGCCGGACCTTTACGGGGCTGGACGCGCTGGCCTGGGCTCTCAAAGGCCAGGCCCTCGGGGCCGGGGAAATCTGCCTTAATTCCATTGACGCGGACGGGACAAAAGACGGGTATGAATTGACCCTGACCGAGCTTATTTCAACATCTGTGAATATCCCGGTGATTGCTTCCGGCGGGGCCGGCCACCCGAAACATCTGTTTGATGTGCTGACGACCGGCAGGGCGGACGCCGCCCTGATCGCGTCCATGGTGCACTACGGCACTTATACGATTCCGGAAATCAAATCATACCTGGATGAACGCGGGGTGAAGGTCAGGCCGGTGGGATGAAGGCGTTTTAAATAAAAAGTAACTATTCAGTATTCAGGAGACAGAATTCAGAAGCCGGAATGAGGGAACCCTAAAGCGGTTTAAAGGCTTGATTGCGTGACGCAATTATTTAATTTTATATGAAAATATAAAAAACCCCTGCGGGACAAAAAAACATATCTCGCGCAGAGGCGCAGAGAAAAATCGGTTAAGTTTTTATTTTCATCCTTCGTTACGCCCATCCGGGCATGGGGGTTACCGGAATTTTACTTGCGGGCCATTCTGAATACTGACTCCTGAATTCTGAATACCTACTGAAGTTTTAAGCGTCGCGGGCGGCCACGTCCATCTGGCGGATCAGAAAACCGGGGTCCTCAATTTCCATATGAACGGTAATTTTTTCACCGGTCGGGGTGATCATGCGGTACGTAAACCGATCTGTGGGAATGGTATGCCGGGGGTTGATTTTTGGGGTTTGGGAAGAATCCGGTTCCGGGCCTGGTTTGTGCCGGGTCAGGACCATGCGCTCAATCATGTGCGTGGAAATTTTGCTGACGATCAACCGGCGCTTGTCTTCCACGGAACAGGCATCCGGATCCGGCGGCAGGGGGGGCGCTCCTGCGTTATTCATCGCATCCTGAATATGGCTGAGGCGTTTGGCGTAAGCGTTCAGCACATTATGGATCTGGTGAGGGGCTATTCGCATAAGCGGTATAATAAAGCCGAATAAATTTATGGTGACTGGCAAAAGCGATTTCCGGTAAGACATCTGCGGCAAACCAGCCGACATCGTCCGCGTCATCGCCGGCAAGCAGGTCGCCGCTGAAGGATCTGACCAGAAAACCGGTCACGAAAACCGTGCCATAAAGCCTGCTGTCATGGGCGGTGACCCCCAGCAGGCGGTCGATTTTCCCGCAAAGACCGGTCTCTTCCCGTAATTCCCGCAAACCGGCTCCTTCCGGAGTTTCCTTGAGTTCCATGAACCCGCCCGGCAGGCACCAAAGGCCTTTTTGGGGATCGATGGCCCGTTTGACCAGCAACACCCGGTGCCGGGCATCAACCGTCACCAGGCAGATGGCCGGCACCGGGTTTTCATAGATGGGAGAACGGCACGCCGGGCAGAATCGGCGGACCCGGCCGTCAACCCATTGATCCGTGAGCCGGTTCCCGCAAAAATGGCAGAAAAGCTTCGGGATCATCGGATGCTAATCATCGAAATCACCCGCCGCTCCCTTGTCTCCGTGAATGGCCCCCGCCCGCTGACGGATTTTGTCCGGGGTCCAGTCTTCCGGCCGTTCCATGCGAATGGCTTTCGGGCCGGGATCATGGGAGCCTGCTGCAAGAATCGCGTCCATCACCAGGGGGGCCGTATCTTTGCTGTTAAACACATTCACCAGCATGTGGTGGACGAAATCCGCCACCCGGCGGGACATTCTTTCCCTGATTTCCCGGGGCTGCGATAACAGGTGGTTTTCAAAGGGAAGGTTGAGTTTTTTGTAATCCCCTTTTTTGAGTCCTTTGGCCTCGGCATGGGCCGTCATTTTTTCCCACAGGGTTTCGGTCACGCCTTCGTCCGGCAGTTTGATGAAACGGCCGTCCGCATCCAGATGGGCATTGCCGTAATCATTCACCGAAAGACCCCAGGAAATCATTTGCAGGGCCGTGGCCACATTGGCCTTGGTGGTTCGGGTCTTGGCGGCAATCTGCCTGAGGCGTTCCGAACTGTTACCGGAAGTGCCGTGCTGGGCTCCGGAAACCTGATAGGGCGCAAGGGCCTGATGGATTTCTGCGGTCAGTTCCACCTGGATCCCTTCGGCCCCGGCTTCAATGCCGTGGGTGGTGCCGTTGTTTAACGCGATCCAGTCCGGGAAAATATTAAAGGCGTTAAGGCCCTGAATCAAAAACAGCGCTTCCTCAACAGTGGACAAACCTTCCTTGCCTTTGATTTCGCCCACTTCGGTCTCATATCCGGCCCAAGGGGGGACATAGGGGAATAACTCGATACTGGCCGCCAGGTTTTGGTCGTCCGGCAAATGGGAAGCGTCAATGGCAATGGATGTCATTCCCGCCTCAAACAATGTCGGGATCTCGATTTTTGCCGCTTCAATATCCGCAGGATTTTTAATGCCGTAATGGTCGGCGTGAATGGCCACTGGAATGGTGATGCCCATTTCATTGCACAGGCTGTCGACGATGCGGGCCATGTTCCAGAAGTTCACCGCACAGTAAGCGGATGCGCCGCCTTCGGATTTGGCGATTTCGATGATGATGGCCGAGTTGGCGCGCTGGGCCGCCTGGAGTGCGCCGCGAATGACGGGCAAATTCCTTCCGTTGGCAGCCATGCAGATGGCATTGCCTTTTTTTTGCATGGCCCGGTCGATGAACTTGCCGCTGACAATGAGGGCTCTGGAATGGGGAAAAAGGGATTTGATATTCGGTGGCCGGCCGATGGCCAGTGCACGCGCATAAGCCGCAGTTGGGGTTGAATCCGTCATTGTTCGTCCCCGTTTTCTGCACCGGAATGCAAAAAACGTTCAAATATATTCGGTTAGAGTTGATTCGGAGTTCTTATCCGGTCTATGATGCCTTTCGTCGCCGATGGGGAGAGGCGTTTCCCCGTCGTCGCTAAAAAGATATGGGATAATCCGGTAAAAGAGTCAAGAAAAAAGGCGGGTTGTTGGGCTGGCCGGGGTGATTAGACCACCGTGGGCGGGCAGTCCTTGTCTTTTTTTGTCGGATCATGGTATTAAAATTGCATCTGATTTCCGTCAACAGGCATTTCCGGATTGCCGGATAAGACAACAGATGAACGCGGGGGTTAATGAAACAACTATTTTCAAATGATTACCCTTCAGAACCGGTGGTTCTGGAAAAATTGTCCGTCCAGTTTATGAAGCAGTCTAAATTTATACCGATTGCTTTAAATGACAATAAGTTGCATGTCGTAATGGCGAACCCCGCCGATTTCTGGACGATTGATGCGATCCGCCAGGGATTTGGTCTGGATGTGGACGTTTCTGCCGGAACCGAGGACGATATTTTTGAGGCGGTGGAACGTCTTTACGGCACCGGAACCCAGTCCCTGGAAATGATTATTGAGGAAGCGGGCAAGGATATTTACCAGATTGCGGATACCGGCAAGGAAGATGTCAACCAGCTCAGGGACCTGGCGTCCGAAGCCCCCATCATCCGTCTGGTGAACCGGATTATCCTGAAAGCCGTGGAATTCCGGGCCAGTGATATTCACTTTGAACCGTTTGAAGATAAATTTAAGGTCCGGTTCCGGGTGGACGGAGTGCTTCACGAAGTGGAATCGCCCCCGAAACAGCTCCAGGCGGCCATCAGCTCCCGGGTGAAAATCATGGCGGATCTGGACATCGCCGAGCGCCGCCTGCCCCAGGACGGCCGCATCAAGCTCCGGATATCGGGCCGGGACATTGATTTCCGGGTGTCCACCATCCCCACGTTATTCGGCGAAAGCCTGGTGATGCGGGTCCTGGACCGGGATATGCTGATTCTGGATCTGGAAAAAATCGGATTTCCGGCTTCTTTGCTTGCGGAATACATGACGCTGATCACCCAGCCCTACGGCATGATTCTCGTCACCGGCCCCACGGGCAGCGGCAAAACCTCCACCTTATATACGTCCCTTGCGAAAATCAATTCACCGGAAAACAAGATCATCACCCTGGAAGACCCGGTGGAATATTATTTAAGCGGGGTGAACCAGATTCAGGTGAACGCAAAAATCGGGATGACCTTCGCCAACGGGCTGCGGTCCATTGTTCGGCAGGACCCGGACATTATCCTGGTGGGTGAAATCAGAGACCGGGAAACCGCTGAAATCGCAATACAATCCGCGCTGACCGGACATCTGCTCTTTTCCACCCTGCACACCAACGACGCGGTGGGGGCCATCAGCCGGCTTCTGGACATGGGGGTGGAAGGATTTTTATTAAGCTCAACCCTTCTGGGGGTTCTGGCCCAGCGCCTGGTCCGGGTCATCTGCCCCCACTGCAAGACGCCGGGGGAACCGGATGAAAAGCATTTAAGCGCCATGGGGCTGTCCGCCGAGGATATTGAAAATGTCGTGTTCTATTTCGGCAAAGGGTGCGAGGAATGCCGGCATACGGGCTTTAAAGGCAGGACCGCCTTGTTTGAATACCTTGCCATTGACTCGGACCTTCGCAACGAAATTTCCAAAAAATCGGATGCTGATAAAATTAAGAATGTTGCCTTGGGCAAAGGCCTGGTGACCCTGCGGCGGAACGGGTGGGAAAAGGTGCGCCAGGGGGTGACGACGCTGGCGGAAGTGTTGCGGGTAACGCTGGAGAAATAACATGACGATATTTTCATATAAAGCCAGCGATGCGTCCGGGACGGTGGTCAAGGGAACCCTTGAGGCAACGGATGAAAGAGAAGTGGCGGTAAAGCTCCAGAGCATGCATTATATTCCCATCCGGATAGAGAAAGCCGGCGCGGGCCAGGGGAAATTCAACCTTGGGGGAACCGTCACCCTGTCGCAGTTGTTTCAGCGGATCACGACAAAAGACGTGATGCTGTTCACTTTAGATTTGTACGCCCTGCTCGAAGCCGGGCTGCCGGTGGACAAAGCCCTCTCCATATTAATCCATGTGGCGGAAAAAGCCAAGTTCCGGGAAGTGGTTCTCGGCATCCTGAAAAACGTGGAAAGCGGCAATTCCCTGTCCGAAGCCCTGGCCAAGTATCCGGCGGTGTTTCCGAAACTCTACATCAACATGGTCCGGGCCGGCGAAACCGGCGGTGTGCTGCCGGCAGTCCTGGAACGGCTGGGAAGTTTTCTGGAAACCTCCCAGGATTTAAAGGAATACATTACGTCCGCCATGGTGTATCCGCTGTTTCTGGTGTTTGTGGGGGGGATTTCCATTATTATCATGCTGGCCTTTGTGGTGCCGAAATTTGCGGTGATTTTTGCAGACATGGGACAGGCCATGCCTGGATCAACCCAGGTGCTGCTGGCCATCAGTCACGGACTCAGGGTCTACTGGTGGGCCATTATCGGCGTGACCTGCGCAATTATTTTCGGAATTAAAAAATACATTAAAACCCCGAAGGGCCGGATGGCAACCGACCGGTTCAAGGTCAACGCGCCGGTGACGGGGAACCTGGTGAGGTCCGTGGAAGTGGCCCGGTTTGCCCGGACCCTGGGAACCCTCATCCACAGCGGGGTGCCGATTTTACAGGCATTGACCCTGGTGCGGGAAATTATCACCAATCAGTTGATCGCGGAATCGCTGGAATCGGTGTACCACCGGGTGAAGGAAGGAGAAAATCTCTCCACCCCCCTGCTTCAGGCCGGTATTTTCCCGCCCCTGGCGGTTTCGATGATTGCTGTGGGCGAAGAGACGGGCCATCTGGACCAGATGTTGTTAAGAGTGGCGGATAATTATGAGAAAACGGTCCGAAACATGATCAAACGGTTTGTCAATCTGCTGGAGCCCGCCATGATTCTTGCCATGGGCCTGATCGTGGGGTTTATTGTCATATCCATGTTGCTGGCGGTTTTCAGCATGAATGACGTGCCGTTCTAGAAAGGGAAACAAATGAGAGAAATGGATAAGATGGAACGAATAAAACGAAATGGCGGGTTTACCCTCATTGAGCTGTTGATTGTGATGATTATTCTGGGACTGCTGGCGGCACTGGTGGCCCCGAGAATGTTCAGCAAGGTGGGCACATCCAAACAAAAGGCCGCCAAGACCCAGATGTCTCTTTTTGAAACCGCCCTGGATACTTACCGGCTGGATGTGGGGAAATACCCCACCGCTGAGCTGGGATTGTCGGCGCTGAGGGAGAAACCGGGTGACACGGACAATTGGGACGGCCCGTATCTGCCCAAGGAAATCCCGGCGGATCCCTGGGGGCAGCCTTATGTGTATGTGTATCCGGGAGAACATGGCGACTATGATATTATGTCCTACGGAGCCGATAAGCAGGTCGGCGGCGAGGGCGAAGATGCCGATATTGTGAACTGGAAGAACCTTGGCGAATAAAAAGGGCTTTACCTTACTTGAACTGCTGGTGGTGCTGGTGCTGATCAGTCTGGTGACTGCGCTGGTGGCCCCGAGGCTCGCGGCACCTCTGGGAAATCTCCAGTTGAAGACGGCGGTTAAAAAAATCGCCGGTTCTTTGAGGTATGCCCGCAGTCTGGCAGCCAGTGAAAAAATAAACCGGTTGTGTGTGTTTGATTTTGATAATCAAACGGTTGCGATTTATTCGGAATCGGAACCCGGTGATGACAGCGGGACAAAGGCAGCCGGTCAGGGGTCCACTTACGTTTTGCCGGAAGGGGTGCAACTGAAACAAGCTTACGCCGGGGACACGGCTGTGGATAATGGGGTTTTTCAGGTTAATTTTTTTGCAAACGGCAGCAGCAGCGGCGGGGATATTGTCATTGAAGGCGAAAATGGACGGGCGATGCTGATTCACATTGATTTTATCACCGGCATGGTGGAAATTGCCAAGTCATCATCTGAATAATCGGACCATTGGGCCTTGGGGCATTTGGCGCCGGGGGGTGAGAATGCCGTTTTGCAGCCGGTGGGCGAAACCATCTTCCGGAGAGAACGGGTTTACCCTTATCGAGGTGCTGGTGGCGGTCATGATTCTGGCGATTTCCCTTACGGTAATTATGCAGCTTTTTTCCGGCGGACTGAAATCGAACAGAATATCAAATGATTACCTCTATGGCATATTCCATGCAAGGGAGAAAATGGAGGAATTGCTGCTTATCCGGGAATGGGCGCCCGGTGAGCTCAGCGGCGATTTTGAAGACGGATACCGATGGACGGCCACCATTGAGGAGGTGCCGGATGAGGCGTTGATTGACGAAGCGGATGCCGGTGAAGGTGCCGGGGGCAATGCGGCCCCTGCGAAAAAATCGCCGGTTTCCACCATGTTGATCCGTCTCAATGTGATCTGGCACAACGGCGAGCGGGAAAAACGCTTTGAACTCACCACCACGGCCCTGGCGGAAAAATCGATTGCCCGGGAAACATCGGAATAAGCCATGACGCATCGGTCGGACAGAGGCTCAACCCTCATTGAGCTGCTGATATCCCTTTCCATTCTGGGGGTGATTCTGTTGATTATCCTGGGTGCATTTCGCATCGGGATCCGGGCGTGGGAAACCGGTGACCGGGATGTGGAGAGTTCCCAGCGGCAGCAGATGGCGTTCTCGATTCTCAAACGCCAGTTATCTTCCGCCTCCAGCCAGCCCATCGTTACGGAAGAAGATGAAGAACCGTTTGTTTTTCGGGGAGATGCGGAATCAGTGGCGTTTATCTCTACGGTTGCCGTTGTCCCCGGAAATGAGGCCGGGAATGTGCGGGTCGGGTACCGGGTCGGCGTGGAAGAGGAAGGCGACGGCTATTATCTTGAAATAACGGAACAAAACGTGCTTAACCAAAGCGGCGGCAAAAGCCGGGGAGCCGCCGGTGAGCCCGTGGCCTATCGCTTGCTTTCCGGAGTCCATTCGGTATCGTTTGAATATTTGGAAATGGTCCCGGAAATGTCCGAGTGGCACACCGAATGGAACGCGGAAGAGGATACCGGGCTGCCTGCCGCCGTGCGGTGCATTGTGCGAATGGACGAAAAGAAACCGCCGATAACGGTGGTTGCCCGGATGCTGCCCGAGACGGACACCCGGTAATGGTGTTATGTACATATGAATTGTATATATGAAAAAAATTTTCTCCGATAAAGGCATTGCCCTGTTGATGGTGTTGTGGGTGCTCATGCTGCTCACGGTGATTGTGGGGGAATTTTGTTTCGCCATGAAAACCCGGGTGAATATCACCCGGAATTTTAAAGAATCCACCGAAGCCTATTATATTGCGGTGGCCGGCCTCAACAAGGCCATCGAGCAGACCCTTCTTCAGCAGATGACACCGCGCAAGGCCGTGTCTGGGGGAGAGAATGATGATGAAGCTGCGGATGCGGAGGAGGCCGCGGTTGCCTGGCGCATCAATACCGATATGCCGCCGGGCGCTTTCGGCAGCGGGGAATATGAGATCCGGATTGAAAACGAAAGCGGCAAGATCAATCTCAATCTGGCGGACAGGGATCTGCTCAAGGTCATGCTCGCGGGTTTTGATATTGATGACGAACAGAAAGATGTGATCGCGGATTCGATTCTGGATTGGCGGGATTCAGACCGGAATCACCTGATCAACGGTGCGGAAGATGATTATTATCAGTCCTTGCCCGAACCCTACGAGTGCAAGGATGGCGACTTTGATGCCAAAGAGGAGCTTCTGCGGGTCCGGGGCGTCACTCCTGAAATTTATGAGGGGCTTGCGGCGGTTGTGACCGTGTTCCCGAAGAGCGACGACCGGAAGCAAAAACAACGGGCCGGCAAAAAGGGATTCGATTACAACCGGTTGAACATCAATTCCATCCCCCTGGCATTGTGGGCCAATTTTCCGGGGATGACGGACGCACTGGCGGCGGACATCGCCGCTTATCGGGCGGAAAAAGATTTTGAGTCTCTGCGGGAGCTGGTCGATATTGTGGGGCCGGAAGTGTACCGCGGGATGGCGAAATATTTAACCACCCAAACGTCGCCGTATTTTATCATCCAATCCACAGGAAAAATACCGGGCAGCCGGATAGCGGAAGGCCTGACCGCGGTGGTTTTATTTGATGTGCGGGCGGAAAAAAAATATCAGGTGATTCAATGGACGGATGATATCGATCGTCATCAGCCGGGCGGCCGCCCGCAGGGTCCATAATACGAACGGTTTAAAGAGGAAAGAAACATTGTTTTTTAATTCCAGTATCGGTATTGACATCACTTCGCGCCGGATTCATGCGGTCCATTTAAAAGGTGCTTTTAAAGGGGTGAACCTGGTGTCGGAATCCACCTGTCTGCTGGATGAATCCAAATCCTGGCAGGACAGGCAGTCCGATATCTCCGCTTTTATCAACGGGTTCATCCGGGAAGAAAAATTTGCGGCATCCGACCTGTTCATCGGAATTGCCGGCGACCAGATGATTCTCCGGGAAATCGAACTCCCGCTGGCGGTAAAGGAAAATCTGCGGACAACCCTTACCTATGAAATTGAGAAATATATTCCTTTTCCCGCGGCCGACATCTATTTTGATCATCAAATCATTTTTGAAGACAAGGCTTCGGAAAAACTTAAGCTGCTCCTGACCGCGGTTAAAAAGGAGATGCTGGATGATTATCTGAAGATCGGGGAGGGCATCGATCAGGGGGTCTCCGGCATGGAGATCGCCTCCGCCGGAGTGGTGAATTATTATTTCCACGGGCATCCCGAGGCCCGGGGGCCGATGGTCATTGTCAGCGCCCGGGAGCCGGGGGCGGATGTCATGATGGTCAAAGATCGGGCGTTGATTTATTCAAAATCATTCGCCGGTTCAGGTGAGGCCCTTGACGCGCTTCTGGCCGGGGGCCGGATGTCTCAATTGCGGGATGCGTTTTTTGAAGGTGGAAAAGCCGGGCGCCTGGTTCTGTACGGCGTTCGTGATGCTTTCGACTGGCAGCGCCGGTTGTCGGCGGAATTTCAGGAAATCATCAACGGCGATCTCACTCCGGGTCTTCAGGATGAGGCGTCCATCACGGCGTTCGGGCTGGCCTTAAAAGGGGTCCGTCCGGTTCCGGTTCAAATGAACCTGATGCCCGTGGGCCTGCGGAAAAAGCCGAACCGGACCGGTCTTTATGTGATGGCGGTTCTGGCGGGGCTGCTGATCTTGTCCGGGGTTTTGTGGGCCGGCAGTCATCTGATGAACCAGCGGCAGATGCTGAAATCCCTGGAAGCGGAAGCGGCCCGGCTCAAGACCGAGGTTTCGGCGGTGGAGCAGACGGCTGCGGAAACCCGGAAGATAAAGAAAAATCTGGACTATCTCCGAGCCCTTCGGCCAGGCAATGCTTATGTAATTGAAATCATGAATGAACTCAGCAATATCGTTCCGCAGGCCGCCTGGATTACGGACTTCAAGCTCACTGGAAATAAACTGGGACTGAACGGGATGGCGGATTCCGCTTCCGAGCTGATTCCCATCCTGGAAGCATCCCCGCTCTTTATGGATGTGGCCTTTCTTTCCGCCATACGCAACAGCCGCGAGGGGAAAGAAGTGTTTCGCATTGGGTGTAACATTCAAATAAAAAAATAAATATATGATGATGCTGGACTCCCTCCCATTAACCAAAGAAAGAAAAATGATCATCGCTTTCGGGGCAATTGTCCTGCTTCTGGGCGCCATCTACCGGTTTTATCCGGAGATCCGCGCAATGGTTTCGGTTTCGGATGAAATGGCCGTCAAGCAAAAGCAGGTTGAAACCTATGCCGGTATTGTCGCCCAGCGGCAGCAGATCGAAAAGGAAAGCGCCTATGTTAAACGGGTGCTGAGTCAGACGGAAGCGCGTCTTTTGCCCGGCGCCACGCCGTCTCTGGCGGCCGTGGAAATTCAGAATGCATTAAATGCCATCGGTACGGAAAACAATGTGAAATTTGTGACCATGCGGGTGATGAAGCCGGAGGAGGATGAGAATTCGGATTTTGTCCGGCTGCCGGTTCAGTTTTCAATGAGTTCAACCATTCTTCAGTTGAGGGATATCCTTTATAAGATTGAAGCCTCTTCAAAATTGCTGATCGTTAAAGAACTGGATGCAAGTCTTTCAAAATCGAGAGACCAGGGTGATCTGATCCGTTCAACCATTACGGTTGAAGGAATTATGCGGCGGGCCGGGGCGGAAGCCAAGCCCTTACCCAAAAAAAAGGCGGATTGAGCATGGTGTCAAGAGTGTGGATTGTGAATGGTTTCCTGGCAGCGGCCCTTGTCGTTTGCTGGATGAACATATGGGAAGTCTGGCAAACGGATACGGCGGTGTTTCCTGCGGCGCTGTCTGCGGAAAAGAGCAAAACCCCCAAACCATTTAAAGCCCCGCAGGAAAGTGCTATTTTATCCGATGCCGACTATCAGAGCGTGGTGGACCGCAATCTTTTTTCACCGAACCGGACAGCGCCTCAGCCCGAAGCCGTAAAAACGGAACCGGTTAAAGACGAAGTCCGGATTTCGGGAGAAAAGGTCATGCTCTACGGGGTGATTCTTTTTGATAATTATAAAACCGCCCTTATTAATAATCCCGAGGACCAGGCAAAAGGCATTCAAAACAGATGGGTGAAAGAGGGCGACCGCATTGGAAATTTAAAGGTGCAGGAAATCCTTCAGGATCAGGTGGTGCTGGCAGACGATGAGAACAGCTACCGGGTGCTCCTGTATGATCCGGAAAAAGTACGCAAAGCTTCGGCCGCTCCAAAAAGTTCGCCGTCGTCCCAGCCAAAAGTCGTGAGCGTTGGTGATGCGCCGCCCCCAGTCAGCGCCGCTGTCAAAGAGGAATCGCCGAGACCGAGGAAATCCAGGCAAATCGAGAAAATAACCATATCGGAAGACGGTCAATATGAAATCGTTGATACGCCCCTGGGCCAAATCCAAAGAAAGAGAAAATCAAAGTGAAAACAATGTATTATAATAGGCTGATGGTGATGGTTTGCGCAGTGACGATTGCCTTGGGATTTGCAGGGGGATCGCCATGTGCCTGGGCACAGTCCCCCCCAATGGCTTCGGATGCTCCGGAAAAGGAGGCTCCGGGCAAGGATGTCACGGTCAATGGCGATGTCGTCTCCGGTCAGCCGGGAGAAAAATTCCCCGACATGGGCAAGCTGGTGTTTAATTTCGATAATGCGGAACTTGTCGAAGTGATCCGCACCCTGGCGGATTTGCTGCACATCAATTACATGCTGGATCCGGGAGTCGGCGGCAAGGTCACCATCCACACTGCCGGAGAGCTGGATCAAAAGGATCTTTTTCCCATTTTTTATCAGATACTTGAGGTGAATGGGGTTACGGCTGTCAAGCGGGATAATATTTATAAAATCGTCCCGTTAAAAGACGTCTCCCGGTTGCCCATTGCGTCACGAATGAACCGGACGGACAGCATTCCGGCCGGTGACCGGGTGATTATTCAGGTCATCCGGCTGCGATCCGTTGCCGCCCAGGAAATCGTCAAAGTGCTGACCCCGTTTGTCTCAGCGGAAGGCAGTATCGTCACCCAGGAAAACACCAATATTCTGGTGGCTGTGGATAAAGCGGACAATATCGCCAAAATCCTTCGTCTGGTGGACGTGTTTGATTCGGATATCTTTGACCGGGTGAATTACCGGTTTTATCCCCTTCAGTACGGGGATGTGGCGTCAATGGTTGAAATCATGGACAAGGTGTTCACCGCCTACGGGCCGTCGGTAAAGGCCGGCATCACGTTTATTCCCATCGACCGGTTGAACACCCTGCTGGTGGTCGGCGCGCACCCCAGGGCATTTGATGAAATCGAAACATTTGTTAAAAAATATGATGTGCCGAGCCAGAGCACGGAGCCGGGTATCTACTTTTACCCGGTGAAAAACGGCCGGGCATCGGATATTGCCGGAATTCTGAACCAGGTATTCACGGGGAAAAAGGACGCCGCAGCCGATAAGAAGAAAACATCCGGGGATTCGACCTTCAGGAATCCTCTGGCCAGTGACGCAAAATATAAGAAAAAGGAAGCGGCCCAGAGCCCGAAACCTGCTGCGGCCGCCTCTCCGGTTCAGGACGCCGGCGTCGCCGTCGGTTCCGGGACACTGAACGGTGAAGCACGCATTACGGAAGATGAATCCCGGAATTCCCTGATTATCGAAGCTTCACCGGCGGATTATCAGATCATCAAAAAATTATTGACCCAGCTCGATATCCTCCCGCGCCAGGTATTGATTGAAGTGATGATTGCGGAAGTCAATCTGGATGAATCGTCAAAAATGGGTGTGGAGTGGACCTATTTAAAAAGCGACGCCAATATGAGCACCAGCCTGATAAACGCCAATATGGGCAATTCCGGCCTGCAGTTTCTAGTGGGCAACCCGGACCGGTGGTCCGCCACCTTAAATGCACTGGCCTCCGACAACAAGGTCAATATCCTGTCATCACCCACCATTCTGGCTTCCAACAGCATACCGGCGACCATTGACATTTCCCAGGAAATCCCCATCACCACTTCCCAATACCAGTATACCAGCGATTTGAATGTCAGCGGGTCCGGGCTGCTGGAAACGTCCATTGAATACCGGGATACGGGGGTGATGCTGTCCGTAACCCCCAATATCAATGAACTCGGTCTGGTGACCATGGAAATCAACCAGGAGGTCAGTGAACAGGCCCCGAGTGTTTCGGTGGGCAATACCGAATATCCCTCTTTTTACAAGCGCAGCACCGAAACAACCCTCACGGTCCAAAGCGGCCAGACCATTGTCATCGGGGGTTTAATCCGGGAAAGCAAATCCGACGGCGCAGCCGGCGTACCCTGGCTGGTCACGGTGCCGGGATTGCGGTGGCTGTTCGGCAAACAGTCGGATTCTTACTCCAAGACGGAACTCATCATTATGATATCCCCCTATGTGCTGGATGATTTTGATGATGTGGATGCGGTGACCCGGGAATTCAAGAAAAAGGTGGTCAACTTGTTTCCGGAATCAAAATAAAAGGCGGATAGGCTGAAAGCTGAAGGAAAAAACGGCGCTTGAATTTATTGCCCTTCATAAATCAGGTTTGTTATCCGATGAATGACCGGGAGGTAATCCCGATAATCGCGTCCGGGCGTATCCATTCGGCAACAGCCCCGCAACAGCGCCGTCTCCGTGCGGACCGGAACCTGAAGCGACTTTGCCGGTCTGAAACGGAAAAAATGGACCGATGCCGTTATTTTCCCCCTGCCTTTTTACGGCTTGCTGTTTTTGTATGTGCATTATTCTGTATGGTGTTCTGCATCACTTGTTCCGCCCCCTGCCTGGAAAGCGCCGGCGCCGACCGGCCCTTCCGGGTGGTTCTGGTGGTCTCCGCCAATATCCGCCCATACGTTGAAGCCCTTGACGGCATTCGCAGCGAGCTGGACCGGTCCATCCAGGCGGAGGTGGAAGTCATCATGCTGGACCGGTTTGATGAAAAGGCCGGGTTTGATCTGGCGGATCGTCTGATCAGTGAAAACCGGACGGATCTGATTGCGGCCATCGGTCCGGAAGCGGCGGCTTTGGTGTGGCGGTCGTTCCCGAACGGTTCTCCCCCCCGAATATACTCCCTTATTTTAAATCCGGAAAAAGTCATCGGTGTCCGGGATATTGACGGCGGCATTCCTTTAAATATCCCGCCGAACGTTCAGATGCACATGATTCATCAGGGGCTGCCGTCCCTTCGCCGCCTCGGGATATTTTTCGATCCGGCGAATAACCGTGATTTTTTCGACAAAGCGGCGGCGGCGGCCCTGGAACTGGGGGTTGAACTGGTGCCGCTGGCGGTCGCCGAGCGAAAGGACATCCCGTTTTTATTGCAGGAATGTTTTGATTCCCTTGACGGGGTCTGGCTGATTCCCGATCGCACGGTGATATCGGAAAGCATTGCCCAATATATTATCAAGCAGTGCGTGTTGCAGAAAATCCCGGTGGTCGGGTACAACCAGTTTTTTTATGATTCCGGGGCGGCATTGGCGTTTGTGTTTGATTATGCGGATCTCGGCCGGCAGACGGCAGGCTTGATCATAAATATTTTAAATAAAAATAAATCCGTCGCGATGACACCGGTTTTCAAAGTCTGGATCAATGAAACGGTGATCAAAAAACTGGAAATTGCAATGCCGGCAAGCATCCAGCCGCCGGTGACGATCGGCCCATGAAAAGTCCAGGCATCCACTTACGATTTCTGGTGACGGCATTGGTGACCATCAGCCTGACCGCCTTTACCCTGGGGTTTGTGGGGATGAAACTGTTTCACGGGTTTGTACAAAACCAGTTTGACGAGCGGTTTCAATTTCTGGCAAAATATCTGGCGCTCAATTCCGAACTGGGCATATTGATTGATCAGCGGCAAATGCTTTCGCAACTGGCCGAAAATCTTCTGGCCGAAGGCGATATGGCGCGGGTCGCCATATTTAATTCTTCAGGAGAAAGGATGGCCGAGGCGGCCAAAGAGATACCGGGACCCTTTGCCACCATCCGGGAATCCGTCCGGGTCAAGGCCGCCGGGGAGGAAAGTCAGGCGTTTTTCGGTCAGGACGACCCGTTGCCGTCGGCCGGGAAGCCTGACACTATCGGGGAAGTGGAGATTGTTTACAGTACTTCCCAGGTGGATCGGCTGTTAAAGACCATTTCCTTCTGGTATCTGTGGCTGGCAGCGGGTCTTGCGGGTTTTAGCATGGTGGTTTTTTATTTTATTTCAAGGTCTTTGGTGTCACCGTTAACCCGGCTGGCCCTGACCGCCCGGCTGGTGGGAGAAGGCGACCTGGCGCTGCGGATGACGCCGGGCAATATTCCTGAAACCCGGGAAGTCTCCCTGGCGTTTAATGCCATGCTGGATTCCCTGGAAAAGGGGCGGCGGGCGGTGGAAGCCGCCAATCAGGAGATGGTCCGGCAGAATCTCCTGGCTGAAATGGGTAAATTTTCCATGATGATCGCCCATGAAATCAAAAATCCCTTAAGCATTATTAAAAGTTCTTTTGATATTTTAAAAAAGGATCCGGCGCAACCGGACAATGCTGTTCTTTTTCAGTATATTAAAGAAGAAATTCAGCGGATCAACGGCCTGATTGAAGATTTCCTGTCGTTTGCCAAGCCCGCAAAACCGTCATTCCGGGTGGTGGACGCCAACGGCATGCTTAAAGACTGTGTGGAACGGTTCCGGCGCGTGGATACGGCCCACCGGATTAAATTTGAACCCCATATCCCGGAAACGTCGTGCCTGTCCTATCTGGACCCGGATTTGTTCCGGCGGGCCATTGACAATATTTTAAAAAACGCGGTGGAAGCCTGCCGCGAGCAGGGGATTATTTCCATTGATGCGGCTTGCATGACGGAAACCTGGCGCGTGGAAATCAGTGATGACGGGTGCGGCATTCCGGAACATATGCTGGATAAGATTTTTAACCCGTTTGTGACCACAAGGGCGAAAGGCACCGGGCTTGGGCTGGCATATACGGCCCAGGTCATCCAGGCCCACGGCGGCGGCATCCATGTCGAGAACCGGTTTCAGGGAGGCGCGCGATTTATCATCGAAATTCCAAGGGAGCCGAAACAGTTTGATTTGTTTGGTGCGAATGGCGTAAAGGAATAAGGCATGGCGTATATCCTGGTTGTTGACGATGAAGAAAAAATGCAGCACCTGCTGTCGATTATGTTGATGCGGCAGGGATACCGAGTCGACCGGGCGGGTGACGGGCAGAAAGCCCTGACCCTGATCCGGGAAAATCCCTATGACCTCGTGATCTCGGATATCCGCATGCCGAACATGGACGGGCTGGCGCTTTTGTCCGCCATCAAGGATTTGGATATTCCCTGCCCGGTGGTGTTCATCACCGCATTTGCCAGTATTGATTCGGCGGTGGACGCCATGCGCCAGGGGGTGGTCGATTATATCACCAAGCCCTTTGATGAAGAGCGGATTTTGCTGACGGTGGAACGGACCCTGGGCGTGTCCCGGATTATTGCAGAAAATATTGAGTTAAAACAGCAGCTTCTGGAAGCATGTGGCGGCCGGGAGATCGTTTATGTGTCCAAACAGATGGCGGATGTGATGAAGGCCGCCCTTCGGGTGGCCGTCACGGATACCGCAGTGCTCATCACCGGGGAATCCGGTACCGGCAAAGAGGTGGTGGCCGGGTTTATCCATGACTCCAGCCCCCGGGCCAAGGCCCGGTTTGTCCCCGTCAACTGCGCGGCCATTTCCCCGAGTCTGGTGGAATCGGAGCTTTTCGGGTATGAAAAGGGCGCGTTTACCGGCGCGGACCGCCGCACCAAGGGAAAATTCGAATACGCCCAAGGCGGCACCCTGTTTTTGGATGAAATCGGGGACCTGCCCCTGGAGGCCCAGGCGAAACTGCTGCGGGCGTTGCAGGATAAAAAAGTGCAGCGAGTGGGCGGAAACGAGGAAATCCCCCTTGATGTGCGCATCCTGTGCGCCACCAACCAGGATCTGGGTAAACTGGTGCAGCAGGGCAAATTCCGCCAGGACCTGTATTACCGCATCAATGTCTTTCCCATAGAAACCCCGTCTCTCCGGAATCGGATCGACGATATCGTGCCCCTGGCCGAGTTTTTTTTAAAGCGCCTCAAAGACGGAAAAGAGGTGCGTCTGACCGAAGGCGCGGTCCGGACCCTTCAGACCTACAGTTGGCCGGGAAACGTCCGGGAGCTGGCGAACGCCATGGAACGGGTGATGATTTTAAGTCCCGGTGACGGGAGTGTGACAGCGGAAACCTTATCATTTTTAAGGGCCGGGACAGGGGCCGGGTGCGCAGCAGATGCGTTCGCCCTTCCGCCGGGGGGCATTTGCCTGGAAAAGCTTGAAAATGATCTGGTCCGGCAGGCGTTGGCGTTGG
Organism: Desulfosalsimonadaceae bacterium; assembly: GCA_049297455.1. GTDB lineage: Bacteria > Desulfobacterota > Desulfobacteria > Desulfobacterales > Desulfosalsimonadaceae > SURF-3. The sequence goes on along the minus strand of JBAQUK010000029.1, from coordinate 37,330 downwards.
CCGGAAATAACCAATCGGCGGCGGCGGGTCTGCTCGGGCTGACCCGGGCCAAATTCAGGGTACTGGCCAAACAGGCGGATGCTTGAGGCGGGATTGAAAATTTTGTCGTTTTCGTAGAGCGGGTTTCCATATCCGTTCCGTCGTGTAAGTCGCAAACAAGAATCATTGCTCAAAAAGCGGAGCTGCAGGCATGGATAAATCGGCATCGGTAAAAGAAGAACTTGTGAAATACTGGAAGGCGTCTTCCGAAGACAATTTTCGATCAATGTTGAACATGTATGCTTCCGGAGAATATGTATGGTCCTTGTTTGTTGGGCATCTTTGCATTGAGAAACTTCTTAAAGCCGTTTATGTTAAAAATGTGGATACAGCAGTTCCAAGAACTCACAATTTGTTGAAACTTGCAATAAACTGCGACCTGAAAATGACCGAAGAACAGACCGATAGCTTGCAGTATGTAACGATATTTAATATTGAAGCGCGTTATGAGGAACATAAACGGGAATTTTATCGCAAATGCACCAGGGAATACACTGAGAACCAGATATCAACCATAAAGGAATTGCGGGAGTGGCTGCTACAAAAAATAAACAGATGATCCGAACAGAGATAGATGATTATATCGATCTTTTGCGACGGCAAAATATCCGCGTTTTGAAGGTTTATCTTTTCGGTTCATATGCCCGGGGCGAGGCCGACCGCTGGAGCGATATTGATCTTGCCATTATTACGGACTCTTTTATCGGCGACATCATTGATTTCAAATTTTTACTGACCAGACTCGCCAGGCGAATTGATTCAGACATTGAGCCCCACCCTTACCTGGTATCGGAATTTGACGAAAATCATCCGATGGCCCAAGAAATCATAAGGCATGGCGAGCAGGTGATATAATGCCAATTTCGGGAAACCCTGGAGATGTCGAAAAACAGTGATTCAACAAATCCTTAACATACTGGTGGCCGGCATGCTGATGGGCTGTTTTTTGTCGCCCCCGCCGGCCCGGTCGTCGGATCGGGAAGACACCCTGCTCATGTTCGTCGGTGAAGAGCTGGACGTCCTGTCCATTGCATCCCGCCGGGAAGAAAGCGCCCGGCAGGCGCCGGCGGTGGCAACGGTTGTCACCCGTGATATGATTGAAAATAACGGCATATTTACCCTGTCCGATGCCCTGGATCAGACGCCCGGGTTCTATATGGCGCAACAGGAATGGGGCTCCCGGCCCTATCTCAGAGGCGTGCCGGATTCGATTCTGTTTCTGTACGACACGGTGCCCATGACATCGGATATCACCAAGTCGGTCCATCCGCTGGACGAGGAACTGTCTCTTGCGCCGGTCAAGCGGATTGAAATCATCCGGGGGCCGGGATCGGTGCTGTGGGGGCCGGATGCCTTTGCGGGCATTGTTAACGTGGTGCCCATGACGGGCAAAGATTTAAACGGGGTGGAAACCGGGGCCCATTACAGCGCTCCGGGGGACGGCCGGGGGGCCTATGTGAACGCCGGGCACGACGGCGGCGTTTGGGACGGATTTCTATCATTGAACGCCAGGGAAGAGGAGGCGGATGACCGGGCCGGAAACATTGTCCGGTTCTGGGGTGACGGATCGGGTGCGCCGGTTCCTCCGGAAGACCGGTATGGCATTGCGGATGCCGACCGGCCGTATTTTTTAGAGCTTGTGGGCAATGCCAATTTCAGGGACTGGGCCACCCTGTCCGGGAGATATTCGGATTATTCCTTACCCTATGCCATGGCCGACGAGGACCAGGAGCAGGTATGGATTGAAAATCGCAGTACGCCGGTCAATTACCTCAAGCTGGAAAGTAAAAAAGATGTGGGGCTGGATGCGGCCATGCGGTTTACCGGATATTATTCATCCGTGAATGCCGAACAGGAAGTGATTGATCTCTCTCTGTCGCCCAATGAACGGACCGCTTACACGGAACTCATCTATGATCAGAATGTATTGTCGGGGAAAGGTCTGCTTACCGCAGGCCTCGCCTACCGGAATACACAGGTGACGGACGCGCCGGTATGGGACAGTTATCTGCCGGGCTATCTGGTTCCGGAAAATGAAACATTCCTGCCGCGCATCACGGAGGTGGATTACCGGTCGGAACTCTGGTCCGTGTTTGGCCAATATTCCCATAAAATCGGCAAAACAGACGTGTCGTTCGGTCTCCGCCATGACGCCCATGATTTTTATGACGACAGCTTAAGTTATAACTGCGGGATTGTGTGGTCACCGACAACCGAGTGGGGGGTCAAACTCCTGTACGGGTCCGCATATCGGACGCCCTATACCAGCCAGTTGCTGGAAAAACAGGACGCCGGGTTTGAGGATATCGAGACCCGTCTTGAAGAAATCAATACCGTGAACACGGAAGTATCCTGGCGGCCCGGCCCTCGGTTCGGGCTCAGTCTCGGCGGGTTTGTGAATCACATATCCAATCATGTAATGGAAAACGCCTACGCCGGGCTGTCGGATCCCAACAGTCAAAAAATTTACGGCCTTGAACTGGAAGGCATGGTGTCTCCGGTTGAGCGTCTGGAATTTGCCGCCAACCTGACGGCCACCCGGAACACGGGGCCGGATGAGGTGTACCGGTACGCTGACGGCATTATCATTGATCCCGATGACGGCAGCATCGACACCAATTATACGGAACTCAGTTATCCGTTTGACACGGGTCCGGACCGGCTGGTCAATTTCATGGTCCAATGGAAACCGATTGACCGGGTTTCCCTGTTCTGCCGAACCGGGTATCGGGCATCCATTGATATGGTCTGCCCGACCTGCGTTACGGCGGAATCAACCCCCGGCGTTTGGCTGACGGACATGGCGGCGACTTTCCGGGATATCGGGGTTTTTGGTCTGGATGCGGGGGTGTACCTGAACAATGTGACGGACAAGGATTATCAGATTCCCGGCACATACAGTCTCATCGACGGAGAGCCGTTTTCCGTGCGGGTGCTTCTGAAAAAACGGTGGTGATGGGCCTATCCGGGCGCCGATGGTTAAATGTGGCCACAGGTGGCTAAATCTAGCCAAAACGGGCGGCGGTGCTTGCTCTTGCGCAATTCCCAGGCGGCAACCGTGACGGTATGGCGGATTCTGCGGCGGTTTTCAACCCGTTTTTCCGGCTTCAGACACGCTCTCTGCCGGAGCCGGCATCGATAGCGACTTGCAATCCCCGGCCGTTGTCGATACCGGAATCCGGAAATTTCTTAGTTTCAATCGGGGAAATGGCATTTTACTTGCATTGACAGTAATCATGATGAAAACACAACAACCCAACCATATCCTTTATATAATAGCCGCCATAATGATGCTGGCAATGGGCGGCCTTGACCTTTCGGCGTTCAGCCGGCCCGCATATGCGGATGAACCGGCGGTCGTCGCCGATCCTCAGCCGTTGATGGACACAAACGCCGCCGGGCTCTTTACGCTCATCAATGCGGCCCGTCAAAACCCGCTGGAAACCGCCGTATCCCTGGGCATGGACAGGCAGCAGGTGCTTGACAGCCTGCCGGGTCTGGCGGATATTTTGACCGGCGGCCTGGCTCCCCTGGTTTTTAACGACCGGCTGCATCGGACCGCCGGCGATCATAATCGGGAAATGCTGGCCAACAGCTATTATGCATACGAATCCCTGGACGGTCGGACGGTTGATCAGCGGCTGCGGGACGCGGGATATGTACCCGCAGCCTCAGGTGAATCCATCAGTTTGATTTTTTTCAAGAATTTTATCGGTTCCGATCGGGCGGTGTTTCAGATATTTGAAAAAATGTTTAAGGATGAACTGAGCGCAACGTTTGAAGGCCAGCGTAAAATTTTAAACCCTGCCTTAAAAGAACTTGGGGTCAGCGTCGAGGGCGGTGTGTTCAATTTTGACCGTTTTTCAGCCAACGCCTATATCGCCACCTGTGATTTCGGAGCAAGGGTTGAAACATACGAACTTCAATTATTGCACCTCATCAATCAGGCGCGAAACAACCCCCGGGCGGTTGCGGCATTCAACGGCGTGGATGTGGAATTGTTTGTAACCACTTATCCGGAGTTCGCGGGGCTTTTTGCAAGCAGTCTGCCTCCGGTGCAGTTTAACCGCTCCCTGTATCTGTCGGCGGAAATGAAAATAAACGATATTCTGGGAAACGGATATTCCTGGGATGAGGTTTCCACCGGACTTACGCTGGATCAGCGGATTTTGGCCGTCGGCTATCCGGCGGAATGGGCGGCGGAGTCGTTGGTGCGCACATCCACCTGTGACATTCCGACATCGCCGCTTCTGACGGTGTCCCGGATTTTCAATCAATTATTTTCCGGCGCATTAAGGACCGATGAATCCCGTGATGTCAATTTACTGTCTGAAAAAGCAGTGGATGCCGGATGCCGGATAGTGGCTGCGGAATCCGTTGTCCTGGGCAATCTCTGCGGAGATCATGCGCATGTGACAGCGGGGGATTTCGGCGCCGGTCTGATAAAAGGCAACCCGGTCATAACCGGTGTGGTCTTTACTGATGCAAACGGCAACAATTTGTATGATGCCGGCGAAGAAGTGACGGACGCGGCAATAACCATTCAGGGCCCCGTATTGAACGAAGGCGGACTTCAAAAAAAGGTTATCACCGACTCGGCCGGCGGTTATGCAGTTTCAGTGACACCCGGCCTGTACCTCGTGTCCGTCGGTGAGGGAGAGAAACTGCAATTTAACTGGGTTCAGGTGGAAACTGCCAATATATGGCAGGTATTTAAAATGATACCCGATACGCCGGTTGCAAGCGGCAATGAAGCAGATGGCGCAGCCGGGGATTTTGGGGGTTGACACCCGTCAGATGGTAAGGTAAATTACGGCAATTTTGGAAATACCGCTCATCAAAAAACAAAATGAAAAGAGGGGGGTGAAACGCAGCAATCTGGCACGGGTGTTGCAGTACGATTTAAGTAATTAACGAAAGCGAAAGTTGCATCAGGTAATTTTTAACCAGGAAAAGAAAATTAAAACCCAAAAAGTGGAGGAAAAGAATGAAAAAATTATTAACTGTATTAATGACATTGACCTTTGTGTTCGGTGTTGCGGCGATGGCATCCGCCGCGTGTTTCAACTGTGCCGGGGACGCGGGAAATATCGCCCGCGGGTGCGATTCTGCTCAGGACCCTGCTTGCAGTCCGTTTGATTTTGAAAATCCGAATGACTATTGCGACACCAAAGAACCCAATCGCGCTTTGTTTAAAATCTGCGATTGCATTCCCGAAATTTTCGAAACCATCGAAGCGGGCGACACCATCGATATCAGCATGGAAATCCTTGTTGACTCCGGTGATGGCCCCGACGCAGGCGACAATGGCGTTTATTGGGCGGAAGATGTGGGTACACAAGGAATCGCTCTGGGAACATATAATAATCAGGCCGATGCATGTGATGCTGATTATCAGTACGGATCATATTTTTCCGGCCCCTTCAAATATCTGAAACAAGACGGTAAGGTTGGCGGCGTAGAAACAGGCAACATCTGCGATATAGACGATAGCGATCGGGTAGTCAAAATTGTACCAGATAGAGCTTTGGCTGATGAGGAGGGTACCACTACTGGCTATGAAATTACTGATAATGACGATTATGACGATAAAGCCACATGGGCGATTGACATCCCGGAAATGCGCGTAGACAACAACAAAGTTAACGGCGGCGAAAAAGTGTGGGTAAAGATTTGTTTGAGCCGTTATACGGGCGGAATCTGCGAAGAATTACCGTGCTGCTGTGAAATCTACATCGGTGAACTGTGCTGCCCAGAAGATACGGCATCCGGCTTCAACGCCATTGTTTATCCGTATTTCCCGCCGGCCAATACAACGGTCTGGAATCTGCTTGGCATGACCATCACCAACCTGGATGATGCTGCCGCGAATGCCGTCATCACCATGTATGAATCGGATGGTGATGTGGGTACGCTGACTGTCAACGTTGGTGCAAAAGGTATTTATCTGAACACTCTGGGCGCACTGGCCGCTGACATGGAACAGACCGCCGGCACCGGCACCCTTGGCGATGCAAAATGCTATCTGGTTGTCGAACCGTTATTCAACGCAACCGGTTTCGCCATGATCGCCGACACCATTGATGGCGCATCCATGGGTTACCTGCCCCTTCCGGATTGGTATGTGCAGGGCTCATTGAAGTAAGCTGATTTTTTTTATCTGATGTGTAAACAGCGGGAAGAGGGAGAAATGCCTCTTCCCGTTTTTTTTCAATAAACCCGTATTCCATATACGAATGGGATCTGAAACCGTGTGTAACTATTTAATGAAGAAAAAATCGGGGATCGGAAGGCAGTTCATACTATCGCTGCTGGTCTGGAGCATGGTGTTATCCGGTTTTTCAACCCTAGCAGACGCCACACCCTATCAACCCGATGGGACCATCCGGATCATCACCCAGGGATCTTCAGGGGATGCCGATTCCGGTGATGATGCCGTTGAATGGCGGGTGGAGACGGAAAAATCCGGACCGGGAAGTGCCTCGGTGTCTTTTACCATGGCCGGCAGCGATCAACCGGTTTGCCGGTTGATCGCTGCTTCGGATACCGGATCAGTCAGTCTTGTGTGGACGGAATCCGGCCGGCGACCCCAAGTGATCCAACAAGCGGACCTTCTCATTGTGCCGGGCTCTCCGGTGCCGGTTGACCGGCTGCCGCCGGATATGGCTTCTGGGAAATGCGATTCCAGAAATTATGAAATCAAGCGCCAGGTGGGCGGACAGGCGTTTACCGATCATTTCCAGGTGACAAGTAGCGAGATTGACGGCGCGGCGGCCCGGACAAACCGATGGCTGACCGGAGACGATGCGCCAGGCAAACTGGTGATGATCACCGTGGTCAATGCGCGAACCAACGCTCTGGTGGTCCGGCAGTTGTGGGCGCCCGGCGCTGCCTGGTGGATTTTTGAAGAAACCCCGTATCATCAATCCCGGCAGGTTCGATGACGATATAAGAGAAATCATGGGAATAAGAAAAGTGAAAGTCGTACCTGGAAAATGGATGTTTTTTACGTTTTGTCTGTGCGCATGGTGCGCCCTTGTTTTTTTTGCAGCGCCTTCGCCTTCTTCAGCCGGAACGCTTATCAGTGCGGACTCGCTTCCGTGGTCGGGATACTGGTGGCCCTCAGCCAACGGCGGGCTGGCCACCGGTTTTGATTACCGGGAGCATCCTTCGCCCATTGAAAAATATCTGCTGCTGACCACCGGCGTCAGCTCCGGTCCTCTGAAAGACTGGTATTTAAACCGCTATTATGACCCGGACGCCGTGTCATGGAGCGGACTTTGCCCATACTGGGCCAGGGCCTCCATGCTGGAAAACTATGATATCCTCCCCTCATCGGAAAACAACATGATCGTTCGCGTGGGAGACAAAAAAGGCCTGTTGACCCTGTGCCACGATTTCGGGAATCTGGCGCAATCTTCCGGGGATGATCCCGTCGACTTTCATTACTGGCTGTTTGAATATATTCAGGACCAGGGGCAGCCGTTTCTGGCGGATCTGTCAGCCGGGGAAGAGGTATGGTATTATCCGATTTACGGATTTGAAATGAGCAGTTCCACATCCGGCCGGACCCAGTCGGTCAAAACCGCGATTCTGTTTGCGGCCGACAATGTGTCTCCGGATTATATCGGAACCCTGGAGCTGACCCGGTCTTATACCTATGACCTGTATTATAATGACCAGGGAGAAATCACGGGAGGAAGCTGGACGGGCAAAAGCGTCAATAACCATCCGGATGCGCTGGCTTATCCCCTGAGCACGAGCGCCAAATGCCCGTACCTTGATTGTGACGAGGTTCGTCGCCTGGCAAAGTCCAAAGACGATTTTCTGGAAAAAGCCGGCAATGCACCTCAGCCCATTGATCCCGGAACTTACAATCTGGTTTTGCTGGATGCGGACCAATACATTCTGGCCGGAAAACCGGGGGATACGGTCTATCTTGAAATAAAACAGGATGACACCAGCGATGAGGCGATGGAGATCCGGATTTTCGACAATTTCGGCGAATCGGTGTTTTCCCAGTCCCTTGCTTATGAAGGGGAAACCGCCTGCGTGATAGACATGCAGAACCCGCCCTATTCCCTGACCCTGACCCAAAACAATTATACCAGAGACCCCAATATCTATTCCCTGTCCGTTAAAAAGTTTTCCGCCTATCATCAGAATGTTCCGTATATTCCCAAAAACGGGGCCTGGTCCGGTTTTGTCCTCCTCAACAGCGGGGATACGAAGGTGGATGATGTTGCTCTTGTGACATCCGACGCAGCCGGCGGACCGGTTCAGACAGTGTTCGGACCGGTCAGCCTGAATCCGGGTGAAAAACAAATATTGATGCTTGACGACCTGCCGTACCGGCCTCTGGAATATGGCCAGATCGATTCGGTGATGATGATATCCAACCAGCCGGTGACATTGCTCAATTTGTTCGGAATCGACAAGAAACCCATGGCGGGGTTTGTTCAGGGGAAGGCCGGCGGCAGCCATCTGGTGATTCCGGATACGGTTCCGGGAGATCTGTTTGTCCGGAAGATGAAAGCCGCCGTGTTTAATGAGTCGTTTGCGGAAGCAAATCTCTTGATTCGCGTGTATGCGGGTGACGGCCAGTTCCAGTATGAAGTCTCGGAAGTCCTGTCCCCCGGCGCCAGATATGCCATAACCCCCGGCGTCAGCCCATTTTATCATGTTCCGGACGGCGGATGGATGGATGTTGTGGAGACCGGCGGCAATCCGCTGTCCGCATACATCTACCTTCAAAATTCCACCGGGAACCTGGATTCCATTGACACCCTCTTTGCTATGCCCATGGATGATCAGCAAATATCCGGCCAAACCCGGTTGGTGGTTCCGCGCATTACGCCGCCAGCCGGCTGGTGGATAACCCGTTTGACCCTGATTAATCCCAATGATGCCGTCAACCCTGTAACCCTTCACGTAAAGCGCGCAGGGGACGATCAAAGCGACGATACGCAGGTGCAGTTTGATCCGCATGAAAAACAGGTGATCGACCTGACGGATCTATACGGCATGAATGACAGCGCGGCCGGTTCTGTTCTTGAAATCTCCGGTCAATACCCCATCACGGGATATTATAGTTATTCACCGCCATCCGGCAAAGATGAAGCCGGTTTTCCGCTGATGAATGATGCCGCATTTGCAAGCAAGCTGGTGATGCCCCATTATGCCGGTCAGGGCGGGTATTTCTGGACAGGGGTATGTATATGCAATCCCAATGATTTCCCGGTGGATATTTCCGTCAGACCGTTTGACGGCAATGGCGCCGTTATCGACGATCTGGTTACTTCCATGCCCCTTGAGGCAGGCGCCGAAAAGACATTTACGGTCCGGTCGGAGTTCGGGGAGCAGGCGTCAACAATTGCGTATATCGAATTCCAGGAAGAAGCCTTTGGGGCGCCCATCGGCGGTTTTTACCTTTATGGGAAGGAGAAGGGCGACGGGACTCCCGGTGTGGAAATGGCGAGCGGGGCGAATATGTAATTTCGTTTTTGACCAAAACGGCGAATTTAATTTTAAGCGTTTAAACCAAAATATCAGATAGATAAACAACCGGGAAGGTTTCCGTCAGAAAACCTTCCCGGTTGTTTTTAGGCGGGTGCATTTTTTAGGCAGGGTTATTTGAAAATTTCTTTCGTGTCCTTGGAGGGGACGTGTAAGAACCATTCTCTTCCCTGTTTGACCCAGTTCTGAGTTTCAATGTTTCCCTTAAAATCAAATCCTCCGGTTGAGACATCGGATTTTACCTTTACCGTTGCCTTTTCTCCGTCCGGGTCCACCGTAACGGACTCGATGGTGAAGGCTTTAAACTCCATTTTTTCTATTTTGCGGATAAACTGATTCTCCGAAATTTTTTTCTGATAGGCGGAATCAAAGAATGAGTAGGCTTTTGCCGAGTCTTTATTGACTTTTGCCGTCATGAATTCTTCCACCCGAAGCCTTACCGCCTGATCCGGCGGACGATGGGGGAAGGTGGAACAGGCAGTGACGGCGACTGCCATCAGTATGGATACAAAGAGAGCGGGTAATATTTTGTTCGTTTTTGTTTTCATGGATATTTTTTAGTTCCTTTTATGAGAAGAGAGATGATTATGAAACGGTAATCATCCGAATGCCTGTTTATTGCTGGTTTTTTGTCTGACGGTGAGCATTTTTTCCATTGTTTAGTTTAAAATTACTATCAGTTAATGGTTGTGGATGTCAAGGATCGTGTGTTAAGAGTTGTTCAAAAATTAATTATACTTAATGCCTCATTGTACAGGACAATTTTTTATCCTGGAGAGCCCTTACAGCCTGATCAAGCCTTATCGATAACAATCGAACCGCCTGATTATACCTGAGTTTATTATCATTATCGATGATCGGCCGCGTTCCGGGAAGCCAAGAACTTATGGCCAGTGTCCGGACACCACCCTTCATTCTTTGGCATCTGTCCTTGTACTTTCTGTTATTAATTTTCTGAATCGCGGATCATGACGAACCGCATCTAATCGGGTATCCTTTTCCAGGCTACTCCAGTCGCAAAATCCGTTATGGACTGCTTTTCCCAACCATGTGAATGCCGCTTCCGTGTTACCAGAATCAGACTGAATCGCAGCCAGTTGAAAGGCAATTTCGGGGTTTCCTGGCGATAATCGGTCATATTTTAATAATATATCCAAAGCATTGTCCTTCTCTCCGATCATGGCGTTGCAGTCAGCCAAGTGATGAAGCGTCAGCAGATACAACGGGCGCTTGGATTCTGGCATGAGCGCCAGTGCCTCCCGATAACGGGAAATCGCTTCTCTGATGTCTCCTTTTCCCGCCAGCAGACCAGCCAGTTTGAATCGCAAATCCGGATTTTGAGGGAATTCCTTACAGAGATTTTTTAAGCAGCGCACCATCTCGCCACATTTTTGCAGGAATGTTGATAGTTTTTGAAGCGCATTTTGCGCCTTATCATTGTCGGGTTTGATGGTTACTGCCAGCCGATAATTATCCTGCGCGGCATTCAACTCGCCGCTCATAACCTGTTCATAAGCTATCTTGCTGTATACCACAGGTGACCGGTAATTTAATTCGATCGCTTTTTTGTAAGCCGTCACGGCTTCCAGATGATGCTCCATTTTACTTAGAGAAATACCTATATTGTAATGAGTTATCGGATTATTATCCAGCGCAAGCGATTTTTGATAATACTGGATGGCCTGATTTTGGTCTCCTCTTTGTTGAAATGTATATGCCAGATTCTGAATCGGTCGTGCGTCATTCGGTGATTTTTGCGCGCAATCCTCCCAGAATCCGATATCACTGGCCCATACCCGGTTTCGCTGATACGTCCATACGCCCAAAATCGATGTAATCGCCAACAGCATCGTTATAATTGCCCATTTCTGCCGGATATGATGACACGCGAAATATACGGCAAAAAAACAAATCATCATGGATGGCAAATACAATCGGTGTTCATAGATGATTTCAATGCCGATCACTGAAGATTCGATCATCAGATTCCCTAAAAACCAGATGAGACAAAAAGAAAACAGCCGGTGTTTTTTAGCTGAAACGATTGCGGTGAAAAATAGCATGGCAACAAGCAATGCTGAAATCAAAGTGGTGGGCGGGTCCATGAAGGAATGAGAGATGGGATAATCATAATCCACCATGAGCCTGCCGGGATGGGGGAAAAAAATGAGGCTGAAGTAATATATGATGACGCGGAACTCCGTCATGACCCGTTCGGGCATCGTGAAATTCCATTGGTCGTAATCGGCAAGTATCCGGTCCATTGGGTGGCTGCCTAAAAAAAGATGAGACAAAATGCCAACTAATATAAAGGATAGAGCGGTGCCGGCGAAAAGGGCTTTCGCAGAAATCGGCCGGAGATCCTGAAAGAAAAACCACTCATATAAAAGGATAAATAGCGGCAATATCGCCGCAGTTTCTTTGCTCATTATGGCGCATAGTCCCGACAGAACTGCTCCTGCCAGAAAACCGGCTGCTGATTTCGGGCAACCGGTGCGTATCTGAATTCGTCCTTTTATATAGAGAAGCATGGAGAGGACATAAAACATCGCGGATAAACTGGTCATGCGTTGAACAATATAGGTGACCGCATTGGTTTGCAGTGGATGGAGCAGCCAGATCAGAGCAGAAAGAAACGCGATCCACTCCGCCGGCAATGAAGTATAAAGGGGTGCATGGTTGGCTGATTTTTTGCAAATAATTTTTGTCGAGATTTTAAGTGTGGCTGTTAAAAAATAAAACAGAAGCACTCCGGTCAGCAAATGAATAAAGAGGTTGACCAAGTGATAACCGAATGTATTCGTGCCGCCATAATAATAATTGATGGCCAGCGTGAAAAGGGAAAGGGGACGTTGCTTTCCGTCGGATGTGGTTACGGCCTCAGTGAGGCTGTGAAAACTCAGTTCCTTGACATGGAGATTCGGATTGTTTTTTACGATGACATTCAAATCGTCGAAAACAAACGGCGCATGAAGTGTACTCGCATAGGGAAGAAGTCCTGCAATGATCAGAATGATAACAAATGCGCTGTTTTTTAATAATTTCAGTTTATCAGTTGGCATAAGCAAATTATTTTTCAGGATAACCCCTATCTGTTAAATAAAAAAGACATAGCATTTGACATTTGATCAGACAATATATAAAACGCTAACAAAACAACACAGGACACCGCTGTTTATAAGAGCTTATCGCCAATAGGGTTTATACGATATATCTATTTGACTATATTAAATAATTTTTCATTTACAAATAGTCTCAAAATTTATTTTTTTCCACCATTCGGTATCGCGAGAAAAGCATGTTATCCCCGGAGATGATCCTGATCGTCGGCCTTTTATCCATCTATACGCTGCTGGGTCCTGTTGTGCTGCTGGGGTTGTATATCCTGTTTGACCGGTTCGAGAAAAAAAAGACGATGATGACCCCCAAGGCTGAAACAAAAGACCCGGCGTTATGGACATCCGATGATGTTAATTATTATCTAACCCATGGACATTGATGGAATTTTTATTTTTCAGGGGCTGATGTTCAGGTGACACCCCCGGCTATCGGAAATCCAAACGTATGCGCGCGTTTTTAAGAAAGTGGAAAAAATATTTTGTCTTTGCCGGGTTGCTGAGCTGTTTTATCAACATTCTGCAGTTGACCTTCACCTTTTATATGTATTCCATTTATGGAAACATTGTGACCAGCTTTAGTTATTCGTCCTTATATTCCATTACCATTCTGGCCTTATTCGCCCTAATGATGATGGGTTTATTTAATTATCTGCGGTCCCGGCTGCTCCATGTTGCCGGTGTTGATCTGAATCAGGCCCTGGGCGAGACGGTTTTCAAAAACATGATACGGGCAAACGCATTCCCAAGAAGAGGGTATGCGCAGGGGCTTTTTGATTTAAACACGGTCATGAGTTTTTTCACCAGCCAGGGAATCTATGCTGTTTTTGATCTGCCTTGGGCGCCCTTTTACCTGGTGTTTATGTATGTGATCAGCCCCTCCCTGTTTTTAGTGGCTTTCATCGGAACCTCCTTTATTCTCGGCCTTAGCGTGCTGCAGAATTTTTTAACCCGTGACCGTCTGATGAAAGCAAATAATTTGTATGCCCGGAACAGCGGGGAAGTGAATGTTCTCTTGCGAAATGCGGAAGTCGTTCACAGCATGGGCATGGCAAGCGGGATATGCGGCCGGTGGGACGACCGGAACGCTGAAATAATCGACAATCAGACCATTGCCAGCCGATTTGCGGGCGCTTTGCAAAGCATTACCCGGCCCATGCAGGTGTTCATGCAAGTGCTGATCTACGGCGTTGGGGCCTATCTTGCCGTGAAGCGGGAACTGGATACGGGCTTAATGATCGCCGCCTCCATTATCATGGGCCAGGCCACTGGGCCGCTGATGCGTCTGATGTCAACCTGGAGCTTTATTGTAAAAGTCCGGGCCTCTTATTACCGGTTGCATCAATTTATGGAAATCATCGAAATGCAGCCGGACAAAATGCGGCTTCCGAAGCCTGTGGGAAAGTTAACGGCAGACCACCTGTTTTTTAAAATGGATCAGGCCCTGCTTTTAAATAATATTTCATTTTCATTGCAGCCCGGTGAGATTCTGGGGGTGATCGGGCCCAGCGGTGCTGGAAAGACGACTCTTTGCAAGGTCATGGCAGGCATCTGGCCCGCGTTTAAAGGCAAAGTACGCTTGGATGATGTGGATATATTTTATTGGGATCAGGACGAACTTGGCAAACACCTGGGCTATCTGGCCCAGGAAGTGGAATTGTTTCAAACAACCGTGTCCCGGAATATTGCCCGCATGGGAGAGCCGGACCCGGACAAGGTTTTGAAGGCGGCTGAAATGGCCGGCGTTGCAGAATTGATTGAAAGTCTGCCCCAGGGCTATGAGACTCCTTTGTTCACCCAAGACGGGGTGTCTCTTTCGGGCGGCCAGAAGCAGCGCGTGGGACTTGCCAGGGCGCTCTATGGCGATCCGGGACTGATCGTGCTGGACGAACCGAATTCCAATCTGGATAGGGAAGGGGAGCAGGCATTAATGGCATTGTTGACCGGCCTGAAAGCGGAGCGTTCCGCGACCTGCATTCTGGTGACGCACAAACCGGAGATTCTGGAGGTGGTGGATAAAATTCTTATCATGAACAATGGACAGGTGGTCCAATTTGGTGATAAATCGGAAATATTAAGCAAGCTTAAGTCGCTGCCCACAAATCAGCAGCAGGCGGTGTGATGGTGATATGGAATGTGCGGGGAAAAAAACATGGATAGGAAATCAGTTCGATATTTTGGGTTGTTGTCAACGGTTGTTTTAATGAATTGCCTTATTTGGTCAGCGGCTTTTTGCCAGGAGACGACGTCTGGATCTGACAGCGCCATCAGCCGTGTGGCGTCGGGAACCCCTGCTGGACAGCAGTTGATTTATACCCTTCCGGAGTGTGTGGCCCGGGGGTTAAAGGAAAACCCGAGAATAAAGGCCGCAGAAAGCGATATACGAAAAGCTGGCTCGCAAATCGGCGCACAGCGGGGGAATTTTTTTCCGACCCTTTCCGCCAGCACATTCGCCCAGGAACTGCAAAGTCTGCAAGCCAAAGGCCCAACCGAATCGGACTATTTGGACCAGGACATCGGGGTGATGGATTTTCGGATTTCCCAGACGCTGTTTCAGGGATTTACCATTTTTAATACCTATCAAAAAGCGGTTCTGGGCGAAGAATTGTCACGTGCCCAGAAGGAACAGGCGGAGATGGATCTGATTCTGGAGATTCAGACCACCTTCTTAAAACTTCTGAAAGCATCAGAAGATGCCCGCAGTTTGGAATCCGCCGTAAAACGGCTTGAAATTAACGAGAAATCCGCTGCCGCATTTTATGCCAAACAGATGGCCCCTTATGTGGCTGTTCTCCAGTCCCGGGTGGATTTGGCGGATGCTCAGCAACAGCTCAGCCAGGCCAAAAATGAAGTGGAAACACAAAAAGTGATGATGAATCTTTTGCTGGGGATTCCTGCGGAAGCGCCGGTTATATATGAAGGTCAGCCGTCTCTGGATGTCCGTGACGCTGACTGGGATCTCGGTAATTGCCTTGTCTCGGCAAACCAGCATCGTCCGGAAATAAAAGTCGCTGAAAAAAGTATTCAAATGGCCCAAAAGGATCTGGCTATCCAGTTGGGGAAATTCAGTCCCCGAATTTCGGCGAATTATGATTATTATATGCGGAACACTGATTATAAAAATGAGGAGCTTCTCGTGACGGGCGAGACCTATGACCGGGACCAGGAAAATACCTACTGGACAGCCATGATTCAAATGCAGTGGGAATTTAATCTGGGCGGCCAGCAGTTTTATCAGCAGGCCGGGGCCAGGCATGAGGTCGAGCGATTGTTTCAACACCGCAAGGATATGGAAGATCGCATTTCCGCACAGGTGAGGACAAGTTTTTTGAGACTTGAGGAGGCAAAAGGCCGGATCGAAACCTCTGGCGGAGCCCTGGAAGCGGCCCGGGAAAGCTATGACCGGGCCAAAAAATGGTCCCAGGTGCAGATGGGCACAATTTCGGACCTGCTGGATATTCAGGCCAAACTCACCCGGGCGGAAGCCAACCGCAACAACGCGGTTTCGGACTATCGGTTGAGCCTGGCGGAGTTATACTATTCCATGGGCCGTCGGAATGACGGGTTGACGGAATCGCACCAGTGTCTGACAGAACCGTTATCCGGCGGCAATTCAAACTAATTCGGGAGCAATGATGCGGACGTTTCTTAAAAAATGGATGAAATATTTTTTCTTTGCAGGGCTTTTCAGCTTTTTTATCAATATTCTGGCTCTGACTTTTCCCATCTATATGCTGGCGGTTTATGACCGGGTGCTGACCAGTTTCAGTCTGCCGACCCTGTCAACGATCACCATCGGCGCTATCGTGGCGCTTCTGGTGATGGGGTGTCTGGATTTTTTGAGATCCAGGCTTCTGGTTCAGGCGGGAGTGGCAATGGACCACGCTCTCAGCCGTCCGGTGCTGACGGAAATGCTTAACGGCGCCAGCCGGATGAAAAAAATCAGTTATACGGAAGGGCTCAAGGACGTTAACACCCTGCGTAATTATTTTTCCGGCAACGCGATTTTTGCTTTTTTTGACGCACCCTGGACGCCGATCTATTTACTGGTGATTTACCTGATGCATCCCATGATGGGCTTTTTTGCGCTTGGGGCGGCGCTGATGCTGTTTATCCTTGGTCTGATGCAAGACATGCTGACCCGAAAACGGTCGGACCAGGCCAGCGCAGTCGCAGCCCAGGAACAGCATTTCATCAACACCTGCATTCGTAATGCCGAGGTGATTTATTCCATGGGTATGCTGGACGGGGTGAAGGAACGCTGGAAAAAAACCAATGGCGCGGTCATGGGGCTTCAGACCGAAACCAACCGCATGGCCGGTGTCATGGGAGCGGTTTCCAAAAGTTTCCGGGCCGCCACTCAGGTTTTAATTTACGGGCTGGGGGCGTATCTGGTGCTTAAAAATGAATCCACTCCGGGAATTATCATCGCCGCCTCCATTATTATGCGTCAGGCATTGAATCCGGTGGAACAGGCCATGAATACCTGGCGGTTGACGGTAGACGCCAGAGGGGCCTTTAAGCGGGTGGACGCGCTGTTAAAATCTGCGGAAACACCCGAAAAAATGGTGCTTCCCGAACCGGAAGGACAGATTGCGGCGGAAGGTGCCTCTCTGGGCATTGGTGATCGGATGATTTTGAGTAATATTACGTTTGCGCTGCCGGCCGGCGAGCAAATGGGAATGATCGGGCCGAGCGGGTCCGGCAAAACAACCCTCTGTCGCCTGCTTCTGGGCATCTGGCCACCCATGGCCGGGACGGTCCGGTTGGATGGGGCGGATGTTTACAAGTGGGACAAAGATTTGCTGGGACCCTATGTTGGTTATCTGCCTCAGGATATCGAATTCTTTTCAGGAACCGTCTCTGATAATATCGCCAGAATGGGAATCGTTGACCCGGAAAAGGTGATTGCGGCGGCCCAGCAGGCAGGTATCCACGAGATGATTTTAAAATTGCCCCATGGCTATGACACCCAGATTGGCAACGGCGGTGTCCGTCTGTCCGGCGGTCAACGTCAGCGAGTCGCCATGGCAAGGGCTTTTTATGGCGACCCGAAACTGGTTGTGTTGGATGAGCCCAATTCCAATCTGGACGACGCCGGTGAAAAAGCCCTGCAGTCTGCAATGGCCCGGCTGAAAGAGAAAAAAACAACGATGATCATTGTGACCCATAAGCCCAGCCTGTTAGGGGGCGTGGACAAGGTACTCATGCTTAATGAAGGTCAGGTGGCCATGTTCGGGCCCAAAGAGGATGTATTTAAAAAGCTTTTGAGCGGCCCTCAGGCTGTGGCCCCCGCCCAGAACGTATCCCGCGCTGTGATGGTGCAATAAGATAAATGGACAATATTAGCGTATCGGCTTAGGCCCGGTTTCCATACCCGGCATGAGATCAAAATGGCCGACACGATGATCAAGCCCAATTTTCAGGAGAAAATCAGCAAATGCAAAATCCAAACAGTGAAGATAAACATCTGAAAACCAATCCCAAGCACCTGATTTTGGGTGGACTGCTGGTCATCTTTATTTTTTTTGGCGGACTGGTGGCCTGGTCAATTTTTTTGCCGTTTTCAGGGGCCGTGATTGCGCCGGGGCTGGTCACGATTTCCCAGGAACGCAAAACCGTTCAGCATCTCGAAGGCGGGATTGTGGAAAAAATTCTGGTGCAGCCCGGAGATGAAGTTGAAAAAGACCAGCCGCTCATCATCCTTAAACGTTCGGAAGTCAATTCCACAGTATCGCTTCTGAGCGGCCAGATATGGGCAAAAATGGCGGCCATGGCCCGGTTGCGGGCAGAAAGTGTTCATAATGATACGATTAACTGGCCGCTGGAATTAAAGGAAAATAAGGATAAGCCGGAAGTCGCCGACGCCATGAAAATGGAAAAAGACATATTTAAATCCCGGCGTCTGGACCTGACGGGTCAAATTGACATGCTCAATTCTCAGATCAACCAGTTGAACGAACAGGTGCTCGGCGCCAGCGAGGAGTTAAAGGCCCAGCATGAGGTGCAAGCCACTTTGGAAGAAGAAATCCAGGCCAAACAATCCCTGTTTGATGAGAATTATATTGATAAAGCCCAGTTGCTGCAACTGAAACGGCAACGGGCTGAAGGCAAAGGGAGAGTGGGAAGGCTGAAACAAAGCATCGCAGAAATCAATCAGAAAATTGAGGAATTTAAAATGCGGATCGTCAGCCTGAAGAACAAATACAAAGAAGAATCGCTGGCCGAGCTGGGCAAAACCCAGGACATTATTTTCCAGCTTGAGGAGCAGCTTCGCCCCAAGGAAGACGCCATGGAACGACTGACCATCCGGGCACCCATTGCCGGAGAAATTCTCAATATGCGGATTCATTCCGAGGACAGCGGGGTGATCCAGCCGGGCCAGCCAATCATGGAAATCGTCCCCAAAGATGCCCGTCTGATTATTGAGGCACATATCCAGCCGGATAAAATTACCCACGTCAAAAAAGGTCAAAAAGCCAGGGTCCAGCTCTCTGCGTTTAACAGAAGGACAACCCCCCCGGTGGCGGGTGAGGTGATTTATGTTTCAGCGGACCAGGTGACCCGGGAAACCGCCGCCGGGCAGCAATCGTTTTATCTCGCCCACATCCAGGTGTCGGAAAAGGAACTGAAAGCCATCGGCGCTTATCTGTCGCCCGGCATGCCGGCCGTCAGCTATATTGAAACCGACAAGCGGACCATTATCGGTTATCTGCTGGATCCGATTCTTGAAATGCTGGACCGGTCTCTCAGGGAATCATAACCGGAAAATTAAATAAAAAGTAGATGGTTTTGTAAAAAATCGATTTTCTCCTTTTTTCGTCATTCCGGCGAAGGCCGGAATCCAGTATACTCAGTATGTTCTGGATGCCGGATCAAGTCCGGCATGACGGATTACAGACTTTTTACGATGGCATCATTATTGACTGAAACGACGATCTATGCGCCTACTTGTTAATAGGGCATGCTATATGCTATGAGGATTATAGTAAATGCAACCCCTTTGCAAAATATAGCGACAGGCATAGGAAGGTATCTCAAATCTCTTTATACGGAGATATGTCTTCATTATCCGGATATTGAAGTAAAATATTTTGATGGGACGGATATTTATGATGAAATGCCAACGCCTCCGGAAGCGAAGAGCGTTCTGGCAAATGCGGTTGCGATTGCATGGAGGCTCCCTTCTTTTATCCCATATCTTGCCAGGCGCTATGTTTATGAAAAAAGCGCCAAGCGATTTTTTGAGCTTTCGAAAGGATTTGATATTTATCATGAAGTGGGGTATTTCCCGTTCAAGGCGGCAAAAAATGTTAAAACCATGTTTACCATTCATGACCTTTCATTAAAGACATTTCCGCATTTTCATCCAAACGAGCGTGTCCTTTATTTTAATCATTATTTTACGGAATCACTCCGATATGTTGATTCAATTATAACGCCATCTGAATTTACAAAAAAAGAAATTAAAAATGCATACCCCCATATGGATGCGGCGATTTATCCCATCCATCTTGGTTTTAAAAAAAGTCTCTTTTACAAACGTCCTGACAGTGAGATAGATTTATTAAAAATAAAAATGAAGCTGCCGGATAACTATATCCTTTTTGTGGGTACGTCCGATCCGAGAAAAAATATACAATCAATTATCACCGCAATGGCACATTTGCCAGCGACGGTTAAATTTGTATGCGTCGGCTGGTCCGGCTGGGACAGAACGACCGGAAAAAAACAAATCTGCGGGAATATGCAAGACAGGCTTATTTCTACAGGATATCTAACAGATCAAGAGCTTGCCGTCCTTTATTCAGGGGCAAGGGTATTTGTTTATCCAAGTTTTTATGAAGGGTTTGGGCTTCCGGTGCTTGAAGCCATGGCCTGTGGGTGCCCTGTGGTCTGTTCCGATAGGGCAAGCCTCCCGGAAGTGGTCGAAAACGCCGCAATTCAATGTCGCCCGGATGATATTCGCTGCCTGGTGGATTCAATTGATCAAGTCTTTACTTCAAACAGCCTGTATGCTGAAATGAGTATAAAAAGTCTTGAACAGGCAAAAAAATTCAGTTGGACGGAGACGGCGGAAAAAACCATCAACGTTTTTTCAGATACGATTCGCCATTGAATGCAATGAATCCCGCACCCATGAGCAAGCAGAACCATCGCGCTATACCAAACGCTCAATGCAAAACAGTGGTCATGGGGTGCACCCATCCCTACTGGTCAGCCCTTCAAGTGGGCAGTCAGCATCTGGCCCGGCAATTTGCAAGACATGGCTGGGTGGTTCATTATTTTTCTGCGCCCGTTACGTTATTGCATTTATCCAGATTATGGAGTTCCGAAGTTATAAAACGATTGAAAGGCGCTCTTCAATGTCGGACGATTCATGAAAATGGAATGATCCGGTCGTATGTTCCTTTTTCTTTAATTGCGCCGGATGGACGTTCGTTATTAAGAAATAAAACGGTGACCCATAACTGGTTTAGAACGATGGTGCCATCCTTCCAACGTCTTCAAAATAAAATGGGATTTGGGCGAATTTCCATCGTATATATTGATAATCTTTCTTATCATTTTTTGCTGGATCAACTTCAATATAAAAAAAGTATTTTCAGAGTGATGGACATGCACGAACGGTTTGCGGGGTGGGAGGGAAATGCTTTCAGTCTGGCCCAAAAAATCGCTCGGCACGCAAACCTGACTGTATTTTCCGCCCAGGGCTTAAAAAAATATGTGGATACGCTTGGCGCCGGCAGAACTGCTTTCATACCGAATGGAGTGGATTTCGATTTTTTTTATGTTCAAAAGCCTTCAACCCAACGGCACCCCATCCTCAAAAATATTCCTGATCCCATCCTGTTATATACAGGAATGATTGATACGCGATTGGACGTTCGGCTTATACGATCAGTTGCTAAAAGTTTACCCGACGTCTCATTTGTTTTTACAGGTCCTGCGGATATTAAGGATTTGCTGAAGAATATGCCGGTAAATGTATATTTCACCGGTCCTGTGCCCCATGATCAGTTGCCAACTCTCATGAGTGCCGCTACCGCCGGATTGATTCCATTTGATGTGACCAATCACATGGGTGGTATACAGGGCATCCGGCCATTGAAGCTGCTGGAATACCTGGCTGCCGGTATCCCCGTCATTTCCGTCAGATGGCCGGAAATTGAGGCTATGGGCAGCCCTGTCTGGCTGTATGAAAATGAAGTGGAGTTTGTGGCGCTTGTGCATAAAGCAATTCATGATGAATATGATCCGATGATTGGTTTAAATTTTGTCATGCAGCAAGATTGGCATCATTCGTTTGAAAGTATGTTAAATGCGCTAATGTGTTGAGCGGAGTTTGGTAAAAGGCGAAAGGTCTGGAAACAAGTCAAACTGGTAGCCGGGTTTCTTACCCGGCGATGGATATATTTCATTTGTCGGGAATGAATCCCGACTTTCTACGGTTTCTCTTTGGAGATATTTTAAAGCCTTGGCTTCAGCCGGGGCTTTTTTTGTGCCTTGAGCTTCAAGTAACAGAATTTTATCTTGATTCCGGCCTGCGCCGGAATGACGATGTGGAATTTTTTTGACATAATCCCCACAAAACGTTAACCAATTATTGGGATTAAAAATTCGGTCAGTGATTTTTTACTAGTCCCAATCAAGGTTAAAGCCTCCGCATTTAGGCGGATAGATTTATCATTCCAGTTATGAAATGATTAAAGCTTATCTTGAGCATCATTTTGAACCTAAGAAGGATGATGATTTTAGAACTGAATAATGACGGGTCTTTGACCCGTATCCGTGCTTTCAGCACTTGATTTCAACCCACCAGCTTTAGCTGGTGGTTGTTTAGTTTGAAGTTATTTGAAAGCCTCGGCTGCGGTCGGGGCTTATGTTGTTTTTTTTTGCAGCCGTGCGGCGTGCTGGGAATAGCCAAAATTTTGTTCCACATGCGCAAGCGCCTTTTTTACCTGCGTGTCATAGTATTCTGCATCGGTCATCAATTGCTGGATTTTTTCTTGAACCTCTGCGGGCTCGGCATAAATGGCGGCTTCAGCAAACAACTCCTTATAGACCGGCGGGATGATCACCGGCACGCCTGTAGCCATGGCCTCAAAAATTACCCGGCCGAAGGATTCCACCCAATCCGGATGGGTATAATAAACAAAAACATCGAGCCGGGACAGAAAATCTTTGGGATACATGGAACCGAATTCGTAGACGCGCCAGTTCCGGGGTAAATATCCAAGAGTCTTTTGAGGGATTTCAGCACCACCAAGGATGTGAATCTCATATATATCTGATTCCGGATAGATGGAGAGTAATTCGTCGGGTTTTTCGGGCCATTTGACCAGATCGTCCCTGGAATGTCTTCCGATGATGACCTTTTTCCCTGCCGGAGGACGGGTGGCCCTTTTCCACCGGGGCACATTGATGATGTTGTACCAGTTTGTTTCGGATAATTGAATATGGCGAAGATCCTCCGAATGATGTTTTATCAGGGCTGTCCTGACCAGAGGACCTATCGGATGCCACAATCCGCTTTGCCCGAAATAGTATTCCATATTTTTCGCGCAGGACTTTAAACCGTAATAAAGCCGTCCGTTTTTCCCGTAAAGTTTTAAGGGCGTCTGATTGATGATCACCCGAATATCTTTCGCCTTTATATCCGGGATAAACCGCTGTCGTTCCTGTAATATGTTGGGATGTCTCAGGATTAACATGTCACAGGAAGCTTTTTCACCGTAAACAATGAATTGAACCTTTTCTCCGTTTATTAGACAGCGGATGCCAGGATTTATCTCTCTTGAAGGTTCAAGATCATAACGTGACATCTGGACCAGACCCGTATTCATACCCAGTTCGGTTTGTGCCTTGATTTCTTCGATATTAGACGCCGTGGTTCCGCCGGGCAGACGGAAATCAGATACCATGATGACATCAAAATGCCGGCGGTTATTACTGTCTTTTTTTTGCGGCAGCATCGGGTGCGGCACAGGAAATGGACGATTCTTCTGGGGGAATTCAAACAAGAGGCTGTTTGTTATGGCATGATGGTAGTCATGGCTTTCGCGATATTCCTTGCGCGCCCCCATGAAAAAGCCGTGATATCCAAACTGCCGGTTGCCGGTAAGAGAGTCCGGAGATTGCCTGAGAATGGACAGCGGACCTGTTTTTAACTGCGCTATTTTTTTTTCGCCAAAGATTTTTTTCAGACGCAGGAGAAACTCACCGTCCGCTCCAAATCGGACACTGTCCCAATACCCGGCTTTTTCCATGACCGGTTTCCGTCGAAACATTAAAGAGGACATATTGATTTGAATGTAGTTCCCGGGATTACCCCGGCGAAAAAATTTCAGGTCATTTCCCGCTCTGGATAATTGTGAAATATTAGCGATTACCGTGGGGTTATTCAGTAAATGGGTTACCTGTTTGTTTATTTTTTCGGGATGGGACCAGTCATCGGCATCATGGCAGGTGACAAATTCGCCGGTTGCCTGATTAAGCGCTATATTTCTTGCCACATATGCCCCCTGATTCATCGCAGCTCTGATCAGGTGGAGTCTATTGTCTTTTTGCGAGTAATCATTGACCAGATGGGGGGTTCTATCGGTGCTGCAATCATCAACAACCAGAATTTCCAGATTCTTCCAGGTTTGCGACAGAAGGGATTCGATGGCCGTGGAAATGGTCTTTTCCGAATTAAAGGCAGGGATAATGACGGATACCAGTGCTGACTCATTTGATGAATCCCTCTTCGCTGGATTTCTAATTCCCGATGAAAGGTGATCAAAAAAAGTTCTATTTGATGATAAATCAACCGATATGTCTGAAAGACCGTAAAATTCAAATGCCTTATTGATCCATCGTATTTTTGCGGGCAGGGTCTGTTCCAGATTAGCTGCAGCCAGGCAGAGGTCGGCATGGAATTTCCTTCGTAAGGCTTTGGCAACCTCCGCCCGCCCGTTTCCCTGTTCACCCAGAATATCATGGCATTCGGCTTTCAATACGGTCATTCCACGCGATATTTCTGAATCATGTTTGCCGTTTGCGGCGATCTTCAAAAACTCCAGACATTTTCGGGCGTTTTCGGTTGTGTATTGGTTGGCATGCCATAACGCCAGCTCCCAGGCGGCGGAATTTTTAAAAACATTGTCATTGACCAGCGATTGTAGTTCCGAGAGGGTTTTTTCTACAAATCCGAGGTTGTAAAGACGTAGCCGGTGGGCATGCAGCACCTTGGATTGAACGCCAAACAGTTTTTCAATATTAATAAAATTTATAGCAACCCGGTAAAACGGACGAAACAATGGCCAAAGCTTTGAGTTTCTGACTTTCACAGCCCAGTCAGTCATCCGTTGGATTTCGGTTTGAATCGAGGAAGATAGGGTCGTTTTGATGTCCATGGTGTTGGTTCCCCTCAGGAATAAGCACTTGCATTTGATGCCGAAATGTATGACAAGATTAAACCGGCAAGTCAAGGCGTTAAACCGCTTGATAGCGTATGAGATTAAAATCAGAAGTGTAAATAAGGATCAAAAAATGGTAACCCCTGCCAATCACGTCATTATTGTTCTTGGCATGTATCGAACCGGCACTTCGGCCCTGGCCGGATGTCTTCAGATATTGGGTGCGGATTTCGGCAATGCCATTATGGCTGATAGTCCGGTCAAAACAGCCGGTCGTTATGGAAACAATGAAATTGTTTCCATACATGATAATTTGTTGTCTAACCTGGGATGTCGCTGGGATATGATCGGAAATCTGCCGGACGGTTGGGTCGACAGCCCGGCTGCGGATATTGCCAAAGAAGATATTATGGGCATTTTTCAGCGTAATTTTTCGGGGTCAGATTTATGGGCTGTTACCGATCCGCGAATATGCCGGTTAATGCCCCTATGGTTGGATGTCTTTCGTAAATTAAACATTGCCCCGGTCTTCATTCATATGGTGCGTCATCCCTGTGAAGTGGCGGAATCTCTTAATGTTTGCGATGGCATGGATTTACGCAAAGGGCATCTGCTGTGGATGGTCTATAACCGTGATGCGTTATCAGGCTGTAATGGTCATCGGCATACCCTTGTCACTTATGATCAATTATTGGCCGATCCGGTGACAACCCTGATTGCCGTCAGCGAAAAGCTGGAAATGGCCTATCCTTTCAGCATGGACAGTCGCTATCAACAGATTATTGAATTTGTGCGCCCTGAACGCAAACATCGGCACCACAGTCAGGCCGATCACTTGGCCGCTTTCAGTCATTTTGCCCGACTGTATAATCAGTTGAGGCTTCGCCAGATCAGGCATATTCAATTGATGCCGAATCATGACCACCTGGACGAGGGGTTTCAGGATGCGGACGTAGATGATGCGGCAACACTGTCGTTGATGCTGGCAGAGCAGGAAGTGGCTTCAACTATTTCTGGCAACGTCCATTCAGCTAAACTTTTTAATGAGCTTTTGGGACTTCTGAGCCGTTATGAAAGCGCTGAACTGGAGGATAACAACCGGCGACAGCGCCTGCTGTTGATGGCGGATCAGACTGTCAGCGCTTTGTACGCCCAGGTTTTTTCCCCTGACGATAACACGGGTGAAAAAATCTATGTCGAGAACAAGGCCCAAAAAATTTTGCTCGTTCCTGATGAATGGCAGCAGTTAAGCGTGAGGCTGCCTGAATCCCTTACTCTTAGAAATTATGGCCTGCGTATAGATCCCTTGAACAATACCGGCCTGATTCATATTTCCGCCATCTGTTTGAAGCATGACGTCACAGGTGAGCCATTGTGGGAAAAAAACAGCGACACTGGTTTTGATGCCTGCATTATTGAAGGGACGGCTTTGTGCCTGTCTAGTGAGAAAGAGCTCCAGATTGTTGCCACCGGTAATGATTCCCGTATTATTTTGCCTGTAATGCCCGATATCCCGGATGTCCCGCTCACGCTTGAAGTCTGGCTTAGGGTGAGCCGGGACCTTTGCGAAATGGCAAGTATGTGGGTCACTCGCGAAGATCAGCTTCAAACCCAAAACAGGCAAATTGAAACGCTTAATGCCAGTCATGAACAGTCTGTGCTGGAACGAACCAGAATCAAGGATCAGCTTGATGAGGGGGCTCAGGAAAATAACAGGCTTCTCCAGCTGCTGGATCAGCGCACCGGTGAATGGGAAAAAAAGAGACAAATACTTGAAGACGCTCTGGAACGTCAGGAGAAATTGAGCCGGGAGTATTTTGCCGTGCTGGCCGGAGTGGAAAAGGAGCTGGCCGCAGCCAGGGATCGGGAAGCTGATTTTAAATCAATAATGCAACTGCTGGAACGCGATTTTCAGGCGTTGCTCGGATCGGCCAGATGGCAAGTGGGCGATAGATTTACGCGCATGGGGGAGATTCTGCTGCTCAGGAAAAAGAAGCCTCTGGCAGTGGACCATATGCAGGCGGTTTTTGATCAGTTCAAGACCGAAAATACAACGAAAAGATCAACTTCGCAGCGCAGGCGCGAATACATCCGTGATCCTGATGCAATAAAAAAATTAAACAGATGGATGCATCAATTAAATAATGATTTTGTAGCCCTGAAAAACTCAAAGCGGTGGCGGTTGGGGAATGCTTTAGTTCATGGACTGGAAATGATTACTTTCAAGTCCGGGCAGGCAATGGCAACAGATCATTTGGAAAATATTTTTAAAGATTATGAGAAAATGTCATCCGGTCATGTGGTCGAGGACCTGAAAACCTTGCAATCATTGCTCCTCCACCCTGAAAAAGATTTTCATGCTATTTCACGTTCCATGCGATGGAAGGTGGGCGATGGTATCTTTTCTTTTATCGATACCTTGCTCTTCCGGAAGAAACAGCCAACTGTTATTGACCACATAAATGCTGTCTATCAGGAATATAATGCATGGCGGATGAATAAATAATTGATACAATGAATTCCATTCATATTAATAATAAAAGGGATAAGGCGGGAAATACCCTGCGGCAGGATGTTCAGCCCGCTCTGGTCGTCTGTCTTGGGGCTCCGCACAGTGGATTGAACCTGCTCACCCAATGCCTGCGGTTGATCGGTTTTGCAATGGCCGATGATTCGCCGGCAGGTCCGGCCCTCATTCATGCGCTGTTGTGCCGGGATCTTGGCATCTCACCATGGACTGCCGGGAGCTTGCCGCATGGTTGGCAGAATACCTCGGCCGCCCAAAGCGCTAAACAGCGTATCCATAACCTTCTCGCCATGCATGCCGGGGCAAGCGATCCATTTGTCCTGGCCGATCCCTTCATGGCCCGGGCCTTTCCAATCTGGCTGGACGTTATTGTCGAATTAAACCTCCAGCCGAGACTGATCCATCTTCTCCGCCATCCATGGGAAGTGGCCCGGTCTCTGATCGCCAAAGAAAATCTGGACTTGACTCAGGCTCACATTCTCTGGCTGACGTACATACGCGATGCCTCGCGTTTCTGCCAAGGGCACGATCACGTCCTGATTACTTTTGACCAGCTTCTGGCCGACCCGGTCACTTCCTTGCATGCAGCACTTATGGGCGAATTCGGCATCCATATCCCGGAGGCATTATTATTGAATCATGTTCAGCCAGAGTTGAAACATCACCACGCCGGCAGTGCCCCAGAAGTCGAGACGCAAAGGTTCGCCTCCTTTATTCGGGTTTATGACGATCAGCGTTTGCGACAGGCAGCAGCCGGGTGTCAGGCTGCGAAATCTTCACACTTGGGGATTGTTGCTTCTCATGAGAAAAAGGATGCCTCTGGCGATGAAGGAATTCTGGAAGCAATATTTCAATTGTTGGGTCAGTATGAAGCGGGGTACAATGAACAGCGTAACAAGGTGAACCAGTTATTGGGAGCGCCCCAAACGGCTCAGGCTCTTTTTGCGACAGTTAATATGCCGATAGAAAAGGGTAAATACACCGAACATCATTTTCATCTTTTGTCAGATCAATGGCAAACGTTAACGGTGGATATCCCCCGGCCGGATTTACTTAAAAATTCACCATTACGTCTCCTGCCGTTGAATACGGCTGGTGCTGCAACCCTCTCCGACGTCAAGTTTGTTGATAGAACAACAAATAAGATATTCTGGTCGATCCGGACTTTTGATGACAGTAGTTTTATAACTTTGAAAGGCCCCGCACTCCGTCTTCCCTCAGAGAACAACATGGTCTTGTTTATTACCGGCAAAGAGGCTGAGTTGGTCTTTAATGGCGTAAGACAGTTACCGGATTGCCCCATGCGGGTGGAAATTTTGATCCGGGTAAGCGTGAATCCGGCTATTTATCATGAAACCCTGCATGCCTTTCTAAGCCCCGAGAGTTGGAAGGCCATACTCGGCATAGATTCTAAAGAAACGGACAAAGACAGTCTGATTCGCCTGGCGGGTGCTTTTGAAATGGCAGGTTGCCTGATGGCGGCTGATGTTGTTTTTCAAAAGGGATTGGAAATGCATCCGGAATCGGAATCTCTGCGCATTGCTTTTGCAGAATTGGCCATGAGACGTCAATCATGGGCGGAAGCCATCAGGCGCTGGCAGGAGATTGCCGCGTTCATGGGTCAAAATACCCATGATTTTATTTACCAGCGGCTGGATGAGGCTTATCGGAATCAGAAATCATTTCCAAAAGGTAGCCTTGATGAGGAAGCGCGTATGGGTGATGGCGACAAATATGAGATGCTGTCCTTGATTCATCAAGTCATTTCCCCTGAGCTGTATGTTGAAATTGGTGCCCAGGAGGGAAAAAGCCTGGCCCTGGCTCAGTGTAAAGCCATTGGTATTGATCCCATGCCACAGGTGAAGGTTCCTCTCTCTGAAAATGCTCAAATTGTGAGCATAACCAGCGATGATTTTTTTAAAGGTCCTGCTTCGGGGTTGCTCAAGCATCCTCCCGATTTGGTCTTCATTGATGGTATGCATTTTTTTGAGTATGCCCTGCGAGACTTCAGGAATGTTGAGAGATTTGCAGCCCCGTGGACACTGGTTGTGATAGATGACATATTCCCTGTTCATCCGGCTCAGGCGGAGCGGCGGCGGAGAACGAAAACCTGGACCGGAGACGTCTGGAAACTTTATGTAATTTTGCAGGAGTACCGGCCCGACCTTTTTTTTCTGCCCATAAACACTTCACCCACAGGCCTGCTTCTGATTGCCGGACTAAAAAAAGATAATGCGGTGCTTTGGGAAAATTACGATAAAATTGTTGCAAGATATTCCACCGACATGGCGCCGCCTGCTGGAATATTTAATCGTAACGGTGTGTTAACGGCAAAGCATCTGGTGATCCCGGAAGTTTTAGGTATATTGAAAAACAGCCGGGAACTAAGGCTGGACACAAAAACGATTATCAACAAACTGAAGGAAAAAATCAGACAGGCTTGATGCAATAGACATATGATTTCTGCAGGGGATGCCGGTTTTCTTACGCGGTATTGGGAATGCAGCATTTGCCAGGAAGAATTCCGGGAATCGATATGGGCAATGCCGGAAAAGAAAACCGGCCTGCATAACACAATCCGCAGCCGGGTTTCCATGCCCGGCGATTGAAATAAATTCATGGTACAGGGAACCATAAAATTGTGACAAAGCGGAAGATCGTTTGTGATCAAATCAATTCATGTTTGATAGTGTAAGAAGAATTTTAAGGATTCTATGTTCTGTTGATATTTCAGAATCACATTCAATGAAATCAATGGGTTATACCAATTTGAGCCTTTCCGATATGACAATATAATCAGATGGTTATGGCAAATGTCAACAGAACCTAAAACAAGTCGTAGCATTCTGATTAATATTGTTTTATTGGTTGTTACAGTTTTTTTGGCCTCAATAAGCCTGGCATATTCCCAGGAAACAGGCGTTGTCCGGTCGAAAAAGATAATCAAGCTGGGTAAAGGATGGGCTACAAACACCATTAATACGGTAATATTCAGGCATCATGGAGTAATTACCGCCAGTAACTTTCAGTTTGCATCGTTTTACGATTCTGAAGGCAACATTAAGATTGTCAGGAGAGATTTGTTAAGCAATGAAATAATGGAACATCTTCTTTCCGGGGAATATAACCTTATTGATGCCCATAATTCCATCAGCATGGGAATTGATCGTCATGGTTATCTGCATCTAAGCTTTGATCATCATGCGAATAAACTTCGTTACCGCAGGTCAAAAAAACCATTGTCAATTGATGCCTGGACAGAAGTAATTCAAATGACGAATGAACGTGAGAGTCAGGTAACTTATCCGACATTTATTTGTGATGGCGATCGTAAACAAAAAAGACCTTTGCTTTTTCTCTATCGTGACGGAAGCAGCAACAAGGGGGATGCATATATCAAAGAATTTGATGAGCAAACAACCGAATGGAAAGACAGGTCCCCCTGTATCTTGTCAGGCTCACAACAAAAACCATGGACCAGTAATGCTTATTGGAACCATCCTGTTATCGACCACACTGGTAGACTTCATCTATCTTTTGTTTGGAGAACGGATTCCCCTGGGTCTGAAAGAAGAGTTAATAATATTAATGTCGACTACGCTTATTCAGATGATTCCGGGCTAACATGGTATAGTTCCAGGGGATGCCAGTTCAAGTCCCCTATTACGCAAGTCAATTCGGAGACTGTATGGGCGGTTTCCCCAGGGTCGAACCTTATCAACCAGGCCAGTATGGCTGTTGACAGCAAGGGACACCCGCACATTGTGTTTTATTCTGACGATCCGGAAGGCATTCCTCAATACCAGCATCTATGGTTCGATGGAAAATCCTGGCAGCATCGTTTTATTTCTAATCGAAATAAACGGTTCATCCTGACGGGCGGAGGAGCGCTCCAAATCCCTATAAGTCGCCCTGAGATTGTTGTTGATAAGCAGGACCGCGTGTACGTGATTTACAGAGGGGATTTTACAGGTGATAAAATGTCGGTGCAAAGGTTGCTCGTCCCGGATTATAGTCCAGATACGAGTGAACTGAGGGTGCTTTGGCCGGAATATATTGAGTATGCGGAACCGATAATTGACCGGGTTCGCTGGTCCAGGGACGGTGTATTAACAATGCTTATCCAGCGAAACAGCCAGCCATCGCATGACGAAGGGGGTATCCCAAGAAGTGAACCTGTATATTTGGTCGACTGGGATATCGTTGGAGATTGGAATAATCTGATGGATTAGGTGTCGGTTGTTTGTGGTGACCATCCGATTTTATTTCCTTATTCTTTCTGGATGTGGTGATACCAACCTGGATCCATTGAATTATAAGAATTTTAACTTATGGATTATCCGGCATAAGTTACTGCAAATGTGAAAATAAGAAAGATCACTAACAAACATGAAAAATGACTCTTTTCCTGAGAATCAAGACATCCATTTTGTGGATATCCAAGAGATAGCCGACTTTTCATATTCTAATCCAGATAGCGTTGCCGTGATCATGCCCTGTACGGACGCTGATCTGGGGATGAAAACTGCCGGGTTTCTTTCAAGGCGTGCCGGAATGTCCTGCACTATCCTGATAGTTAACGACAGCAAACGCCAGGGATTTATCAAGACGCTGAATGAAGCTGCCGCCCGGATCACTGTTAAATACATCGTCTACCTGGCCCAGGATGCCTGGCCCGGTCGGGACTGGCTGCGGTGCGCCTGTGAAATTATGGACAAGAGCGGTAAAGGACTGCTGGCCTTCAATGATGGCAAATGGAAGGGGCGGATCGCCTCATTCGGCATGGTCAGAACCGGCTGGGTCAGGACGCTTTACAACGGGTGGATTTTTTATCCGGGCTACGTTTCCCACGCCGCAGACAATGAACTCACTGTGGTTGCACGGGCACAGGATATGTATGTATACAATCCGGATTGCACCCTGATGGAATATGATCCGGAAAAGGATTTCGGAGGGTCCAATCCCAAAGACAGGGCCTTGTTTCAAAAACGTTTTTTACAGGGCTTTGACGGACTGGCGCCCCTGACGAAACTGGAGGGTCTTGCCCAGGAATACAGCGTGAAGTGGGATCCCCGGGAGGCTGGGAAAGGTGTGTCCATTATCATTCTCACCCAAAACGGCGCCCGATGTTTGGAGCATCTGCTTGATGGTTTCTTCAGGACCAACACGCATTCCCCGGTAGAAATAATCATTATCGACAATGGTTCCACGGATAACACCTCCGAAGTCGTCTCCAGGTTCTCCACTCGTGGGTTCATAAGGCTGGTCATGCGGGAAAATAATGATTCCTTTGCCGGTTCAGCAAACCTGGGGGCGGAGAAGGCCAGGTATCCGTATTTGTTTTTTCTGAAAAATGACACCATCTACTCATCGGATTTACTGCCCGCTGCTCTGACCAAACTCGAAGACCTGTCCATCGGTGCGGCAGGGGCAAGGTGGACAGATAACCTTGAAACGCTCAGTTTGGGATTTGAGATCACCGCCGCCGGCCTTAATCAGTTTCAGATTTTTCTCTGCCGCAAAAACGGTTTTGGCGTTTTAGATAAGAAAGGCAAAAAATTCCGGGCTGCAAATAAAAACGTGCGCACTCAGACGGCCATTTTTAAACCGAAGCAGCTATCACCGGTTTCCGGCTTTTTCCCTGATACGAACGAACCGGAAAGTGCCAATATCGTTTTGTATACATGTGGGGAACTGGACGTGTTACGGCGGGGTTTGCTCAGTCTCCGGCAATTTACCGATTTGCAGAAAAACACATTGTTTTTGATCGACGATTCCCAAAATTCATATGTGGGAGAGAAAATTGTCGAGTGGACCAGAGATCTTGATTTTTTTGAGCGGGTGACTCACCGGCAGAGACAGGGTTTTTGTTCCGCCCTGAGAGATCTCATCATGGATGTTAAATGGGGGGATTTTTGCGTAATTTCCGATTCGGCCGTACTGACCCCCGGCTGGCTGACCGGGCTGAAAAAAGCGGCTTACTGCGATCAGCGAATTGGCCTGGCTTCGCCGGTAACCCCTTCGCACCCGCTCTATGCGTTTCAGATGAACCCCGGAGATAATATCATCACCTGCGCGAAAAAATTGTCCATGGTATCGGTGCGTCAATATCCCCTCATACCAGTTCCCGATATGGCTGTTTTTTATCTCAAGCAATCTGCCTGCCGTCATCATCCGTTGCCCCCGTTTTGCCATGACTCGGTCCCGGCATATTTTCTGGAATATGCGGCAGGCCTGGCGCAAGCCGGTAGATATTGCATATTGGCAGATGATATATTTGTGCATGCCGCCTCTCGTTCAGTGCCCTCGCCGGAAGCCTGCCGGGATTTGCTGTTGCGGAAGTACCCGCAAAATTCAAATGATGCCAGGCGGATATTCGACCATTTCATCGGATTAAAACTGGTTTCGCTGCAAAATTACGTCGCGTCCGATATCCGTCTGGACACCTCCCGGACCCTTGCTGTTTTTTTTAACAGTATAAATCTTGGCGGTGGGACTCTGGTGCTGGTCGAGTTTTGCAACGATCTGATTTTAAATGGATGGAATATTGTCGCCATTTTGCTCAACAAAAGACAGAAAGAATCCGTCTTTTTTGATTTATTATTTGAACCTTACCCCAGCACCGACGCCTGGGAGATTTCGGCCCGGTTAGGCGGTCACGGATTTTTAATGGCCACTTTCTGGAGTACTGCAAAGCTGGTGGAACAAACGGCAGCTCTATGTTCTGCATACACCCCGTTTTATTTTATTCAGGATTTCGAGGTGATGTTTTATAATCCGGAGGGGAATTCAGCGGATCTAGAAGAATATCAATATTATGAACAGGCGTGCCAAAGTTATCGGTTTGATTTTCTTCATCTGGCCACATCGGAATGGATTTCAGAGCGTGTCCGTTCCTTTCTGAAAAAACCGGATCAGCATATTCAAAAAATACGCATCGGATTTAATCCGGAGTTGTATTATCCGGAACCGAATTGCCGCAGCCGGGCAAAGCCATTTCGGATCATCGCCATGGCACGGCCCAGAACCCCTCGCAGAGGATTCGCGGACCTTGTAAAGACCCTGTCCATCGTTTATAACCAGAATCCGGATATTGAGATTTTTCTATATGGAACCAATGACTTGAGTGAGTTTTCCATACCCTTTCCGTTTCACAATTTAGGCGTTGTGCGACCGCAGGAACTTAGAAAATATTACAATCTTGCCCATGTATATATAGATACGTCCCTTTTTCAAGGTTACGGCCTCACAGGATTGGAAGCAATGGCCTGCGGTTGCGCATGCGTTCTTTCTGACAGCGGAGGCCCGGCCGAATATGCGCAAAATGAAAAGAACGCATTATTCGCACCGTCGGGTGATATTCATGCGCTGGCGAATGCGGTTTTACGTCTGTTGAATCATGAGGATTTGCGTAAAGGAATTACCACTGATGCCATTATGACAGCCCGACAATTCAGCATTCACCATGCGGCGGATGACTTTGAGCAGATCGCCGGTCAAATTATAGCGGCTCGTGAAACAAGCATCAGTCGTAACAGTTCAGACGGCATCTGCAATATAATCGTGCCGATTTTTAACCAGATCAGTGCGGTTCGAAACTGCCTGCTAAGTATTGAAGCCGGAACCGACCTTCCATATCGGGTTATTATAGTCGATGATTGTTCTGATAAACATACAGCTTCCTTTTTGCAGCAATTCGCAGCCGGTCGCAAAGGTTTTGACTATGTGCGCAACGAAAAAAACCTGGGGTTTGTCGGCAGTGTCAATGCCGGTTTAAAAGTCACCAAAAGCGGAGACATTGTTTTGCTTAACAGCGACACCATTGTCACACCCGGCTGGCTCGCCAAGCTTGTTCGCTGTGCCGAAAGCGATCCGCATATCGGTATCATATCACCTTTAAGCACCCGTTCGTCCCATCTGTGGATCAAGCCTAACCCCGGAGAAACAATATTTGAAACCGCAAAAAACATAGAAAAAATTTCCAGGTCTCAATATCCGGATGTGGTAACGCCCGAAGGCTGGTGCTTCTATATCAAACGTCGGGTTTATGAAACGCTGGGAGGCTTTGATCCGGTTTTCGGAAGAGGGTACTGCGAAGAATCCGATTATTCCATGAGGGCCATGGCAAACGGCTGGCGAACCGTCTGCTGCGACGACACTTTTATTTTTCATGAAGGCATGGTCACCTTTAAAGATCAGCGAGGGCCCCGTTACCAGCACAATCGTAAAATTTTTGATAAGCGGTGGAAACATTATTATCAGAAGGAATACCAGGCCTTTTTAACCCGTAATCCGCTGGGGCACCTGCGGCGACGACACCAGGCCCTCGCTCCTGTCGTCTTTAATGATCCGGCTCAATTTTCAGCACAGGGGAAAAAATCTATCCTGGAAATTATCCCGGAGGTGGCGCCGGCTGAGGTTATTCGGCGATATCAGCAGCAACTTGAAGATCCTGCGTTTAAAACCAGGCTTTGGCGGGAGACCGGGGGGAATCCGCGCTCGGTTGTTTTTCTGGTGCAGCAGATGGAACGCTATGGTGGAATTTTATCCGTGGTCCAGTTGGCCAACGATCTGGTTCTAATGGGGCTTGAGGTCAAAGTGGTCGTGTTGACGTCCAAAAATTATCAGGAATTTCCGGGGCTTCTAACCCGGCCTGTTTTTTTTGAGGACCATGTATCTTTGATAGAAAATTTTCCCCAGACCGATATCGTAGTGGCCACCCTTTGGACCACTGTTTATTTTATGGCCGCTATATTCGCCAGGCATCCGGATTTTCTTCCTTTATATTTTGTTCAGGACTTTGAGCCTGATTTTTATTCCGACCGGGAAAAAAGGATTCGAAAACTCATTGAGGATACTTACCGGCTTGCGCCATACGCTTTTGCCAAGACGCCTTGGCTTTGTGGAAAAATAAGGGCGCTTGGCGTTCGGATTACGGAGGTTCCCCCAGCCCTGGATCTGGATTTATTTTATCCGGGGGATACTGATGATTCGGGCGATGGGCCGAAAAAGATTCTGACCATGCTGCGTCCGCATACGCCCCAAAGGGGCTTTGAAACTGCCGTTCAGGTCTTGAAGCGGCTATATGAATCCCGCAGGGACATTGAAATTCATGTATTCGGATGCGAGGATATGGAACTCCAAAAGCAAGGTCTTTTATTTCCTGTGGTCAATCATGGCATTGTGCCCAGCGGCGACCTTCCGGATTTATATTCACAGGCCCGTATTTTTGTCGAATTTTCTAATTTTCACGGATTCGGCAGGACGATTGCCGAGGCCATGGCCTGCGGCTGTGCGTGCGTTATCACGGACAGCGGCGGGGTTTCCCTTTTCGCCCGGCATGAAGAAAACGCTCTCATAGCGCCGCCTCGTGACATCCACGCGCTCGTTACACAAATTAACAGATTGTGCGATGACGATGATTTGCGCGAACGCCTTGCCGCAAATGCCAGGCCCGGGGTTTTGCAGTTTGATCACTTGCATTCCGCCCAAAAAACCCTGGAATTTTTCAGGCAATGCCTCTCCATGGGCCGGGAGGTTGAAACCGCCGCCGAACCCCAAAGTTTAGCTGTTTGATGGTTTTGTAAAAAGTCGATTTTCTTCTTTTTTCGTCATTCCGGCGAAGGCCGGAATCCAGTATACTCAGTATGTTCTGGATGCCGGATCAAGTCCGGCACGACGGATTAAAGACTTTTTACGATGGCATCAGCTGTTTGGATGGATAAAAAAAT
>JBAQUK010000028.1:0-8278 GCA_049297455.1 Desulfosalsimonadaceae bacterium | reverse complement strand
TTCTCCTTTTTTCGTCATTCCGGCGAAGGCCGGAATCCAGTATACTCAGTATGTTCTGGATGCCGGATCAAGTCAGGCATGACGGATTACAGACTTTTTACAATGGCATCATTATTATTATGCATGTGTTTGGCGTTTTCTGAATCCGAATTTTAATCAGAATGAAAAAGGAGAGCGATGAAGGCTTTTGTTTACATGACGTTGGCATTATTATTGATAGGCGGTTTCATTGCCGGGTGTTCAAAGGACAGTGATCAAACCGTGGATGTGCTGAACGCGGATGCGTTGAAGCTGGCGATGGCCGGCAAGGTTGATCAGGCCTTGGAAAAGGCGACGGCGGCTGTGGAGAAAGCGGAAAAGGAGGATGGGGCCGATCATCCAAATACGGCCATGAGCCTGGAAACCTTGGGGCTGGTGTATCAGGCCAAGGGGGATGCTGAAAAAGCGGAAACCGCCTACCTGCGGGCCTTATCCATCGTCAAAAAGACCAGCGGTCCGGATAGCGAAGGGGCGGCCAAAATCATGAATAATCTGGCCGGCCTGTATTACGCAAAGAAACAAAATGCGGAAGCCGCATCTTTTTATAAGCAGGCGCTGGCCATTGTGGAAAAAAAGTTTCCGGCGGATGATCCCCGGCTGGCGGTGCTGCGTAAAAATATTGGTGTATGTGAAGGCATGCTGAATGGGGGAGCGGCGGCCCAACCGGCAGGAAGCCCGGTCCCAGGCGGGGGAAATACTGAAGCCGTTTCTCAAGCAGCAGTTCCGGTAAAGGCTCCTCCTGCGAATCCGACACAGGATCTGGTTCCCAAGCAGATCAAGGATTCCATGACCGCGCAATTGGCCCAGCAGAATATTTTCATATCCGACTTGAAGCCCCGGCCACCGGTGCCGATTGATAAAAAGGGCATCGTATTTCCCTATCATGCGTTGAAAAAAGAGAAAGGCACGGAAGCGGTCCAGGAGGTTGTGATGCTGTTTGCTGCCGTCGTCAATCCCCAGAAACCCAACGCCGTGATTTTTCAACAGTGCCGCCTCATATCGCACACCAGCTATCTGTCGGCTTTAGAAAAAGGCGGAGTGGCGCAGTTGAAACAGGAAATTCAGGAGGTTTTTAAAAACCTGTATTTATAAGGGAATTGAAATTTACTAATATACCATTTTCATGCTCTTGATCTTAATCATGCTCTTTCTCTCATTCTTGATGGTTTTATAAAAAGTCGATTTTCTCCTTTTTTCGTCATTCCGGCGAAGGCCGGAATCCAGTATACTCAGTATGTTCTGGATGCCGGATCAAGTCCGGCATGACGGATTACAGACTTTTTACGATGGCATCATTCTTAAGATTTTAAAGTAAGATTAAGAGCATGAGCAAGAGCATGAGCATGAGCATGAAGAACGGCATGGTGGTATTTTAAAATTTTTCGAATCCCTAAGATGGATTTTAAGCTTTGAGGGGGAGCATAATTAATGATTCCCGTTTACCGATAGATATATATGATTACCACCGGTAGAGGCGGAGGGCCGCTCGTCGTTCCGGCGAATACCGGAGCCGCTTTGATTTTGTGTCCGGTATGTCGGAGGCAGGTCCGTTGAATGGTTTGTTGGGGAGCTTAATATAACGGTATACTGATTAATTTCAAGCTTTAGTGGACTGTCATCAAATTGGTCGCCAAAATTAATTTTTTTTTTGTCCCGATTTTCAATTCATCATTCATCACTCATCATTCATCATTCATCATTCATCACTCACAACCCCCGTTTGCCGGCTGAAATTATGGTTGATTTTTGATATATATATGATATTAAAATCAAAGTTAAAGAGTTCGCCAAAACATTTCGTCATCAATATCAATTATCCACACCGCATCATGAACAATAATCTAAAGGGGAGTACACAATGATTAATCAGAAAAAGCGCCTCCTGAATACACTAAATCGCAAGTTGCTTACCGGTTTTTTTGTATTTTGTCTGGCGGTTGCCGCCGGAACCATCGGATGCAGCGACAGCGGCGGCGGTAAGTCAAAAACCGGCTATCACTTAAGCGGATATGATGGCGTCGTCAGTGAGACATCCGGCGCCCAGCAGTCCCTTGTTTCAGCAATAGGCAATGAAAATCTCAAGTTCTATGCGGCATTTCCCTGGTTTGTGAATCTCACCTACCAGGCCTTTGATAAGGACCATCTGGGGATAGCGGATTTGACGGTTGATAATTTCACCGTTCTGGAAGATGGCGTGGAAGTGTCCAAGCTGGAATCTGAAATGAACATCCGCAAACGTGACGCGCTCCCCTCCGGTTATTCCTATGGCATTAAAACCGTATTATTTCTCGACAACACCCCCAGTTCATCCGTGACTCTGGAAAAGATGCTGGAAGCCGGTCAGGTAATTGTGGATAATCTGGACGAGAAAGGTCAGCAGAAGGTCGCCATCGTCTCCTATGATGAAAGTGGCGAGTATGAACTGGTGCAGGATTTCACATCTTCCGTGACAGACCTGAGCGCACACTTATCCTTAACTTCAGGCATCCAGCCATCTTACGGTACGACCAATTTTTACAGTGCCGTAATTGACTCCCTGTCCCTTTGGGAAGACAACCATTCACCTGCAAATCCGGATTTCCAGCAGGGATTTCTGGTGGCGGTCACCGACGGCAAGGACACGACCAGTCTGTCCAATGTGGCGGCGGCCATTGCGGCCAGGGGCGATAAACAGGTGATTGTGGTGGCGGTGGGCAACGATATTCCGGAATCCATATTGAATGACCTGGAGCGTCTGGGCAACGGCGGTTTTTACCATGTGACCGATCCGCTGCTTCCCGCTGATGAAAAAAGCGATAAAAACGAGAATCTGTGCGAAAATATTCTGGAAGTCCAGAACCGGATGATGGCTTATGCGGACGGTTTTTACTGGCTGCGGTACAAGAGCCCGATCACCAGCGGGAATGCGAACTCCACCCATACCGTGGTTTTATCGGTTGTAAACAATCGCAACGTAGAGGTGGACAGCACCATTTCCGGAACCTTTAACAGCGATGCATTTTTCTCCGGAGAGCCGAATATCTATTTTAACACATCCGCCTCCGACCCGGACGGCATCACCGAAAAAGTCATCATGATCGAAAGAGGCCAGGGCGCTGGTGAAGTCGCCGAGACCATCCGTGCCCTGACATTTATGCAGTCGGGCTATGACCCGTCAAAATATGAGTGGACTTCCGGCAACAACGGTGTGGTTACCGTTATCCCCGATTCTACCACCAGCGCAAAGGCTACCGTAACAGTGGTCGGTCCGGGGGATACCATTCTTACAGTCAAAGATACAGTGAACAATGTCACCCAGACGTTGATGATTAAAGTCAAGGTCAGGGAAGAGTCCTTCGAGATGATAAAACACATCGTCACGTCAAAAGAACCTTGGTTTGCGGATGCGACCTTTCAGGTCAGAAAGACGGATCCTGAAAACAATCAGTGGGACTGGACCACGGACCTGATGCGCGAGGATATGACGGTCATGGAAAACGCGCTGAAGATTGATATGGAGGTTTCTGAAGTCCATATCCGCAAACGAGACAATATCCCGTCCGGCTATTCCTATGCCTTAAAAACCGTTCTTCTGATTGACAATTCCCCCAGCGCTAGAAATGTTGATAACCTTCCGCTGATCAAACAAGCGGCCAAAGCTTTTGTAAAACGTGTTTTGATCAGTGATCCCCTGGATAATACCGACCTGGGGCCGCTTCTGGACGTCCAGAATAAGAATCAACAGGAAATAGCAGTTGTCTCTTATGATGAATCCGGCGAAACAATGCTGGTTCAGGATTTCACCGCGGATCTGACTATGTTGAATGCCGTCATTGACGGTATTGACAGAGGTTTTGGCCCCATTGATTTTTATGGCGGCATGCTGGATTCGTTGAATTTATGGGATAATGATCAATCTCCCTATGATGCCGC
Source organism: Desulfosalsimonadaceae bacterium (assembly GCA_049297455.1). GTDB lineage: Bacteria > Desulfobacterota > Desulfobacteria > Desulfobacterales > Desulfosalsimonadaceae > SURF-3. The sequence continues at coordinate 4,327 of JBAQUK010000028.1, read as the reverse complement.
CAATACCGATTTTGTGCAGGGTGTGGTGATTGTGCTGTCCGATGGATGGCAATCCAATCCGGGTTTTTATGACAAGCAGGCTGTTTTGGATGAAAGGGACGATAAACAAATCATCTGCGTCAGTGTGGGCAATGATCTGGTGTCCGGAAACAGCGAAGATCTGGTTGATTTTGGTAATGATGGCTTCTATTCCGTGCCGAATCCCGGACAAACGATTACAGTCACCCTGACGCCTGACAGTGGGCAGGGGTCAAAGACTGTCACTTATACAGCTTTAACGAAAACCCTGATGGACATCCAAAATGAGGTGGTTGATTACGCCAACAGTTTTTACTGGCTGGATTACAAGAGCTATCTGCCTCCGGTAGTTCCGTGCAGGGATTCGGAATCGCTTATTGTCACCATCAATAATAACAGCAACACCGGAACGGGCAAAAATGTAACCGGTGCTTTCACAAGCTGCCAGTTCTTTGAGGGTAATGAAGGCGCCATTTATGTCAATTCAACGGTCACGGATCCGGACGGCATTAAAGCAGGGGAGGAAATTGATCTGAGGTATGTGATGCTGGGAGATATCGCACTCGATGATCCGACATTCCCGCTTGAGGCCTTTACCTATAAACATGTAAACACACCTGAATATGAATGGCTTGTCGCCAATCAGAATATCGTGCGTGTAACCCCGGATCCCCGGAGCTACGCCAATTCCAGGGCCACTCTGAGCCTGCCGAATAATAAACAACAGGGAACCACCAGCCTGCGAATCGACGACACGGGTAATGGCGTATTCAGAAGTTTGATTGTCAATGTTGAAGGGCTCATATTGCCCACACCCATCGCTTACTATCCATTTAACGGCAATGCGGATGATGAAACCGGAAACGGGTACGATGGCACAGTCTCCGGCGCGACGCTGACTGCTGATCGGTTTGGAAAAGCAAAGAGCGCGTATTCCTTTAATGGGACGAGCGATTATATTGCTTTAGAGGATTTGTATTATGGCAAAGATGATGGGGCGTATTCAGACCATATCGATGAGATTACGGTTTGCGCTTGGTTTAAGACGGGTTATAATCCCGGTGCGAGTGAGTATTGGGGGAGGCTCGTTGATTTTGATGGAAGCAATTATTACATGGTATTGATTCATGAAGGACATGTGGCTTTTTACACGAATGAGACGTATTCTTACCCCATTGAAACCGAAGATGCCTATAACGACAATGCCTGGCATTTTCTTTGTGCCACTTATGGCGCAGGAGGGAAGAAGTCAATTTACGTGGATGGATATCTGATGGCACAGATCGATGTCCCGCCAGGACAAGCTATCGGGACCGGGAATACGAAATCCGGCTTCATCGGCAGTCATTATTTGCTGGAAATGGCTAAATTTTGGTATTTTAATGGCCAGATCGACGATGTGATCCTATTTGACGCGGAATTGACTGCTGCACAAATACAGAGCTTGTGGCAGAGTTTTAAATAAGATGATTTTTTCATCCTGATTTTTCTGTTTTAAAATTTGTTTTCTGCCCGATATGACCTTTGGGGGTCATATCGGGCATTTTTTTTGTTGAACTCCCAATAGCCAGGATTAAAAATAACAGTAACAAAAATAAAATTGACAGGTTTTTTTTGCTTTGTTATGAGCAGATAAACTGCTCATAACAAGGAATTAATCTTTGAGTGATTTGTTTACAGGCCTGATTACATCTAAAACCCGGATAAAACTTTTGCTGAGGTTTTTTTTAAACGTCGGAACCAAAGCCTATTTGAGGGAGCTGTCCAGGGAATTCCAGATATCTTCAAACGCCGTTCGGGAAGAACTCAATCAGCTGGCAAAGGCAAAACTTTTGAATTTCAATAAAAAAGGAAGGCAGATATATTATGAGGCGAATCGCGACCATCCGCTTTTGCCTGAGCTCACATCCATGGTCCGCAAAGTCATGGGGATTGATGGCGTGATTGACGGCATCGTCAACCGTCTGGGTGCGATTGAAGGCGCCTATCTCATCGGTGATTACGCCGAGGGGAAGGACACCGGCGTCATTGACCTGCTCCTTATCGGGCATATTGACCGTTATCACCTGGAAGATCTGAGTAGAAAAACAGAACGATATATAAATCGAAAAATACGATGTCTTGTTTTAAATCAGGATGAACTTAAAGATTTTTTTCAAAAATTCGAACACCAGCCCAAACTCCTCCTGTGGCAAGCCGGTGACGAAAAGCCATCGGCAGATAATACCCATGTCCTTTCTTAATCCAGGAAGCATCGTTAATTTTAATTTTTTACCCTCTGTTTTAGTCCAAAGATTTGCAGGCCATACGGGTTTAAAAAAAATTATTAGCAATATCAGTTGGTTATTCTTTGAAAAATTTTTTAACATGGGGCTGGGTCTTATTATCGGTATCTTTGTGGCCCGATATCTGGGGCCTGACCGTTTTGGCCTTTTAAATTATGCGATGGCGTTTGTCGCTTTGTTCACCCCATTGGCGGGCCTTGGGTTGGATTCTGTGGTTGTCCGGGAAATAATTGCCAAACCGGATGCGACAGGCGCTCTTTTGGGCACTTCATTTTACCTTAAATTAGGCGGTTCTTTTTTATTGGTTGTATTTGCCGGGATCGCCCAATATTTTCTGGATCCGAAGGACCCTGTTTCTCTATACCTTGTAATTATAATTGCCGGCGGAGCTGTGTTTCAATCCTTTGGGACCATTGATTTTTGGTTCCGGGCACAGGTGCTTTCAAAATATACGGTTATTGCAAATAATATCGCCGCACTCATCGCTTCGCTGTTTCGGCTTGCGCTGGTATTCCTGGGAGCGGGGCTGCTTTTTTTTGGGTTTGCGATTTCCTTTAATTTTTTACTCGCTGCCGTTGGCATGGTAATCGCCTACCGTATTTATGGAGGCCGTTTTGCCGCATGGAAATTTGAATTTTCTCAAGTCAGAACATTACTGAAAGACGGCTGGCCGCTTGCGCTGCAAAGCCTGATGGTAATGGTTTACATGAGAATCGATCAGGTGATGCTTAAAACCATGACCAATAATTATGAAGTGGGAATTTATTCAGCCGCAGTGCGATTAACGGAAATCTGGTATGTTGTTCCAATGGTGGTATGCCAGACCCTTTTGCCCGCCATCATCCGGGCAAAACAAATGGACAAGACGATCTATCTTAACAGAATTCAATACTTATACAATCTGCTGCTCTGGATGGCGATAGGCATTGCGATTATCGTGACATTTTCTTCCGGATTTATTGTTTCTACCTTACTGGGCGCCCAATATGTTAAATCCGCAAATATTTTTGCGATTCAGATATGGCTCGGCTGCTGGGTGTTTTTAAATGTCGCCAGGCAGCAATGGATCCTTGCGGAAAATAAGTTAATAATTGCTCTTTATTCCGAGATAGTTGCAACATCGTTAAACGTAGCGGCTAATTTGATTTTAATTCCAAAATATGGAGCCTTTGGCGCTGTTGTTGCATCGCTTTTTGCCGCCACAATCACCAATTTCATCATGGCATTGTTTTCAGAAACAATCCGGTTCAGTCTAATGATGTATTTCAAAAGTCTCATTTCTCCGGTTACGTTTATATGGGGGAAATGTGTAGAAAGAGATTTATGATTAATTAATGCGGGTAGTTGTGACTTGTATTGCTCCATTAAAAAGTTATTGACATAAAGGACACGCTATTAATGGTGTATATATAAAAATTACCAATAAACCGGATGGTATATAAATGTGCGGAATTTGTGGTATATATTCATATAAAAATCGATTTGAAATTAAAAAAAATAGTATTTCCAGAATGTCTGATGCCATCGCTCACAGGGGGCCGGATGATAAGGGGGTGTATGTAAACGGCCATATCGGTTTGGGTCATCGGCGACTTTCGATTATTGATTTAAGCCTCCTTGGACACCAGCCCATGACATACGAGAAATCCGGATACTGGATTGTTTATAATGGCGAAGTGTACAATTATATTGAATTGAGGGCACAACTTGAAGCCAGGGGATATCAATTTCGATCCAATTCGGATACAGAAGTTGTGCTTGCCGGCTACATCGAATGGGGGGAAGACGTTTTTAACAGGTTCAACGGCATGTGGGCGTTGGCGATTTATCATGAAGGGTCGGACACATTGCTTTTATGCCGGGATCGCTATGGCATCAAGCCGTTATATTATTATGACTGAAGTTTCCCGGTTTTCAGCGATGGCCCGCAAATTGCGGGTGTGGTTAAATTTTTAATAAAAACAGTCAGTTAAATAAAATTTTCGAAACTTATAACTATCTGATTTAATTTGAAATATTCGGAT
>JBAQUK010000027.1:0-13827 GCA_049297455.1 Desulfosalsimonadaceae bacterium | reverse complement strand
CGCGTTCGGGAACTGCGGATAAAAATCCAAAACGAGCTTCGCACAAGCGGCTGCTCTCCGGATGACTATTTTTTAAAAGAACAAAACCACGCCAGGTTACATGCAAAAACTTAACCGGACAACCCTGGTTTTAATTAGGAAAAAATATCCGATTTGAAGATATTTTCGAAGAGGTGGCGGGCATTTATCCCAAAATCATGATGGACGGTGAAATGGATGCCGGGGCCTGGTCTTGCGGTATGGTGGCGGGCCTGATTCACGACATTCCGACCTGCAAGGAATTAATCGATCGCATCATGTCCGAGGCTGAAAACATTATCCGCAGCCGGTTGCTGGGAATGATTTCCGCCCAAAAGAATAAGTCGCTCTAAGAGCTTGTGTAAAAGTCCGGATCAGGCCTGATAACAAGGCGGAAAGCGGCGAAAAAGCGCAGCATAGCTGTTTATGTGAGCATTTTGAGCCGATTGACAACGCGGTTAGCGGGCCTCAGACGGGGTTTTACACAGGCTCTTACGCTGTGCGCTTGTGGAACCGCAAAGCCGCCAACGTGAAAATCGTGGCGCCCATCGCCATAAGGCAGCACAGTTCCGGCCACAGCACCTTAAGCCCCGCGCCTTTTAAGAATAATTCCCTTAAAATTTCAATAAAATATCGCAGGGGATTGCCGTAGGTGATGACCCGGACCCATACCGGCATGTTCTCGATGGGGTAGAAGAAGCCGGAAAGCAGGATAAAGCTCACCAGGAAAAACCAGGACAGGAACAGGGCCTGCTGCTGGGTGTTGACGATGGTGGATATGAAAATCCCCAGCCCCAGGGAGGTCAGGATGAAGGTCGCGGACAGCAGGGCCAGCACCGGCAGGCTGCCGACAATGGGCACCTTGAACCACAGCACGCCGAATGTCATGGCCACGCTCATTTCAATAAATCCAAGAAACGCAAAAGGAATGGTTTTGCCCGCGATGATCTGGGCCGAGGTCAGGGGCGTGACCATGAGCTGCTCTAAGGTCCCGATTTCCTTTTCCTTGACGATGGCCATGCTGGTGAGCAGCATGGTGATGATGGTGAGCAGAATGGAGATAATGCCGGGAATCATGTAATAGACGCTTTTTAATTCCGGATTGTACCAGGCCCGGCTGACGGGCGTAATCATCCGAACCGACCGGGAAATCAGCGGCTGGCGGCTCACGGCTTTTTGGATGGTGTCCTGCATGAATTGCAGCAGAATCCGGTTGCAATAGCCCAGGGCCACAGCAGAGGTGTTGGAATTCTGACCGTCCAGGAGGATCTGGATCTCCGGTTGCCGCCGGGTTTCCATGTCCTGGCCGAAATTTTTGGGGATGATCAGGGCAATGACCGCTTTTCCGGCAAACAGATGCCGCTCAATACCGCCGGGTTCGCAGTCTTCCGCCACCGGGATAAAATAGTCCGTATGGGAAAACCGCTCAATCAGGTCCCGGCTGATGGCGGATCCGTCAAAATCGCAGATCAGGATATCCAGATTCTTGATGTCCGTGGTAATAGCGTATCCCAGCACCAGAAGCTGGACCATGGGAACCACGAAAATCACCCGGAGCATATTGGGGTCCCGGGTGACCTGCCAGAGTTCTTTTTTGACCAAGTGCCAGATTTTTAACATTTTGATATTATTCTTAAATTTAAAATGCCTATGCCGCCGTGCCACCCTGCGATGCCCGGCCCCGGATGTCTTTATAATTGAATACCATTAATTCCCCGTGACTCACAATTTTTATTTAATCCGCTGTTTGATGAAAAAAGAACAGGCTGTCCGGCCGAAATTGTTAATACGTCCTAATGCCATGAAAATACTTATAATTAACGGAATATTTGTCGCCGCGGATCGGGAATTTTGGCATTGACACCGGTTGATGATTTTGACATTATTTTTGTCCGAAGGAACGAACCGTTGTTTGCCGGATAAAAATAATGGAGACAAACCAGTGAAATATGATTTTAAGGGGTTAACATTTCCCTTGTGCGCGGTCCTGATGGCCGCCTTGTTTTCTGTGGGCTGCCAGTCCGTTTACTACAAAACCATGGAAAAAGTCGGGTACCAGAAACACGAAATCCTGGTGGATCGCGTGGCGGCGGCGCGTGACGGACAGCAGGAAGCCAAAGAGCAGTTTCAATCTACCCTGGAACGGTTCAACGAGGTCGTCAATATTGATAGCGGGGTTGATCGTGGGGTTGATACCGGGGTTGACGGCAGGGTTCTGGAAAAAAAATATGACGTGCTGAACGCCGAGTATAAAAAATGCGAAAAAAAGGCCAATAATGTCCGGAAACGGATTGACGCTGTTGAAGATGTGGGGGAAGCGCTTTTTAAAGAATGGGAAGTGGAACTGAACCAATATTCCAGCGCCAACCTGCGAAACGCCAGTCGGCAGAAAATGGACCAGACACGCCGGGAATACGACCAACTCATTCAAGCCATGCACCGGGCTCAAAGGCATATCGAACCAGTGCTTTCGGCATTCCGGGATCAGGTGCTTTTCTTAAAACATAATTTGAACGCCAGTGCGATTGCATCCCTCAAAAACGAGCTGGTCACCGTGGAAACCGATGTGGCTTCCTTGATCAAAGAAACGGAGGCCGCCATCGCCGAAGCGGATGGATTTATTAAAACCATTGCGGAGAGCAACGCCGTCGATTCCGAGAGATTGTTCTAAACAACCCACACCGCCATATCCGTAACTCCTTCAAGCACTTTACGGGTAAAACTGCCCATTGAGAACCCGTCGGTGTTGGAATCTCCCTGACGGCCCAGAACAATTGTGCCGCAATCATGTTTACGGGCAATTTCCAGAATATCTTTGGCCGGATTGCGTGAACCTTCGGTGATTTCAATGGTGATTTTACTTGCTTCAACGCCCGCCTGGACCAGCATTTCTTTGGCTTTTTCCATGATGGGATGAATGGTTTCATCGGTTTTCCGGGACAGGGCCTCCTCGATTCCCGGCATGTCTTCAAACAACGCCTTGGGTAAAAACCGGCGCAGCTTCGGCTTGCCGTGGAATAAGGTGATTCGGCTCTCTGTTCCATTGAGCATAAAACCGGCATAATCCACCGAGTGCAGCGCATTTTCGGAATTGTCCACCGCCACCAGGACATGTCTGCTTTTGATCATTCCCCGAAGCATCCACACCGGGCAGGTCCGGCTGCATTCCAGCAGTTTCATGGACACCTCCCCCATAAAAACAGCCTCTAACCAGGATCTGCCATGAGAACTGAGCACCAGGCCGTCCGCCAGATGATCCTCAGACCAGCCGGCAATATCCATGGCGATGTCGGTTTTCCGCTTCTGGCAGACCGTTTTTATTTTAGCCGGATCAAACCCATGCTGAACCAGAACCTCTTTTGCTTTTCGCAAAATATTTTCCGCGTTCTTTTCGTTCCGCTTTTCAATTTGCTGCAACTGTCTGGCGATTTCTTTGTTCCGACGGCCTTCTTCCACCAAAGCCAGCGGCAGGGAGGGTAAAATATGCATGAGCACCGGCGTCAGATCATGGGCGGGTCCGAACATGAGATTGACATAATCCAGGGATCTCATGGCGAATAAAGATCCGTCCTGGGGCAAAACCAACATTTTCGTAATATTTATGTTCATTTCAACCTGTTGTTTTATTTAGATATCAATCACTGAACGACATCACCTGGCCGCATCATTCAAAGTATATCAGCAGCACTTTTGTCGCATATTGTTTGGCGATGAATTTCTCCGGATCTTTTTCCGATGTGAGCCACACAAACCCTTTTCTTTTCATCGGCAGAATGGTGGCGTGAACCGTGTAAGTATCGCCGGCTTCCGCTTCAAAAGGCAGGCGCATATTAAAATACAATTGTTTGTGCAGTAAAGGATAATCCAGCATGGCTTCCAAGAAAAGGACATGGGGCCCCGGCAACACAGCAACGCCGGATTCGCTGGTCTTGAGCACCTTATCATCCATTGAAATGATATTCACCTGGGTAAACTGCTTATCGTCCGGCCGGATGAGGGTAGTCTCCTCTTTTGATAAGGTCGGCCCTTCGTATTTTTTGGAAACGCAACAGGCGCTTGCCAAAACAGCCAGCATAGCACCTATCGCCAGCAAGCCGACGGATCGCCTGAACACTCTAAAAAGGGAAAAACCAGTCTGTTTCATAGATGCGCCCTCATCTGTTGGGGTTAATATTATATAATAGATACAATATGTTTTAAAAAAAAGTCAACCGGTTTGTTTGTGCGGCACCCAACATGTTTATGAGATCGATATCGGCTACGGAACTTGGAAACAAAAACCTGATGGTTAGAGCGTGGAGGCGCTATTTGTAAAACCGGACGGGATGCTGATGTAATTTCAGCAATACGGGAGGTTTCTTCGGGTGTTTGAATAAAAAAACGCCGCTCACAAGTGATATCCGGAGCGGCGCTTTCTTTATAATGGTTATTTTCTGATGGTGCTTAATGCCGGCTCCGGGGTTTTGAATTCTTCAGCGGTCTTTTTTTCCAGACGTTTAAAATCCACCAGCCCGCCCCAGCCGGTTTCCAGGGTATCGGCCATTACTTTCTCAAAATACCCTTTCTGAACCAACTGTCCGTCTTTGTCTCTGACATCCTGAATCGCCGGTGCGGACTGGCAATCCGTATATTTTTGAATCAGCTCCATGCTCCGGGAATTTTCAAATACTTTCGGACGGGTGATATAGGGGAAATATCCTTCCAGCAGGCTGATGCCCTTGACCATCTTGCGGAAACGTTTTTGCCGGGTGCAAAAATACATGGCCTGATACACTATTTTTTGAACATTGATCATTGTATAAAAAAACCAGCGGGGCACGAAACGGATCTTGGGTATCACATGCCCCGGAACCGGATCATGGGATTTATAATAGGCGTAACCCACATCATGCAGGGTCTTCACCGGAACCCCCTTAGCCCCGCTCGCCAGCCGCACCACCCCTTGGTGGTACTGGTCTTTGGCCATGATATCGGAAATCACGGCCCCCACCCAATCCACCGGCACGATATCCAGCCGGTTGTCCGGTGCGGTCAGGAAGGGAAGTTTCCCCAGATACCCGAGCATCATTACGATATAGTGCAGGTTGTAAGTCTTGGTGCGGCCGGTCCGGGCCGACCCGCCGATAATGGTGGGTTCGAAAATAACGATCTGATCATTGCAGCGGTTGATTTTATCCAGCATGAACACCTTGGCTTCCGCCTTGGTCTGCGCGTAGGTGTTATCGGGTTTTCCGGGATGAAATTCCGGGAAATCTTCCGGGATGGGCTTTTTGTGAATGCCATAGGCATAACCGGTGGAGATATAATATAAGGTAGGCTTGGTTTTTGCGTATGTCTCCCGGTGCTGTTTGATCGCGTCAAACAGATCGTAAATTTTGTGAGAAAACACCACATTGGGGAACCGGATCATGTCATAGGGCTGATCAAACCGCACATCCGCCGCGCCATGAAGGATTTTTTCCGTTTTTTCAATCAATTCGGAATATAATGCCGGCTCGATGCCCAGTTTTTCCTTCTTCACATCGATTTCAACCAGCCGGGACCGTTCCGCGAGTTTTCGCCGGGACGCCGGGTCCAGATCCAGGGAAGCCACAACCGATTCAAATCTTGCCTGAACGTCGTTTCCCTTTTTATCTTTGCGGATCGCAAAATAAAAAACCGCATCCGGATCCTTTTTCATCAAGTCTTCCACAACAACCGGAACCACGGTGCCGGTAATGCCGGTGACGAAGTAAATCATACTTCCCCCTTTTTTAATGCCTGACAGTTCAATTAAAACACATTCGATAGCTTAAACAAGGAAATCAGTTTGATGGCCGGCAAACACCATCTGTGTGCGCAGTAAAATTTATTGGTCTTGCCGTTGAACCGCGACTTGGTAAACGCAATACCCTTAAAATTATAGATAAAATTGCCATATCGATAGATCAGACGTGAAATATTTTTTAATATCCTGGATTCCGATTCCTTGTCATCCTCATCAAGCACCAGAATCGACAGTCCCAGGTTCAGTTCCTTAAATCCCTCTTTTTTAAAAGTTTCCATAGCGTAAATCAGCAATGAATAAAAAATTCCTTGCCGAAAGCTACTGCTGAACCGGGAAATATTAGGAACATAGCTGATGATTTCCCCGTCCTTGTAAATCGGATCAAAAAAAACAAAGCCCACGAGCTTATCCTCGTGGTAGGCGAAAAACTTGCGGGTTTCTTCTTCATGGTCCATGACCATGGGACGAATCAGAAATCCGATTTCCCGGTTTTTAATCTTCCGGGTGGACATCCACTCTCTGGAAAGTTCATGGTGCCGATTTTCCTCACAGCATTCCCGGATGACAATGTTATTTTTGCGGGTCTGATTCAGTGAGGTGCGCAATATCTGTTTTTTCTTGCCGGAAAGGTTCCAACCTTCCAGATCCACAATGCTTTCAACACCGAACTGGGTGGCATAATAACCGAAACGTTCATGCATCAGCCGGGCCACCGGCTCGGTGATCTGCACAAATCCGGTGTGCTTGAATTTTTCCAGAAATGCGCCGATGATCAGTTCCCGGTCGTTCTCATGGCATACCGGGTCGGACAGGACCATCTGACTGCCCCATTTCTGCATAAAGGCGATAAATCCCTTGCCCGGCACATCAAAAAACCGCATGCCCGGCTGTAAGGTTGAAAACGACATACAGTGACTGCCGTATTGTTTGATATACGCCATCCGCTCTTCAAAGGTGAAAGCGAATGTTTCCGATAAATGGCCGGCTTTCTCCTTACCGGCCGGCCGCACCCATCCGTCGGAAAGATTTGCCGCCGGAATATATTTGGACTGACTCAATGCTCTTGATGAGGAGTTGAACATAAACATACGAATCACCTTTCTGAAAATGATTATGGCGTTTGTTTCAGTTAAAAGACGTTCTTTTTAAACAATCAAGCAAAGAGAATAAAAAGGCATTGGGCAAAATGAAAAACCATTATGACGGTGACACTATGACACATCTTCAGGAATATCCATTTCGAAAAGAATATGAGGCTTATACTAGATAGAAACTAGTGTTTTTTAAGGTACAGACACCCTCTGCGCCTTGTAAAATTTTAATTTAATTGATTTTATTAATATATTACGCTATGTCGGACAAGGTTCCACTGATCGGTTAACCCCACAAAAAACATCCTTAACAAGGCCATTGCATGATGAAAAATCTCCTGCTCGAAGCGGTTGAATACAAAATTACGGAGACGCCCTTCGGCGCCTGGCGGCGATTTGTGTATCCCAACGGGGATTTGTTTGAAGAATTCATCGCATATAAAATCCTGATGGGTTTGCCGCTGCTTCACTATACCCGGGGGAAATGCCCGGAAACCGGAAAACGAATCGTCGCAAAAGGGGTTATCGCCATCGGCCGCCTGGCGGTGGGCGGTCTGGCAATCGGTCATGCATCCGCCGGCCTGATAGCCATCGGCCAGCTCGCCATTGGAGTGTTTTTCGGCCTGGGCCAGGCGTCCACCGGCATTTACGCCGTCGGACAACTGGCGATTGCATATCTGTTCGGTATCGGACAGTTGGCAACAGGCATCACCGCCATCGGGCAGTTCGGCTTGGGGAAATATGTGCTGGCGCAGTTTGGTATCGGGGAATACGTGTGGGATATGCGGGGAGCGGCACCCGAAGCAACGGAATATTTCCGGGCGCTGGTGTCGTTTCGATAAAATTTTTCAGATTCTTAAAAAAACCTCAACCGGATTTTTTGCTGCGATAGAACCGGACTTCGGCTTTTTCCAGGGTCACCAGCCCGGCGTCGATTTTATCCTCTATCAATTCCAAAAACCCCTCCAGCCGTTCCCTGGTATCGACAAGTTCAATGATGACCGGCATATCCTCGGACAGGCGGATGACTTTGAATGTGTGGATGACGCGGCTGTTTGCGCCGAATCCCATCATGCCGCGCAACACGGTGGCCCCGGCCAGCCCCTGTTCCCTTGCCTTCACAACTATCCACTCATACAGGGAGCGGCCCTCGCATTTATCGCTTTCACCGATAAATATGCGCAACAAACACCCTTCCACCGGCAGCTTCATCAGATCACCTCCACATCCAGAATGCGGTTACTCGCCCCAGCCATACAGCGCCCAGACACAACAGGACATTTGCCGCGATATTGACCAGGGCCAGTCCGTGCTGGGCGTCCCTGACCAATATCATCGTTTCATTACCGAAGGTGGAAAATGTCGTCAGCCCCCCCAGCACGCCGATAAAAATAAACGATCGGGTTTGAGACGAAAACACGCTGTGGGTTTCGGCAAGATAGAACAGAGCCCCGATGATAAAACAGCCCAACACATTCACCGCCAGGGTTCCGTACGGGAACCCGACGCTTCTTGTCAATTGCTGGACGTACCCGCTGATCAGGTATCGAAGGATAGAACCGACAGCGCCGCCGATACCGATTACCATGAGATTCATCATCAATCGTCCACCTGGTTCATGCAACTACGAAAAATTTAAAGTGCGGTTCCCGCAGGATCATCAATGGGACGTTCATATCAATAGCATATTGAAATATCAAGAAATAAATATACAAAACAGAATCCCAACTTATGGGTTGATATTGCACCCTGCCTGATTTAAAACAATATCCGTGACGCCCCATGAGACATATCCGCCGGGGAGAGTCAGGGGATTTGTTTAGATACACTCATTATATCCGGGCCATAACATGAACATACTCATCATTGCAAACCCCATCGCCAGCGGCGGTGACGCAGGAAAAAGAGCCGGAATCCTGGCTGCCATTTTAAAACGCAGGGGGCACCAAACGGAAACGTACCTCACCCGTTTCGCGGGGGACGGAAAACAGCGCGTGTCCGGAATCCGTCAGGATGCGTTTGACAGAATCGTTGTCGTGGGCGGAGACGGGACATTCAATGAAATCATCAACGGACTTCCCGAAGATGTTTCCGTTCCTATTGTCCAACTCCCGACCGGAAACGCAAACCTTCTCGGCAAAGACCTGTGCCTGCCGCGAACCCCTGCCGGAACGGCGGATTTGATCGAAAACGGCCGCGTGATCATGGCGGATCTCGCGACAATGAACGGCATGAAGTTTATCATGATCGCGGGCGCGGGTTTTGACGCCAAGGTCACGGAAGCGCTCAAAGCTGTCAGGACCGGGAGGGTCAGCAACCTGAGTTATGCCCTTCCGGTGCTGCGCACTCTCCGGTCCGGTCGGCGCACGATGTTTCATGTGGTCGTCGATGGCCGCCACCGCGCCAGAGGCGAAATCGTGCTGGTGAACAATGTGCGCAGTTACGGCGGCATTTGTGAAATGGCGTTTGATGCCGGGGTGGACAGCGGCAACCTGGACATTGTTGTGCTGCCGAAAGAGAGCGCGGGGTCGATTGCCCGGTATTTCTTCATGGCCCGTTTCAGTCGGATCACCCGGCTCAAGGGCGTCGTTTATTTAAAAGGGAAACAGGTCACCATCACCGCCGACACCCCTGTTCCCATGCAGCTCGACGGGGATTTCGCCGGCAGATTTCCGGAAGTCCGGATTTCCCTCAAGCCGAATTGTCTGCCCATCCTGGCGCCGTGATAGATTCCGCTGCCCGAGCTTCCGATTGCTCCTTGATGGCGTCAAGGAGCCGCAGGGAAAGAGCATGCAGTCGTTTTGGCAGGAACATCAGCCGCGCGAATGCCAGCATCGGGCCTTTAAAAAACTCCGTGCTCCTCAGCACCACCCAGCCGCCAACTTCTTCAAACAAAAATTCATGTTCCGCATGGATCCCCAGCCGCCCGCCTTTCCAGATGACTTTTTTGCCGGGTTCGCAATGGGTAACCTCCGGGGCGATGCGGATGGGCAGCACCACGGGATTCAAGGAAAACGAAATACACGCGCCCCGGACCAGGGCCTGGCCCGCTTCAAACCGGCATTCCCGGCAGACCGGATTCCACTCGTTCCAGTTCGCAATATCTGAAAACACTTCCCATACGACTTCTATGGGCGCGTTGATGCGGACGGATGCTTTAATGATCATTTTAAATCCCCCGGTAAAAAGCAGGCCTGCTGGGACAACAATTTCCCCGGCCCCTCGGCTTCTTCGGCCAGAGCATTGCAAATGGCCTGTTCCATGCTGATCAGCCGGAGCGGTATCATTTCCCGGATGGCATTTTCCCGGCAGACGGCTTTGTTGCGCAATCCTTCCGCCAGGGGCATCACCACGCCCGCAGGCACGGGGGCGATGAGATTGACCCAGTAGGCGGAGAGTTTTGCGGAAACCAGGGGTATTCCCACAATGGTCCGCTTGAGGCCCCGCACCTTTGCATACATGCGCATCAGGTCGGCATAACTGAGGATCTGGGGACCGCCGATATCCAGGGACCGGCCGGCGGTCGCAGGCGCATTGAGACACCCGGCCAGATAATCCAGCACATTTTCAATGGCAATGGGCTGGGACAAGGTGTACACCCATTTGGGACAGACCATGACCGGCAGCCGCTCCACCAGATAGCGTACGATTTCAAATGCCGCGCCCCCGGCCCCCACAATCACGGCCGCCCTCAGCACCGTGGTCCGCACCCTTCCCGACTGGAGAATCCTGCCCACCTCCTGGCGGCTGGCCAGGTGATGGGACAGGTTATCATTAATGTCGCCCAGGCCCCCCAGATAGATGATCCGCGACAGCCCGGCCCGGTCGGCGGCAGTCAAAAAATTCCGCGCGGCCTGACGGTCCTTTTGTTCAAACGCCAGCGTCTGGCGGATGCTGCGGCCGCCCATGGAATGCACCAGATAATAGGCTGCATCCATGCCTTCAAGGGCCGCGGGCAGCGAATCCGGCTCCAGCAGGTCGGCATAAACGATTTCCGGCTCGTGGCGCAGAGGAACGGAAAGGTTGAGGGTTTCGGATCGCCGCACCAGGCAGCGGACCTGCCAGCCGCGTTCATCCAGCCGGTACAAGAGACGTTTGCCGATAAAACCGGTGGGGCCGGTCAGCAGAATTTTTTTACGCGGGTTTTGGTCGTCGGATATCATCGGTTTACCTCTTCCGCCGATTGCTGTTCCAACGGATCATCCCCGATGCTTATCGCGATCACCGCCCGCCACTCGGCTTCGGTCACCGGCATCACCGAAAGGCGGTTGCCTTTTTTCAGCACCCCCATACCTTCAAGATCCGGGTGGGCGCGAAGATCATCCCTTGTCACGGGCGGGTTCAAGTCCGCCAGATACCGGACATCCACCATAAACCAGATGGGATGGTCCGGACCGGCTTTGGGATCATAGTGGCCTGATGCCGGGTCCCAGGCTGTATGATCCGGGTATCCGGGGCTCACAACCGTCGCCAGACCAACAATCGCCGGCATTTTGATGCTGCTGTGGTAAAACAGCACCCCGTCGCCGGGTCTTATTTCATCCCGCATCAGGTTCCGGGCCTGATAGTTACGCACCCCGTCCCAGTGGGCCACGCCACCGGGCGATGCCTTCAGGTCTTCAAAGGAAAAACAGGACGGCTCGGATTTCATGAGCCAGTATCGGCGCTTTGGCTTATTCTTCAAAGATTCTTCTCCTTTGCCTCTCAATTAATCTTTCGACTGGAACATCAGGGCTTTTTTCAGATAGCTCCGTGCCTGGGCATGGTCCGGCTGAAACCGCAATGCATCATTAAACGCCGCAACCGCCCCTGCCGCATCCCCTTTTTGAAACAGCGTCACCCCCAGATTGCAATACGCCTCCACATAATCCGGGCGCAGATGAATCGCCCGGCGATAGGCACGGATAGCCTCATCGGCGTCACCCGCCTGGTACAGCGCATTACCATATAGGAAATACGCTTCCGCATTGTCCGTCATGGCTTGCAGGGCCAGCTTGAAATGGTCCGCCGCCTCACGCGCTCGTCCCTGCCGGAAAGCCGCAATGCCCAGATTATAATGGACCCCCTCGTAGCCGGGGTCTATCTCCAAAACTTTTACATACTGCTCGATGGCCGCATCCAAACGCCCCTTGACCATATAAAGATTGGCCAGATTGTTGTGCGCATCCGCAAAATTCGGCTTTATTCGCAATGTCTCCAGATAATGACGAACGGCCGCCTCATCATCCACCGCGCCCTGATCATCCCTGGCCAGCACATTGGCAAGATTGTAATGCATGGTGTAATTATCATTTGTCACTTCAAGGGCGCGCTCAAACAACGTGATGCTGTTTTTCCAGTAACCGGCCTGCTGCCGGGCCAGGAGCATCAAGACACACAGAGCAACAACCGAACCAACGGCAAGCGCCTTCTTTCCATAACCCCATTTTTTAAAAAGCTCCGGGACACCCCAGACGATGATCAGAAATAAACCGACGACAGGGACATAGGTGTAGCGATCCGCCATGGCTTGGGAGCCGACCTGAACAATACCGATGACCGGCACCAGGGTTCCCAGATACCATAGCCAACCCACAATCACATAAGGATGCTTCCGGGCCGACCCGAATGCAGCAGCCGATATGGCGGCGATCAGCAAACCGGAGCCTGCGACCTTCCACCACGGCAGCATGCCCGGATGGGGATAAAGACAAGCCAGATGCACCGGGTAAACCGCTTTTCCGATGTAGCCGACATATGCCGCGATGGCATTTGTGATTCTTTCGGCCATAGGAATCACATCCAATGGGGCCACGGCCTCTCCCTTTTGCTGGGCATAGTAGGTAATGACGGATGACAAAATCACCAGAATGAACAAAGGGATCTTTTCCCGAACCAGGGGTGCCGCGAGAGCAAGTTGTTTTATGCCGGATTGCTCAGACCACGGCCGGAAGGCTATGCGGTTTAACGGCCAGTAGTCCAGGAGCAGCAGCACAAATGGGAGGGTCACCAGCATGGGCTTGCTCATCAGGCCAAGAACAAAAAAAAGGACAACAGCCGCATAACGGCGGCCGGAAGGCTGTTCGACGTAGGCGAGATAGGTCCTCATCGTCAGCATCCAGAACAAGGTGCTCAACACGTCTTTTCGTTCCGATACCCAGGCCACGGTCTCGACATGCAGGGGATGAAGGGCGAACAGCGCGGCGATCATTGCGCTTTGCCACAGATTGCCGGTCATTTTCCTGAAAATAAAAAACAGCAGCATGCTGTTGATGATATGCAGAAACACGCTGGTCATATGGTGCATTCCGGGATTCAACCCGAACAACCGGTAATCCGTCATGTGAGACAACCAGGTCACCGGATGCCAGTTCGCCGCATGAACCGTTGTAAGGGCCCAGATGACGGAATCAACCGTCAGCCCCTGCTGGATAGCCTTGTTTTGGGAGACATAGACGGTATCGTCAAAATGTACAAAATCAAACTCGCGGACCTGCCCATAAACGACCAGGGACGACAGGATAAGCAACAGGATGATCGTTATCTCAAAAACAGGCTTCTTCTCGGGATGCATCTTCACCGTCACGCTTAATATTTCCAGGGGTTAAAAATATATTAGAAAAATTCCGATAATTAATGTATTTGATTCATTAAACTTGAAATAAACATACGACGCATCCGCCGATAACAACGTTGAGTTTAAAAAAGTCCGGACGATTCCGCAAGATTTCTCTTGTTGATGATGGCATGAAAAACAGGAATACGCATAAATGGCCCTGAATCAATTTTTTAAACCCGGAAAACGTAACCATCGCTGCGGCAATCCCGGTACTGTATTTATTTTTCTGAAGTTTCCCGGTTTTCAGCGATGGCCCGCAAATTGCGGGTGTGGTTAAATTTTTAATAAAAACAGTCAGTTAAATAAAATTTTCGAAACTTATAACTATCTGATTTAATTTGAAATATTCGGAT
>JBAQUK010000026.1:0-18484 GCA_049297455.1 Desulfosalsimonadaceae bacterium | reverse complement strand
GGCGGTTATCTCATCGAGAATAAGAAAATGAAGAAAAAAGATGTGTCCATGCAGTCCATCAAAGACTATCTTCGCGCTCATCCTGAAGAAATTCAGGAAATTCTGCACTCCAACCCCCGGTATGTATTTTTCGAAACACGGGAAAACGGGCCGGTGGGATGTTTTGACATTGAGCTGACGCCGGGCCGCTCCGTTGCTCTGGACCGCCAGATCGCCCCGGCCGGCGCACTTGCGTTTATCGTTACGGAGAAGCCGGTGGCGGACTGTTCCGGGAAGATACAATCCTGGGAGCCGTTTTCGCGGTTTGTGGTGAATCAGGATACCGGCAGCGCCATTCAGGGGCCGGGGAGGGCGGATATTTTCTGGGGGAATGGGGCTTATGCGGAGCTGGCCGCCGGGTACATGAAGCAGTCGGGGAATTTGTATTTTTTGGTGTTGAAGCCGGATTTTTAATGGGTGTCTCCATCATTATCTATTACGGTTTTGCGGTTGACATGTTTTATGTATTTTTATATAGAAAATCAGAATGTTAATAAAAGGACCGCAAAAAATGAAATCATTTAATGATATTCAAGAAATAATCAAAAAGAATACAAAAGAGTTAAAAGATCAATATGGATTAAAAGAGGTAGGGATATTCGGCTCTTATGTCAGGGGGGAGCAAGATGAAAGCAGTGATGTGGACCTCCTTGTCGAAGTGGAGCGACCCATGGGGCTTATCAAATTTTTAAAGCTTGAAAATCACCTTTCACAAATTCTGGGTGTAAAAGCAGACCTGGTAACAAAAAAAGCACTTAAACCCAACATAGGCAGACGAATTTTACAAGAGGTTCAGTATGTCTATAAAGGAAAATGAGAGAGACCTTCGGGATTATTTGAATGACATTTTAGAAATGATAGAAGATATCAACACATTCATTGAAAGTATGTCTTATGAAAATTTGGTGAATGATAAGAAAACCTTGTACGCAGTTATCAGATGCCTGGAAGTTGTGGGAGAAGCTGTTAAAAAGATTCCGAATTCCATCAGGAATGAACATCCGGAAATGCCTTGGCGTGAAATAGCCGGAATGAGGGACAAACTCACACACGAATATTTTGGAATCGATATAGAAACGATATGGGATACCATAAAAGAGGATTTGCCGGCGCTTAAAGAAGCCGTTTTGAGGATAATAACCGGATGAGCAAGCTGCATCATATGATGAACAAGAGGCAAGAGTCGATTTGCTCCATTCCATTTCGTAATGTATATATTAAATTCAAATTCAAGATGTTATATAAGTTTCAACAGGGTAAATGGTATGGCGTCCCCGAATTCCTGAAGACTGCGGAGGTGGTTTATTCAGCAGATTCAGACAGGGCGGTGCCTGGATCTGAGATGACCGGAACGACAGTGGCGCTTAAGTTGGGATTGATTCAATCAAAGGGCAGCCATGCCGTAAGCCGGGGCGAGCAAATGGTGACCCGGTGCAATTTACAGTTCGAAAAATGAGACTTATGCATTTATGCATGACCGTCCCTAAAATTACCCCTAAAATTACCATCTGAACGCATAACAGGACATCATGGGCCCGGGCGTGGGCTTTGTCCAGATAATGGCAATCATTGGTGGCCACCATGGGAATCGACAGCCGCCAGCTCATCTCCAGAATTTCCCGGTTCACGATTTCCTGATCGGGAATGCCGTTGTGCTGAACCTCCAGGAAAAAATTATGTTCTCCGAGCAATTCCAGATAAAACCGGGCCGATGCATCCGCCGCATCCCTTTTACCGGACCGGAGCAGTTGGGGAATTTCTCCTTTTAAACACGCAGAAAGCCCGATTAGTCCCTGGCAGTGGCTTGCCAGCAAGTGTTTATCGATGCGGGGTTTGTGGTAGAACCCGTCCAGACTGGCGGTGGTGGCGAGCTTGCACAGGTTGTGATACCCGGCCTGATTTTCCGCCAGCAGCACGAGGTGGGACACCTGTTTCTGGTCCAGAGGGGTCCGGTCGTTCAGCGTGCGGGGCGCAACATAGAATCACACCCGATAATCGGTTTAATGCCGGCTTTCGTGGCTTTTTCATAAAAATCAACCACCCCGAACATGGTGCCGTGATCGGTAATCGCCACGGCCGACATGCCGTCGTCTTTTGCCCGCTTAAGCAGGCCGTCAATACGGATGGCCCCATCCAGCAGGCTGTATTCCGTATGCACATGTAGGTGGACAAATGGAGTGGCTTGGTTTTCCGGCATTTCAATCCCTTTACGGCCTCGCAAACAGCCGGCTATTCGAGCCTGTAATTCGGCGATTCCTTGGTAATAATCACATCATGGGCATGACTTTCGCGCAAACCCGCGGCACTGATCTTGATAAACTGGGCTTTTTCCCTTAAACCCTCTATCGTCTTGCACCCGACATATCCCATACCGGATTTGAGCCCGCCCACCATCTGGAAGACATTTTCAGCAATGGTGCCCCGGTAGGGCACCCGACCCACAATGCCTTCGGGAACCAGCTTGTCTCCTTCAGCCTCATCTCCCTGATAATACCGGTCTTTGCTGCCCTGCTGCATGGCTTCCACAGATCCCATGCCCCGATAGGATTTATAACTTCTTCCCTGAAAAATAATTTTCTCGCCCGGGCTTTCCTCGGTTCCTGCAAACAGGCCGCCGATCATCACCGAATGGGCGCCTGCGCCGATGGCTTTGGTGATATCGCCGGAATATTTGATACCGCCGTCCGCGATAATGGGCACACCGGTTTTATTGGAAATCGAACGGCAGTTTAAAACGGCAGTCAACTGAGGCACCCCCACACCTGCTATAATGCGGGTGGTGCAGATGGAACCCGGCCCGATGCCGATCTTCACGGCATCCACACCGGCCTCGATCAGCGCCTCGGCGCCCTGAGCGGTTCCCACGTTACCGGCAATGACCTCCACATCCTTAAACAGACTTTTCAACCGCTTCACCGCATTAATGACATTGGCGGAATGGCCGTGAGAGGTGTCAATTAACAGCACATCCACGCCAACCCGGATCAGCCCGTCGGCCCGTTCTTCCATATCCACACCCACGCCGACGGCAGCCCCGACCCGAAGCCGGCCATGCCCGTCCTTGCAGGCTTTGGGAAATTTTTTAATTTTTTCAATATCTTTGATGGTAATCATGCCGGTTAGCTGGTCGTCATTTTTCACCACCAGCAATTTTTCAATCCGGTGGGCATGAAGCAGTTTTTTGGATTCTTCCAAACTAATGCCTTCGGAAACCGTCACCAGGTTCTCCCGGGTCATGACTTCGGAAACCTTTTTTTCCAGGTTGGTTTCAAAACGCAGGTCCCGGTTGGTGACAATCCCCACCAACCGTCCGCCCTTGGTCACCGGAACACCGGATATATGGAACTGCTCCATTAATTTAATCACATCCCGGATGGGCACATCGGGCTCGGTTGTCACCGGGTCCACAATCATGCCGCTTTCCGATTTCTTCACATGTTTGACTTCAAGACACTGTCTTTGAATGCTCATATTGCGGTGAATAAAGCCCAGTCCGCCTTCTCTTGCCATGCTGATGGCGGTGTCACGTTCCGTAACCGTATCCATTGCCGCGGAAACAATGGGGATATTTAAATCAATGGTTCGGGTCAGCCGGGTGCTGGTGTCCACCTGGCTGGGGACCACATCCGAAAAATTCGGCAACAACAACACATCATCAAATGAATAGGCTTCCTCAGGTGTTCTCTCTGTCATAACGCCTCCAAAATATGAAATCATCGCCGGTTATCCGGCGGATCAACAAGCTTGACAAACTCCATACCACTATACTAATACTTGCTTCAACGATAAAAAATCTTTGGTAAATGTATCTCCGCCAACGTTTCAGAAAACAACTATACCCCATGCTGATCGAGATCAACCCAAAAAATCCGCAACCCCGTCTGATCGCCCAGGCTGTGAATATTTTAAGTGAAGGGGGAATTATCGCCTATCCCACGGATACCATTTATGGTATCGGGTGCGATATCATGAATAAAAAAGCCATCGAAAAAATTTACAGAATCAAACGGCGGGATAAAAACAACCCTTTCAGCTTTATCTGCGCTGACCTCAAGCATATCAGCGATTACGCCAAAGTGTCCAATTATGCCTATAAAACCATGAAACGGCTCCTGCCCGGTCCGTTTACATTTATTCTGGAAGGCTCCCGGATCGTACCCAAAATCATGCTCACCAAACGCAAAACCGCCGGGATTCGCGTTCCGGATCATCCCATCTGCATTCAACTGGTTGAGGGGCTCGGCAATCCCATTATTTCCACCAGCGCCAACATGCCGGATGGAGAAACTTTCAACGATGCTTCCCTGCTGCACGATTATTTCGGCGCCAATATCGACCTGGTTATCGACGGCGGCCCGGTATCCGGACAGGAATCCAGCGTGATATCTCTGATCAACGACGAACCTGAAGTTTTCCGCAAAGGGCTCGGTGACGTCAGCAGTTTTGAGTAATCTCCTGCTGCTAATGTCCTGAGTCCGGCTGATAGAGATATCCGCCGGTGATGACCGAAGTTCCCCACTGGCGAACCGTCTCGCTGATTTCCTCAGCAGTTGACTCCAGCAGGTATTTCATAAACGGTGCTTTTTCTTTCGGCGGATAGACGATGATTATTTCTCCTTCAATGCCGCCCAGCTCTCCCGCCCATTCAACGGCGTCTTCAAGATTTCCCAGACGGTCCACCAGGCCCAGCGATTTTGCCGTTTCACCGGAAAAAATTCTTCCATCGGCAATTTTTCTGATCTGGTTTTCCGGCAACCGCCTTCCCGTCGCCACATCCTTAATAAACTGGCTGTGCACATTGTCTGAAAATTCCTGAAGCAGGGCTTTTTCCGATGCCGTCATTTTTCTGACCGGAGAGCCCATATCCTTGTATTCCCCGCTTTTTATCACCACCGGATATAACCCGATCTTTTCAAACAAGGCTTCAAAATTGGTGTATCCCAGTATAACGCCGATGGAGCCGGTGATGGTGCCCGGGTTGGCGACAATACCGTTTGTTGCGGCAGCAATATAATAACCGCCCGACGCCGCAATGGCGCCCATTGACGCAATGATTTTTTTGGTTTTGGCTGTTTTTTGAAGTTCCCGGAATATTTCCTGGGAAGGCCCCACCCCACCGCCGGGTGAATCAATCCGCACCACAATGGCCTTCACATCGTCATTTTTTCTGAAATTCTTGATCTGTTCCAGAACCGGCCGGGCATCGGCAATCACCCCCTTGATTTCAATAACCCCGACTTTTTCGGCAAAAATGGCGCCTGACCGGAAATTTCCGGCCATTGTCAGCAAGGATACGATCACCGAACTGCCGGCGATCATTCCGGTGAAAACCAGTAAAAAAAACAGATAAGGATGTCTGCGGGTAAACATGGATTAAATCACCTGATAATGGTTTTATTAAGAATAGAAATAGGGATGAGGCAAAAACAAATTCCGCTTCATCCCTATTTCATATTATCTCGAATGCGCCGCACAGTGTGCGGTTTGCTTCAGAAAAGCGCCCGTGTTGACTTATTCGGCGGTTTCATCAGCGTCAGCGGCTTTTTCTTTTTCCGCTTCCGCCAGTTTTGCCCTGCCGCTCAGTTTTTCCTGAAGGTTTTCTTTCAGAATTGCGCCAAAGCTGGAGGGTGCCGGTTGTGATTTATTCACATAATCTTCAAGAATCGACTGGTCGTCTTCATCGCCGAGGCGTTTGATGGAGAGTCCAATCCGCCGGTCTTCCGTATTAATATTCATCACTTTGGCGGTCAGCGTATCCCCCACTGCATACTGGCCCACCGGGGTTTTGATTTTTTCCTTGCTGATTTCCGATACGTGAACCAGACCTTCGATGCCTTCTTCCAGCTCCACGAAAATACCGAAATCCGTGATGTTGGTGATCACGCCGCTGATTTCCGTACCTGACGGATACCGTTCGGCCACCGACTTCCACGGATCGTCTTCCAACTGCTTGATGCCCAGTGAAAACCGTTCGTTGGCCTTGTCGATATCCAGCACTTTTGCCTGAACCACATCTCCTTTTTTATACAATTCTGAAGGATGTTTGATGCGTTTAATCCAGGAGATATCGGAAATATGCACCAGGCCGTCAATGTCGTCATCGATGCCGATGAAGATGCCGAAGTCTGTGATATTTTTAATCTTTCCTTCAATGGTCGATCCGATGGGATATTTCTGGCTGATCATTTCCCAGGGATTCGGGCTGATCTGTTTCATGCCCAGAGAAATCCGGCGGTTTTCCGGACGGATATCCAGCACGATGGCTTCAACGATATCACCGGCGCTCACGACTTTGGACGGATGACGCACCTTGCGGGTCCAGGACATTTCGGACACGTGAATCAGGCCTTCAATGCCTTCTTCCACTTCCACAAACGCGCCGTAATCCGTCAGGCTCACCACTTTGCCGTTCACCCGGGTGCCCACCGCATATTTTTCTTTGGCCGTGGTCCATGGATCCGGCACAAGCTGTTTCATGCCCAGAGACACTCTTTCGTTTGCCTGATCAAAGGACAGGACTTTCACATTGATGGTATCGCCGACCTTATAAAGCTCGGAGGGATGTTTGACCCTTCCCCATGAAATATCGGTGATGTGCAGCAGACCGTCTACGCCGCCCAGATCGACGAAAATTCCATATTCCGTGATATTCTTGACCACCCCTTCCATCACCTTGCCTTCTTCAATGGAAGCCAGGGTTGTCGCACGGACGGATTCCCGTTCTGACTCCAGAATGGCCCGTCTCGACAGCACAATATTATTACGTTTTCTATTAAATTTCAAAACCTTGAAGCTGAGGGTTTTGCCGACCATTTCATCCAGATTGCGAATGGGCCGCAAATCCGCCTGAGACCCCGGAAGAAACGCCAGAACACCGACATCCACCGAAAATCCGCCCTTTACCCGATTGGTAATCACGCCCTCAATGGTGCCGTCTGCTTCATGAATGTCCTTGATAGCCTCCCAAACCTTGACTTTGGCGGCCTTTTCTTTTGACAGGATGACCCGTTCTTCGTCTTCATCCCAGACTTCAATCATGACCTCAACCTGGTCATTCAAGTTGACGTTGATTTTCCCTTTTTCATCTTTAAACTCATGAATGGGAATCTGGCCTTCCGATTTGTATCCCACATCAACAAGGACAAAATCTCTGTCCACAGAAATGATGGTGCCGACCACCACTTCCCCCTCTTCAAACTGCTTGAGGCTTTCGTCATACATTTCCATCAACGATTCCATGCTTTGCTCGGAATCATCCATGTCCACCGTTGAAAATTCATCATTCTCAACTTCGTTTTCAGAATTGTTTACCATGTTTTCCATTAAATAATTTCTCCTTTAGCCGAATTTTTATACTGTTTGGCTTAGCCGAATCAGTATAACCAGTCGTCTATAGCAGTCATTTTTTTAAAACTCAATCATTAATTATTAAGGGCAGTGATTTTCTTTTTCACATTGTCCAGCATACGATCAATGATCTCGTCAACAGAGAGGCGCGTTGAATCAATCATAATGGCGTCATCCGCCGGCTTGAGGGGCGCTTCTTTCCGGGAAGAATCGTTTTGATCCCGGCATGCCATTTGTTTTTTGACCTCTTCAAAATTCTGGGGTGACTGTTTTTCTTCAAGCTCCCGGTGCCTCCGCAACGCCCGGGTGGATAAATCCGCCGTCAGAAAAAATTTCACATCCGCTTCCGGAAACACGACGGTCCCCATGTCCCGGCCTTCGAACACCGCCGCCTTTTCAGCCCCCAGCCTGCGCTGGACATCCAGCAGTGCCTTTCGAACCACCGGCCGGGCAGACACCGCCGACGCCATCATGGACATTTCCGGAGACCGGATGCGACCGGAAATATCAATACCGCCGGAATGCAGGCGCGTACCTGTCTCATCGCGGATAAAACGCAAATCAAGCCCTTGACACATGGCCTCAAGCCCGTCATCGTCATCCGGCGATATGCCCAGGGTCTTGGCCTCAAACGCCACGCCCCTGTAAAGCGCGCCGGTATCAATATAATTATATTCCAGCCGGTCTGCCAGGGCTCTGCTGACGGTTGTTTTCCCTGCCCCTGCCGGACCGTCGATGGTGATGAGCAGTTTACGCATGGACGCCTCCCGATGGCCTATCACCCGCTCCAACGCCTCTATAAACCGGGTATTTTCCGCATGGGTCCCCACCGTCACCCGGATATATTCCGGATAGCCGTAAGACACCATGGACCGGACGATCACCCCCTGCCGCAGCAATGCTTCAAAAACCGCCCCGGCGTTTTGTTTCACGTCAATCAGGAAAAAATTGGCCTGGGTGGGAAACCAGGAAACCCCTATTTTTGTGAGCGCGTCCTGAAGAAATTTCAGCTCCGTCTGAATCAACTGCTTGGTTTCAAATAAAAACGCTTCGTCATCCAGGGCCGCGGCAGCCGCGGCCTGGGCCAATGAGTTGGTGTTAAAGGGCTGCCGCACCCGGTGGAGCATTCCCGCCATCTCCGCCGGCATGACCCCGTATCCGATCCGAAGACCCGCAAGTCCGTAAGCTTTTGAAAAGGTCCGCATCACCGCAATCGGCCGGTCGTCGTAAATGACCTTAAGCCCGTCAAGGCATGCCGGATCACTGGCAAACTCGATATAGGCCTCGTCCAGCGCCACCAGCACATGAGCCGGCAAGTTAGCCATAAACGCTTCAAACTGGGCAGCCGTTATATGTCCGCCCGTGGGATTGTTGGGGTTGGTGATAAACACCATTTTGGTTTTTTCCGTGACCGCCGCGGCCATGGCGGGCAAATCCACAGCCAGCCGGTTCAGCGGCACCTTGACAGGATCTGCGCCCACGGTCCGCACAAAAATATCATACATTAAAAAGGACGGGTCCGTCATAATGGCCGTATCGCCGGGTTTTAAATACACCCGGGTCAGCATGCCGATCACATCATCCGAACCGTTTCCCAGCACGATCTGATCGCGCCTTACCCCCAGTTTTTCAGCCAGTTTCTCCGTCAAATAATATCCGCCGCTGTCCGGATACCGGTGGAGACCCGCCACCGCTTTTAGAATGGCCGCCACTGCTTTCGGCGACGGCCCCAGGGGATTTTCATTGGACGCCAGTTTAATGGAACCTTTGATGCCATACTCCCGTTCCACTTCTTCCACGGGCTTGCCGGGAGGGTATGGCTTGATGGCCAAAATATTTTCAACTGCCTTTATTTTCATAGCATTTCTTTCCATTTTTCAAACAGATGGGTCATTTGGAAACTTCGTCTTTGGGACGGATTTTCCGCCACCGAGGCTTTTTGCTCGTATCATATCCCGGCCGAACCTGCAAATCAAATTCACCCGGTTTTCTCAGCTATTGACTCCTGATATCCCGATGACCCATAGGCCGAAGCACTGCTTTACGCCTTGACAAATCCGCCGGTTTACAGATATTTACCCTTTACCGGCAACATTAAACCAACCTGCGGCGCATTGTTTGATATGATAAAAAAGCCCTTCCAACTACCCCCGGCCCGCGTTTTCTGGGGCATCAGCGCCTTTCAGGCCCTGGCCATGTTCCGGCGCGGCCTGTTTTATGCTTTTTTGTCGATTTACCTGCGCTTTTTTCTGGGCCTGTCCGTCACGGAAACCACCCTGTTCGCCACCTTGCCGATGATTTTCAACATTGGCGCCCAAACCCTGATATGGGGACGGTTATCGGACCGGAAACAAATCCGGCGGACCCTGATCCTGTGGGGAGAATTGTGCGGGGCTGCCGGCACCGTCCTGATCTGGGCGGTTCATATTCTGGCGCCCAGCCCCCGGATTTCCGGCTATGCCATCATCGCAGGGTTAACTATTGTTGAAATTTTCTGGTCCATGAGCAATATCGGCTGGAGCGCCCTGATTTCCGACCTGTATCCTCAAAAAGCGCGCAACGCCACCCTGGGATACCTCACCAGCATCGGCGGCGCGGGCCGTTTGATGGGCATCTGGATCGGCGGCGCCTTTTATGACGGGTGGGGGAAAATGTACGACGGTTGGGGATTCCATTCCGGCCTCCTGTTTTTTATTCCGGCAGCGGTGATGGTGGTGTCCTTGCTGCCGGTCATGCTGCTGCCCGAAGGCGGCGTTCGCCATGAGGAACTATCCGAAATTGAATGCAATGCAGAATGCCAGGCCGCATCCATCCGCCTGTTCTGGATATTCCTGATCGCCATGGTGTTTATCAATTTCGGGCGCAACGGGGTCACGGTCATCCAGTCCCAGTATCTGTTTTTAGACACCGGGTTTAACGTTTCCAGCCGCATACTGGGGCATATATTCAACGCCGAATCCGTGGCCATTATCCTCTTCGGCCTGCTGGCCGGCCGGATCGGGCTGCTGATCGGAGACGGGCCGTCCGTTTGCCTGGGCGCCGTGATCGCCATGGCGTATTTGATTATTTTCGGAATTACCGATAACCTGCGCCTGATCTATGCCGCCAGTTTTTTGCGCGGCATATCGGATGTCATCCTGATGGCGGCATCATACGCCTTTGCGTCCGTTCTGATTCCGCCGGAACGACGGGGGGCTCTGTTCGGCCTGTTTAACGCCACCCTCTTCCTGTCCTGGGGCGTTGCCGGAACACTGATTGCCGGGCCCACTGTTGACATCCTGCTCCTCCTGGGCGCTGATCCGGTCACGGCCTACCGCGCCGCATTCTTATCCGGACTGGGCATGGTGGTAATCGGGCTTGCGATTCAGTCCTGGGTTGTATTTGTCAAAATGCCGGCTACCGTTATTTTAAGAAAAGAAAAAGGACTCCCATGAGCAAACTCTTAAAAAAAACCCTCACCGCTGGCTGGTTTCATGGCTTGGTGTATCATCTAATCCGTCTTTACGCGCTGACGTTTCGCCTGACCGTGGAAAACGAAAAAGAATGGATGACCCATTTACAAAATGGCGGACGGGTGTTGCTTTGCGCCTGGCATCAGCAATTTTTTTCAGCGATCCGATATTTTAAAACATACCAGAAATACGCTCCCGGTTTGATGATCAGCCGAAGCGCCGATGGTGAGTTTATCGCGGGGGTGGCGGCCAGATCCGGCTGGCGGCCGGTCAGAGGCAGTTCCTCCAAAGGCGGCAGAAGCGCCATGATGGGTGTGATCCGTCATTTGGAAGAAACCGGACTGGCGGGCCATGTCGTGGATGGCCCGACAGGGCCCGCCGGCAAGGTCAAGGCCGGCTTGATCCGCATTGCGCTGGGAGCGGACGCCGTGATCGTGCCTTTTTATGTTTCTGCGGACCGGGTTTGGTATTTCAGGAGCTGGGACCGGTTTTTCATCCCCAAACCCTTTGCAAAAGTGGCCCTGACCTATGACCACATGATCCCGATTCATGAGCCGGAATCAGAAGCGGATTTCGAAGCACAGCGCCTTCATGTGGAAAATACCATGGTCAAATGGCTGAAACACCCGGACCAAAACCCTTAATCAAAAACGTTACCCATCCAGACAAAGGAACAACATGCATCCGTTTGACGAAGACATTGCGCTCTCGCTTCCATCAGCGGCCGGTTTCAAAGCCCAAGTGACGAAAAACTGGTCCATCAACGGGAATCCCAATGGCGGTTATCTGATGGCGCTGGTGGCAAATGCCATGGGCAAGCGGAGTGAAAAAAAATCCCTGACCATCAGCACCGCCGCCTATCTATCCCGATGCATTCCGGGAAGCGCGGATATTTTTGCGGAACACATCGGACTTTCAAAAAGTTTTGACCGGTGGGAGGCGAGACTCGTTCAGGACGCAAGGGAAATCGTCCGGGCCATGGGAACTTTTATGGATGACGCCAATGACGAGATGGAAAAGCGGTATGAAAAATCAGCCCCGGATGTCGCAAAAATCGGAGACTGCATCCAAATTCCCCCCATGGGAGAATATACCCTGTATAATAGAATGGATGTGCGGCTCGACCCCCGGTGCGCCGGATGGTTCCAGGGCTCCCGCATTGATATTTCCGAACACAAGGGATGGATCCGGTTTCAGGAGGACAGGCCGTGGGACGCACCCGCCGTTCTGCTGGCAGCGGATAGTTTCCCGCCCCCGGTTTTCGCCAGCCAAGGCATGATTGCCTGGGTACCCACCATTGAATTTTCCGTGAATATCCGCCACATCCCGGCAACCCCATGGCTGAAATGCGTTTTCCGGACTCATTTTATCCACAACGGCATTCTGGAAGAAGACGGCGAGATATGGGACGAAAACAACGAACTGGTGGCCATCTCCCGGCAGATCGCCCAGTTCAGAAAAAAATAATATCACCGACAGGCGTCGGAAACCGGCGTCATAATCACTTTATATAATCAAATACACGGAGGCACGCTCATGACCGCAAAACAATGGAATAATGCACCAGAAATGCAGATTGATCCGGCGAAAATTTATACAATCACCATGGATACCAATAAGGGGATCATTAAGATAGAGCTTTATCCGGAACACGCGCCGAAAACCGTCAACAATTTCGTATTTCTAACAAAACAAGGATATTATGACGGATTATCATTCCACCGGGTCATCAATAATTTTATGATTCAGGGCGGCGACCCTACGGGAACGGGCAGCGGCGGCCCCGGCTACCGGTTTGCGGACGAATGCGCAGGCAACCCCTTAAAACATGAACGATGCGTGATTTCCATGGCCAATGCCGGTCCCAATACCAACGGCAGCCAGTTTTTCATCACCCACTCCCCCCAGCCGCATTTAAACGGACGGCACACGGTGTTCGGCAAAGTGGTCAAGGGACAGGATGTGGTGGACGCCATCCGGCAGGGAGACAAAATGGAAAAAGTGACGGTATCTGAAAAATAGAAACAGCCTTTAAGGGCGGAAGGCGGTCAGGCCATGACGCCCTTCCGCCCCGGCAGGACAGCTTCCCATTTATCTGACGATTGAACAGTTGACAAATTGAATAATTCCGTTTACGTTGCTGTGTTTATTATGCATAAAAACTTACCTAAGTCCGGAGTTTATAAGGGAATAATAGAATGGCAGAAGTCCTTCCGTTTCAGGGCATACTTTACAATTCTGATAAAATAAAAAATATATCCGATGTTGTGACCCCGCCCTATGATGTCATCTCAAATGATGAACAAGATGCGTTTTACCGGCGACACCCCAACAATTTCATCCGTCTGGACAAAAACAAACCGGCAGACACGGATACCGACGCCGACAATACCCACATCCGGGCCGCGGCGTTCTTTCAAAACTGGCTCAGGGATGGTGTTTTAATCCAGGACAGGGATCCGGCCTTTTATCTGACATCCGTGGAATTTACTGTGGACGGACAGGCAATGACCCGGTACGGCCTGATCGGTCGCGTCAAAATCGAGCCGTTTGAAAAAGGGATTGTGCTTCCCCACGAAAAAACATTTTCCAAGGTCAAGACGGAACGCCTGGCATTGATCAAGGCAAGTCATGCCAATTTCAGCCAGATATTTTCCATATTTTCCGATGAATCGGATATCCTCGGATGGCTTAAGGGTGCCGTTGCAACCATGCCGCCGGTATATGATTTTTCAGACGATGCCGGACACCGGCATCAATTTTGGCGCATTGTGGATCCGGATATGCTTCGGAAGATTTCCGACGCTTTTAAAGGGAAAAAATTATTCATCGCCGACGGCCATCACCGGTATGAAACCGCATTGAACTATAAAAAATGGCTGATGGAAACAGGAACGGACGTTTCTGATGACCACCCGGCCAATTGCGTCATGATGTATCTGTCCGCCATTCAGGATCCGGGCCTGATTATCCTTCCCACCCACCGTCTGGCGACCTCAGTTCCGGAAAGCCGCAGGGTTGAATTTCTTCAAACCGCTGCAAGTTATTTTGATCTGGAATACGTTTCATTTGATCCCGCAGATCTCATAAAAACCCAGCAAGAGTTCCGCCGCGCCATGGCAGTTTCCTCCGGCGAACACAAAATCGGCATTTTCATGAAAGACCGCCGGGTATTTACGATTCTGCGGCTTCGGCCCGGCATGATTGATCTGACTTTTGGGAATGAAATCGATGAATTGCATAAAGAACTGGATGTGACGATTCTCACCCGCCTCATCTTAGGTAAACTTCTCGGATTTACCGATGCCATGCTGGATGATGAAACAGTGATCAATTTCACCAGCAACGACATCAAAGCCATCACAGCCATCACAACCAGCACCCATGACATGGCCTTTATGTTAAATGCGACCACCAACCGGCAAGTGCAGGAGATCGCTGAAAAAGGCCTGATTATGCCCAGAAAATCCACCTACTATTTTCCAAAGGCGATTTCCGGGCTCGTGATGCGTTCATTAAATTCCGGGTCCAACGGATAGCGTCGTCAATTATGTTGGCCGGTGAAGCATTATGGAAGGTATCAGGAAAATCACTATGGAAATCATCAAATCCATAAAGGAAATGCAGAACTGGTCAGACCAGTATCGCAGACAGGGACAAACAATTGTATTAGTTCCCACCATGGGCTACCTGCATGAGGGACATTTGTCCTTGATGCGTGAGGGCCGGCGGCTTGGCGACAAGGTTGTTGTCAGCATTTTTGTCAACCCCACCCAGTTCGGACCCGGAGAAGACTTAAGCACCTATCCCCGGGATCTGGAAAGGGATTTCCATCTGGCCCAGGGCGCCGGTGCGGATATTATTTTCACACCCAATGCCTGGGACGTATATCCCAAGGGGTTTGATACCTATATTGATCAGGAAAAACTCCCGGACCACCTGTGCGGACTCTCCCGGCCCGGCCATTTCAAGGGCGTGATGACCGTTGTGACCAAGCTGTTTCATATCGTCGCGCCACAGGTGGCGGTATTCGGAGAAAAGGATTTTCAACAACTGGCCATTATCCGGCGCATGACAACGGATTTGAATTTTGATATTCAGATCATCAGCCATCCGACAGTCCGTGAACCCGATGGGCTGGCCATGAGTTCCAGGAACACGAAATTATCCTCGGAACAACGGAAATCCGCACTTTCGCTGAACCTGGCATTGCAATATGCGCAAAAGCGGTTGCAGGAAGGCGAAACCCGTTCCGACCGCCTGATTCAGGAGGCGACGGACCTGATTCTTTCATATCCGGGCACAACGGTTGATTACATTCGCATCTGTGATCCGGACTCCCTGGACAATGTTTCAACGGTTGACCGACCGGCCCTGATGGCCCTGGCCATAAAGGTCGGCGCTGTCCGGCTGATTGACAACAGAATATTAACCCCTTAACATCAATCGAAAAAAAGTATTTTTCGCTATCTGTTCCGGATAGTGGACTTCGACCTGAATACTTTTCATAACGGCATCATGGCCGAACCATGATGCGCAAAGGAGAGACGTATGAGTCAAAAAAGCCTGCTGTTTACTTCCGAATCCGTTACTGAAGGCCACCCCGATAAAGTGGCGGACGCCATTTCAGACTCCGTGCTGGACGCGATCATGGCCCAGGACAAAAAATGCCGTGTGGCCTGCGAAACCCTGGTCACCACCGGCCTGGTCATGGTCGCCGGAGAAATATCCACCGACTGCTATGTGGATATTCCGCAAACCGTAAGGGATACGGTCCGGGAAATCGGCTACAGCTCGTCCCGGATGGGATTTGACTGGCAGACCTGCGCGGTGCTGACGAGCATTGACCATCAATCCCCGGACATCGCCCAGGGGGTGAATGTGGGTGAAGGTCTGTATATGGAACAGGGGGCGGGAGATCAGGGCCTGATGTTCGGATTCGCGAGCGACGAAACCTCGGAACTCATGCCCATGCCCATTATGTTCGCCCATCAGTTGACCAAGCGGCTGGCCACTGTCCGAAAAAACGGTTCCCTGAACTTTCTAAGACCGGACGGGAAATCCCAGGTCACCATCGAATATGACAACGGCAAGCCCAAACGGGTCCACACCGTGGTGATTTCCGCCCAGCACAACGAGGATGTGACCTATGATGAAATCAAGGAAGCCATGATCGAAGAAGTGATCAAAAAAGTGATCCCCAGAGATATGGTGGACGGGGACACCCGGTTTTATATCAACCCCACCGGAAAATTCGTCATCGGCGGACCCATGGGAGACTGCGGCCTGACCGGACGGAAAATCATTGTGGATACCTATGGCGGACAGGGAAGTCACGGCGGCGGGTGCTTTTCCGGAAAAGACCCCTCCAAGGTCGACCGGAGCGCGTCCTATATGGGACGCCATATCGCCAAAAACCTCGTGGCCGCCGGTCTGGCGAAGAAATGCGAAATTCAGGTGGCTTATGCCATCGGCGTTGCCGAGCCGGTGGCCATCATGGTGGACTTCATGGGAACCGGCAAAATTGCCGAATGCAAAGCCATCGACATCGTCAAAGACGTATTTGATTTGCGGCCTGCCGCCATTATACAGTATCTGGACCTGCTGCGGCCCATTTACAAAAAAACCTCCGCTTACGGACATTTCGGAAGAAAGGATCCTGATTTTACGTGGGAATTAACCAACAAGGCGGAAGAAATCAAAGCAATGGCCGGATTATAGAAATAGAATAGCATAACCGCTTTGTTGAACAATTACAAAAGCCGCTGCTCTGATTTCATTATCCGGGCAGCGGCTTTTTTTGTTCCAGGCCAATAAAAACAAAGTCTTCTTCTCTCTTTTAAAAAATTGAAACCATTCTGATGAACCACGTCCAAAAACGATCAGCAATCACTCTATTAAAAATATTTATTTCAGGTTTGATGACGACCATAGTCGCAGGCTATGGCGCATATTTTCTTGTTTCAAAATATTTCATCCCCCACCAGCAGACTATAGACCGCAATCCGCGACAGATCGGCAATCCTGATATCAGCGTTTCGCAGGCATTAATTGATAACGGGGCGGGATGGTGGGAATCCAAAGGATTGATTTACCATGGCATCCCGGCCAGAATCCTCTTTTTCCTGCCGTCCTCCGATAGGTTTCACGCAGATGGCATCAATGCCGCTGCGTGGCAGGAATTTGATAGAATCGGCCGGATATTCAATCCCTTTGATCCGGCGTCTGAAATCGCCCGCCTCAACGACACGTCCCGATCCCGGCGCCCCCCCATCCAACTGACTGTATCCCAGGATGTTTACACGGTTATGATGATGTCCCGGGATCTATGGGCCCAAAGCAGCGGAAATTTTGACCCCACCGTATGGTCTGTCAAACAACTCTGGCAGGATGCTGAAAAAAACCAACGGGTGCCGTCAGAACAAGACATCGCCACGGCCCTGCGATCCACGGGTTTTGGGAAGGTGCGCTTGATGGACGATATTAAGTACCGGATTTGTATCGAAGACCATCCCGTGATGTTTGATTTTGGCGGAATTGTAAAAGGATATGCCGTGGATCAGGTCCGCCGGGTGCTTTCAGATAAAGGAGTAACCGCCGGTCTGGTACAGCTCGGCGGAGAAATCGCCACCTTCGGCAATAACGGGGACGATCCCTGGCGGCTCGGCATTCAACACCCCACACAGATGGACAAGGTATGGGGTGTTATCGAAGGGCAAGGCAGCCTGAGAGTCTCCACCAGCGGAAATTACCGGCAGGCGATACGGATCAGGGACCAATCCTTTTATCACATTTTCAGCCCCAAAACAGGCCGGCCGGTGTCCGAAAAAGTCCTGGGGGTAACCACCGCCTGCATGGGTGAAAAAACCTCCAGTGCCCGGCTGGACGGCATCGCCACGGCGATTACCGTGATGGGCCCGTCAGCGGGTCTTCGGCTGGCTGAAACAACAGGGGTTGACGCAGTCATTCTTTATGAAACATCCGATGGTACTATCGGGGAACTGGCCACCCAGGGCCTGGACAGCCATTACTCGCGTGATGACAAGTAAACGGAAAAATTATAGACGCTCGTCTCACAGCTAAAACACCTGTTTCAAACAAAAATCCCCGCAGAGCGAAAAGCTTCTGCGGGGATTTTTTTATCTATTTTTTTTAAAATAACCGGGACCGGCAAGAACCGGCTAATCGGTCACGGAGGAGATGAAGCAACCGCCACCACCCCCACCGCCGCTGCTTGATTTTGTAACGGTGATGATCACCGTGTCCGCCGTTGAAGCCAATCCTTGATTATCCGTAACCGTCAGAGAAAACACGAATGTGGTTGTATTCTCAACCGACGGGGCCGTAAATGTGGGTTTTGCGGCTGAAGCGCCGGATAAGGTCACCGGAGTTCCGGTCGCATCCGTCTGGGTCCATGCATATCCCGCAATGGTTCCATCCGGATCTGAAGAGCCCGTTCCATCCAGGACAACCGATGCGCCGGATTTGACGGACTGGTCCGGACCGGCATTCGCCGTTGGCTGCTGGTTGGGGGGGACGATGCCGTCGTCATTGACGGTGACGGTCACCGTATCCGTGTCCGTTGCGCCATCGTCATCGGTCACTGTCAACGTAAAGGTCAGAACCGTGGCCGTGCTGACGCTCGG
>JBAQUK010000025.1:0-9030 GCA_049297455.1 Desulfosalsimonadaceae bacterium | reverse complement strand
TTCCTGCCACCTGCTCAAAAAAAGATATTTTCTTATATACAGACACAAATTCAATCGACACCGGGCTTGTTCAACCACCGGATAAGATCGTGGTTCGCTTCGCTCTCACGATCTATCCTTATTCGTTAACCCAGTTTCGTTATTAACTAATTGTTATTTATATGTTTAGTTGTTAATCCCTGCATCCTGAAAAGCTTTCTCTAATAAATCTTCTACTTTCAGTTCAGGTGCCCAATGTTGCAGATATATTTTATCCAGCGAGTTCTTCTGTACTTTGAGCACACCCAGTACATCATTCCATTGGCGGTCGGATACACATCCTCCCAAACGAAACCATACCAGTTTGTTCAGTACTATATCTTCTGGAGACACAAGATAAAATTCAGAGTATCTCTGGTCTTCATCCAATGTATCTTTTCTTCTTCTTTTAAAAGTTTCTACATCGTAAGGTGTATTTTTGGTAATAAAGACATCAATTTTAAGCATTGTTTCGAGATGGATAATGTTGAACGATGAACATCTTTCGATTGCGTCCAGAATCATATTTTCATCAATATAATAAGATGGTGCAAGCCTTCTGACAAGAGATTGGACATGCTCCGGTTTTAAATATGACACCATGTCAACATCCATTGTTGAACGGGCTATTCCGTAAGCGGAACTGGCCACTGAGCCTCCGATATAATAAAGAATGCCAAGTTCTTCAAAGGCTTTAGCAACAGGTTCGGTTGCTGCGAGTATATCGGGATTTTTCATAATGATCTGGTTTCCATGTATTCGCGGAGAAGACCCGCTAATTCTTCTCCGTAATGATAAGATATAAATCTAATATTAAGTTCCTTTTTATCCATATCAGGATTGGCTCTCATGATTGCCCTCCGTGAAAGCTGTATGGTGCTTTCAGTCAATGAACGCACTCTTGAGATTCTTTTTCCGATAGTCGAGTTGCGAATTAATGATATTAAAAATTTTTCTATTTCAGGATGAGTATCAGTTGACTGTGTTATCATTTTTCTGCTTTTCATTGAAGGGGGTAACTTAAGTTTATCTGGTTTCCTGATAAAAACGCTTTTCCATTTTGCTTCCAGATGATACACATTCCAAAACTAAATGAATATTTTATATTTTCAAAATGTTATAGCCATATAGGAAACCAGATAATACACATCGAAAGTTGTTTCAGAAGACGTCCACATAGTGCTTCATCCTTTAACCACCGCAAGGGGCCGTAATCTGGCAACTTTTTTCGATATTCCGGACCCATGAACCACGTCCACCACCTGGGTGACATCCTTATACGCATCCGGCATTTCCTCGGCCAGGGTGGAACGTCCGGTCCAGCGGACGAGAATCCCCTTATCTTCCAGTTCCCGGCTTAAAGACCGGCCCTGGGCCGCTTTTTTTGCCGCCGTCCGGCTCAGCACCCGGCCCGCACCATGACAGGTGGAGCCGAAGGTTTCTGCCATCGACCCTTCGGTGCCGGCAAGGACATAGGAGGCGGTGCCCATGTCACCCGGAATCAGAATCGGCTGTCCGGTATGACGGTATTCCGGGCACAGGTCAGGGTGCCCCGGTGGATATGCCCGGGTGGCGCCTTTCCGGTGGACACAAACCCGCTGTTGTTTCCCGCCGATGGTATGGGTTTCAAATTTGGCGATATTATGACATACATCATACACCAGCCGCATGGCAAGATCTCTGGGGCCGATGTTGAAAATCCGCATCAATACTTCTTTTGCCTGGTGCATGAGAATCTGCCGGTTGGCCCAGGCGAAATTGGCGGCGGATGCCATGGCCCGGTAGTACTTCTCTCCGGATGGCGAGGATATCCGGGCGCAGGCAAGCTGACGGTCCGGCACCGGCACGCCATCAATATGCAGGCGCTTGGCCATGGATGCCAGAAAATCATCGCAGGTCTGGTGGCCAAGGCCCCTTGACCCGGTATGGAGCAGCACGGTGATACGGCCTTGGGTCAACCCGAAGGCCCGGGCCGCCGGTTCGTCGAATATTTCATCCACCACGCCGATTTCCAGGAAATGATTGCCGGAGCCCAGGGTTCCCAACTGGTTTTTCCCCCGGTCCAGAGCCCGGTCCGTGACTGCCGAAGGGTCAGCGTCCTCCATGCACCCATTGTCTTCCGTATGACGGATGTCGCTTTCCTCCCCAAATCCGTTTTCCACCGCCCACCGGCTTCCGGTTTTAAGGACTTTTTTGAGGTCTGTATGGGAAAGACGGACGCTGCCGGTGGAGCCCACCCCGCAGGGAATGGCGTTAAACAGGGCATTGACCAGGTCTTCAAGACGGGGCCGCGCCTCCGCCTCCGTCAGGCTGGTTGCCGCCAGCCGCACCCCGCAGTTGATGTCATAGCCCACCCCGCCCGGCGAAATCACGCCTTCATCACAATCAAACGCGGCCACCCCGCCGATGGGAAACCCATACCCCCAGTGAATGTCGGGCATGGCCAGGGCCGCAGTTAAAATTCCCGGCAACTGGGCCACGTTGATGAGCTGCTGGATGGTCTCCTCTTTTTTGATGGCTGCGATCATGGAAGGGCTGGAATAAATCCGGGCAGGCACCCGCATGGGGCCCTGCTTTTTGACTTCCCATCGGTAATCGTCTATCTGAATCAATTCCATAATCATAATCCCTCAGAGCTCTTAGGGATTCGAAAAATTTTAAAATACCACCATGCCGTTTTTCTTGCTCATGCTCATGCTCATGCTCTTGCTCTTAATCTTACTTTAAAATCTCAAGAATAAGAGCAAGAACATGATTAAGATCAAGAGCATGAAAAGGGTATATTGGTAAATTTCAAATCCCTTACACATCAAATATAATCGTCGCCTTCCATTCGGCATCCGTCTCGTCAACGGATATGCCATGGTAGGTGACTGCCTTGATATCCTTTAATATCTCATGTGTTTCCGGAGTAAATTCATCCCAGGCAACGTCAGCCGTCAGTCGTTCATCATTAATATAACGTATCCGTGCATTTTTTACCAGACAGGCGTCGATGGTCCAGAAACTGAGCAGTTCGCGTAAGAAATTAACAAGCAGATCCGGCCGGTCGATACCCGTGACCGTTATCTGGCGGTGGTGAGCGCCGGAAAGCCCTCCCCTGTCGGTGATCTGGTCAAACATGGCCGTGGCTGCCTCAACGAACAGGCCCGTCAGCGTCTCACCAGTAACGCAAATGCCGATATCCGCCGTATGATCGATCAGGGTGTACGGCATTTCCGCTTATCCTGTGCTGGTCCAGAGCACTTCGCCGGTGTGACGGGTGTGATAGCCGCCGAGCTGTTTCACCTTTGATATGAATGCATCGGAGCAGATGACGGAAAGCAGCATCCGGATTTTTTCCGTTTCATAATAGGTTTCGGGGATGACCAGATCATAGGATTCGGTCACCACCGGGATAAAATCAAGATTCAGTGCTTTGGCCGCTGCGTAAATCCCAAGGCCCGAGTCCGCCGCCCCGCTTAGCACCGCCACAGCAACGGCCATATGGGTGAATTCCTCGTTTTCATAACCCGTGATGTCCGCCTTTGAAAGTCCCAGCCGGTCTAGCTTGAAGTCCAGGAGAATCCGGGTGCCGGAACCGCCCTGGCGGTTGATGAAGGTCAGGTCTTTTCGGGTCAGGTCTTCCACACCTGCAATATGTTTCGGGTTCCCAGGCCGGATGATGAGCCCTTGTTCCCGTTGCACCAGATGCACCAGACGGATGGGGGTGCCGGGCAAGTATCTTTTTAAGTAAGAGATATTGTAACTGCCGTCGTCGGGATCCAGCAGGTGCGTTCCCGCCACATGGCACAGCCCTTTTTTGATGGCCATGAGCCCACCCATGCTGCCCACATGGCTGGATGAAATGGACACCCGGCTGGTTCCGGCCCGGATCAGGTCCGCCAGCACATCGATGGTATTGTCGTGGCTGCCCACGGCCACGATGGTATTTTGAATTTCGTGGAGGGGACGGAGCAGGGTGGCCGTGGTGGGCGTGTTTTCAGCAATGCCCTCTATGTGATTGGGAATCCGGATGATGCCGTCGGCTTCGGTGAAACTGGTGATGCATCCCGCGCCCCTGGGTAGGGGGGTGGCGACGATGACATCGTTCACCGCGCCCAGTTTGACGCGTAAAAATTCTTCCACCCCGAGTTTGGAGGGTAATTTTTTGGTGGGCAGCACCTGGATTTCCTGGGGCAGCGTGTCCGGCTGATGGCTCATGGCGTTGATGAGGGGCCGAACCAGCTGGTCAAAGACGATGATGGCGGATACCGGATATCCCGGAATCCCGAACGCCGGTTTTCCGCCTATCTTTCCGATGATCACGGGTTTTCCCGGCATCATGGTCACGCCGTGGACCAGCACTTCGCCCAGGTCTGAGATGACTTTTTTGGAAAAATCCATGGAACCTGCGGAAGAGCCTCCCACAATGAACAGAATATCGCTTTCGCCTTCCGCCGCTGTCCGGATGCTTGAGGAGATTCGGTCCAGGTCATCTTCGATGATGGCGTTTCGAACATACCTTCCACCGCAGGATTCGACCAGCTTGCCCAGCATGTGGGAGTTGGAATCAATCACCTGGCCGGGCATCAGTCCACGGATTTCCGCAACCCGGTGATCCACGATTTCCGAGCCGGTGGGTTGAATGAAAAACAGGGGTTTTTTCCACACGGCAACCCGAAAAATGCCGGCGGAGATCAGCGCGCCCAAGTCATAGGGGGTGATCTTCTGGTTTCTGGGGTAAACCAGTTCCGTGGCCACGATGTCTTCCCCCATGCGCCGGACGTGCTGCCAGGGAAAGGCCGGGGCCTCAATCTCCACCCGCCGGTCATCCAGCGCATTCACCTGTTCAATCATGATCACCGCGTTGGTCTGGTCGGGCATTACATGGCCGGTGTTGATATAATGGGCGTCCTGGCCGATCACGAGGGTTGTCGGAGTGGATTCCCCCGCGCCGAATGTTTTTTCGGCAGCCACTGCAATGCCGTCCATGGCAGCCGCATGGAAATTGGGGGACGACATATGTGCAAACACCGGTTCGGACAAGACCCGGCCCACCGCATCGGTCACGTCAATGGTTTCAGAGGTCAGCCGACCTTCATTTGCAAATGCATCCAGCAGAATCCGCCGGGCATCCATCAGGGTTTCCATTTTCAGGTAAATGTTTCGATCGTCCGTCATTGTGCGTTTTCCTAATTCACTCAATTTGCTGATAAAAATATGAAAATAATCAATTTCCCTGCGTCCCTGCGCCTCTGTGGGAGACAAAAAAATATCTCGCGCAGAGGCGCAGAGGCGCAGAGATCAGAATAGCTTGACTGTCACCACGGTTCCTTTGACAAGTCCCTCGGTGTTCATGTCGATTTCGATGAGTCCGTCCGCCGCCACCATGGTGTTAATGAGGCCGGATTTTCCCAGAATCGGTTCAGCGAGAAACCCGTCATCGGTTTCCGAGAGCCGCACCCGCACAAAATCGATGCGGCCCTGGGCCGATGCGATATTGCGGCTGAGGGCGGCCCGAATCATGGGCCGGTGAAAACGTTGATCGGGCGTCATGCCGCAGGCGTGTTCCAAAAACGGCCGGACCACCCGGTGGAACACCACCATGGCCGAGGTTATATGGCCGGGCAGACCCCATACCGGTTTGCTGCCGACGCGCGCCAGAATCGTGGGTTTCCCAGGACTGACCGGGATGCCGTGAACCAGAATTTCGGAATCGCCCAATGCATTTAACACATTAATGGTCAAATCCCGGGTTCCCACGGAACTGCCGCCGGAGAGGATGACCATATCGCATTGTTTCAACGCTTTTTCGCAAACCTTCAGAAGTTCGGCAAAATCATCCTTTATAATGCCGAACAATAAGGGATTGCCCCCTGCCTCCATAATCTGGCTGCAGATGGAATAGGAGTTGACGTCCCGAACCTGGGCCGGGCCGGGCACGCTGCCAATCGGCACGATTTCGTTGCCTGTCGAGATGATGCCGACCACCGGCTTTTGATAAACTTTAATACTGCTGATGCCTAATGCCGCGAGCAGCCCGATTTCCTGGGGTCGAAGCGTCCGACCGGCCGAAAGCATCGTTTTTCCGGCAGGTACATCCTCTCCCCGGAAGATCACATGGGTGCCCGGCGCAATGCTTTTGCCGACCTCAAGGGT
Source organism: Desulfosalsimonadaceae bacterium (assembly GCA_049297455.1). Taxonomy (GTDB): domain Bacteria; phylum Desulfobacterota; class Desulfobacteria; order Desulfobacterales; family Desulfosalsimonadaceae; genus SURF-3. Next base: position 2,871 of record JBAQUK010000025.1, on the reverse strand, counting down.
GGTCTCGTCAATTTCGCTGGCATATTCCAGCATCACCACACTGTCGGCCCCATTCGGCAGCATGCCGCCGGTGGAGATCCGGATGGCTTGGCCTAAAGCGATGGGAACAATGGGGGTTTCTCCCATGGAGACGGCCCCGCAAAGGGTCAGGTAGGCCGGATTCCCTTCTGTCGCTCCGAAGGTGGATTTGGCAGCAACCGCATATCCGTCCATGGTGGACCGGGCAAAACCCGGAATATCATCATTAGATCGGATATCTTCAGCAAGGATTCTGCCGGTGGCCGATTCAATCGGTATGGTTTCAGTACCGGCTACCGGAAACAGGGTGATGTATCCAAAAACCGTTTCAAGGGGCGTGACGGTGAAAAAATCTTTCATGACAGATGCTTTTGCTGGAATATTTCGTCATCCATCGTTCCTTCGCCCACCCGGATGACCGGACCTTTGAGGGCGATGGAAAGGTCTTTCCCCACCCGGATCGAGAGTCCCCCTCCCGGCATGTGAACCGTGATGTCCTGATCGGTCAGTCCCAGCCGGTAGGCGACAGCCGCCGCTGCTGAGCTGCTGCTGCCGGAGGCAAGCGTGTATCCGGCCCCGCGTTCCCAGATTTCAAGCGCGATGTTGGCCCGGTCCATGACTCGCATAAACTGGACATTGGTTCTGTTGGGGAAATTCGGGTGGATTTCGAGTTTCGGGCCAAGACTGTTTGCCAGTTCCGGGGAGATGGCATCCCGAATCACCACGCAATGGGGATTGCCGATGGTGGCGGCGGAATAAATAATCTCCTGCCCGTCAATGGTCAATGTTTCCTTTAACACTTCGCGGCCCGGGCCGACGATCGGAATCCGAGCGCTGTCGAAACTGACGGTGCCCATGTCCACCGATATCATCATGTCGTCATGAACCGTTGCCTGAACTATTCCACCGATGGTGGCGATGGTAAACGGATCATGCCCGACCCTTCCGCGATCATAAAGGTAGCGGGCGAAAATCCGTAAGCCGTTGCCGCTTTTTTCCGCCTCAGAGCCGTCCGGATTGAAAATCCTTACTGCAAAATCAGCGGCTGTGGTTTTATTCGGCCCGAAAAGGATGCCGTCGGAACCCATGCCGTAATTTCTGTGGCAAATCATCCGGATTCGGGATACTGACAGATCCCTGACGATGACGGCGTCAGCCGGGTCCATGACCAGGTAGTCGTTTCCAAGCCCATGATATTTATAAAATTTCATTCTTCAGCACTTGTTTTTTTCCGAAAGTTGCGTCACGGCGTCGACGTGTCCTGGTTGCTTTTTTCCATAAACCGGATAGGGCACCTGGACCGGAACCGGCAATAAAGCTTCGGATCCTCGCACCGCAGGCAGTCTTCGCATACATAATAATTATGTTTCTGGCAGATATAAGCGGATTCCCTGTCCGGATGATGGATGCATTTTCCCATGGGGCCAAATCATTCGATGCTGTTAAAAAAATATCAATCCATATTGAGCAGGTCCATAAAATACGCAGAAAAATCCGTTTAGACAATATTTATTTCCTGCCGTTCCCTTGCCGGAACCTTTGTCCTTGAAAAATCCGGTTGATTTCATTACATTGCCCCCATGGGATATGTATTTGATTTTAAAGATGCGGAAGCCTATGAACAATGGGCGGGCAAAGACGGCAATCAGCAAACCATTGACCTTGAAAATCGGCTGATGGTGGAGATGCTGCATCCGGCCTACGGGGACCGGCTACTGGATATCGGCTGCGGTGCGGGTTCCAGCCTTCTGCCGTTTCTGGGCAGGGGGATTCAATTGACCGGCGTGGACCCTTCACCCTATATGCTGGATATTGCGGAAAAAAAGTTCGGACATCGCGTGGATTTGCACCGCGCCCATGCCGAAGATCTGCCGTTTGACGATAATGCCTTTGAATACGCGTCCCTTTGCCTGTGCCTGGAGTTCTCGGATAATCCGAAAAAGGCCCTTGCCGAGGCCTGCCGCGTGGCGAAAGACGGGATTTTTGTCGGTATTCTGAATAAATACTCCCTCAAGGCGTTTCAACGGCGGATGAAGGGCGTATTCGTACCCACCATATACAATCATGCGCGGTTTTTCAGCATCAATGAAATAACGCGTTTATTTTATTCGCTTCTGGGTGATGTGCCGGTGTTTTGGCAGACAACCTGCCATTTTCCCGGATTGAAAAATCAGTGGATCGATCGTCTGGAATCGTTAAAGTTTGTAAAAAAAAGTCCCTTCGGCGCGTTTGCCGGTATTATGGCATTGCCCGTGCCCCGGTTCCGGACTCAGCCCCTTGAACTCAAGGTTCCGGCGGCAAACCCGGTTCAGGCAAACAGCCGGCCGGTCAGTTGCGCCAAGAAAAAGGCGGAAGGGAGAAATCTGTAGGCCGGGATTCTTTCCCGGCAAATGATTCGCCGCCTTGGTATTAAATGGGATACGCGATGGCAACCGGAGGTAAAAGTGAAGGAAAATGATATCCGATGGAAGCAGCGATTTCAAAATTTCGAAAAAGCATTCCTGCGATTGAAAGAAGCTGTGGAAATGGAAAAATTGACCGAACTTGAAAGAAATGGGTTAATTCAGCGCTTTGAGTTCACCTTGGATCTTTCGTGGAAGGTCATGAAGGATTTTCTGGAAGAAAAAGGATTCGCCTTCAAACCTTCACCCAAAGACACCTTGCGACTTGCCCAGGAGAGCGGTTACATCACCTGTGCGCAAGAATTGATTGACGGGCTGGATATAACTTAAATGTTAAATGAAATTTCCCTTAAACCTTTGTGAACTCCCATCAATTATGTGTTTAAAGGGAGATATGCTTGTGAAAGCCTGATTCCAAAGGAATTGACAAAAGAATACCTCCCTGTGCGCA
>JBAQUK010000024.1:0-6787 GCA_049297455.1 Desulfosalsimonadaceae bacterium | reverse complement strand
AACATTATTTCAACTACGCCTTTCTGTGTAATTCGACTTGATGACAAACTAAAACTGGCAATAGTTGACAACCTGACTCAGGGTGTTTGAAATAAAAATATCTTAAAATCAAAGAGCGAAATCCAAGATCTAACTGATATCAAATAATTTTTGCTCAAACCGCATGAAGAGAAAAACAGACGGGTAAGCCTGAGCTTCACTGGGCGGATATTCGTCCAGTGCCGGACGGCAAATCCGGCGGCGGATGGGATATTTGATTTTCATCACTCATCATTCATCATTTACTTTCCCCCCGATACCGGATCAGCCCTTCCTGGGCCGTGGATGCCACCAGCCGGCCGTCTCGTGAATAAATGCTGCCGAAATTGAGTCCTCTGGACTTGCCGGCGTTGGGGCTGCGGGTCGCATAGAGCAGCCAGTCGTCCATGCGGAAATCCCGGTGAAACCACATGCCGTGATCCAGGCTCGCCACCTGCATGTTCGAATCCCAGAAAGTGGTGCCGTGGGGCCGCAACGCAGTGGTGACCAGGCCGAAGTCGGAGGCATAGGCCAGCATGTATTTATGGACCGACAGATCATCGGGCATCTGGTGGATGGTTTTGAACCATGCATACCGGACCGGCGGCTCTTTTTTCGGCGCAAAGGGATTGGTGGGGTTGACCGGGCGGATTTCAATGGGCTTGATGCACAGGATCTGGTTCCGGATGGACGGCGGAATCCGGTCGCTGACCTTGCGGGCCATTTCCACTTCCGACAGGAGACCTTCGGGTCCGGGGATGTTTTCCGGCATCTCGTCCTGGTGCTCAAAGCCTTCTTCTTCAAGGTGGAAGGACGCGGACATGGACAATATGGCCCGGCCGTTCTGGACGGCGACAATGCGTCGGGTGGTGAAGCTTTTGCCGTCCCGGATGCAGTCCACCTGATACACGATGGGTTTTTGGGGATCGCCGGGGCGCAGGAAATAGGCTTGAAGGCTGTGAACGCCCCGGTCCGGGGCCACGGTCTGGGTGGCGGCGGAAAGCGCCTGCCCCAGAACCTGGCCGCCGAACACGTTGCCGAACCCCAGATCCTGGGAATCGCCCCGGAAAATATTCTCCTCGATTTTTTCAAGCTTCAAGAGCCGGAGCAATTCATCCAGCACATTATCAGTGGGCATACACGCTTCCATTCGGATTTCTCCTTGATGGGCTTTAATACTCTGAAAAAAAACAGAAGGATGGTGGTTATACGTCACCTTCGGTCATGATCATCGTTTTGGGCCACTCGTAGGGTGGATTAGCGAAGCGTAATCCACCAATGACGTCGGAAGATTGGCACATACAGCTCATACCGCAAGAAAATCGCTATCGACGCGGGTTCCATCTGCACCGAGGGCGATGTTCCGGATGCGCCGGCGGGTTCGATGGATTATCAATCGGTGGATTACGCTTCGCTAATCCACCCTACATGGATTCTATATGGCCTCCCGCAGCAAAAAGTGGTAAATCATTTCCGTCAGTTCAGTAACAAGTCGTTTTTCTTCCATTTTCGGGCCGATCAGCTTGGCCGTATGGGTGACGCTTTCAACCGCATTATGGATGACGAGGGCCGCGGCCTCCTGATCGATGATCCGCATGCGGTTTTTGTTGTTCTCCAGCAGGAACCGGATCTGGGTGACCTCCCGGTTCCGTTCCCGCTCATACACCCGGTTGATATCCGGGTCCGAATACCGCAGGGCGTGGGTCTGCCTCAGAAACGTGGGGGCGATATCGTAGGCTTTAAACACATTGGAAATGATGAACCGGATATCCTCCCGCCCCAGCTCGTTGAGGGTGACGGTTTCCATGTCTTTCCACACGGAAAGGTAGATCCGGTCCAGAAAATCCTCCAGTATTTCCAGCAGCAGGGTTTTTTTGTTCTTGAAATAGGAATAGAAACTGCCGATGGATACCCCGGCTTTTTCGGCGATCTCCTTGGAATTGGTCCTGTGGATGCCTTTTTGGGCGTATAATTGAAAGGCCGCTTTGATGATGAGTTGTTTGGTCTGGATGCTGCGCTGCTGTTTGGGATTTCGGACGGCGGTCATAAAGGTTCCTTTTTTTGTGTTCAATATACGGTTCCGGGGAGGGGCTGTCAATAATAAATAAAATGATGAATAAATCATCTTTATTATAACAATATGCTGTTTTTATGGATAATAATTTGTATTGACAACGTGAACCTTTATTCATATATTGCTGTGTAAGCGCTTCTTTTCAAATCGTGTTTGTCCTGAATCCGGCCCGTGTTTTTATATGACCATCACACTTGGAGGAAATATGAAAGCCCTACAGTTCAACGTGAACGCCCCCCGATTTGTTGCCGCCAAAACCCTCGGAGCCATCTTCGGCAAGCAGGCATTTTACCGGGGTTCCTTTAAAACCATCCGGCTTGCGGACATTCCGGAACCGAAATTGCCGACGCCGGACTGGGTCAAAATCAAGACCATCTATTGCGGTTTCTGCGGCAGCGACCTGAATTTAATCCTTTTGCACGATTCCCCCACCGCCTCCCCCTTCACCACCTTTCCGTGCGTGACCGGACATGAAATCGCAGGTGTCATCACGGAGGCCGGGGCAGGGGTGGAAGGGTTTAAGCCCGGAGACATGGTGACCATCAATCCCGGCCTGGGGTGCGAAGCCCGGGGCATCACGCCGGTTTGCCCGAGCTGCCGGGCCGGGAGGGCGAGCTGTGAGAGTTTTGCCAAAGGGACTCTTCCGCCGGGCATGTTTACCGGCATCAACAAAGGGGTGAACGGGGGATTTGCGCCGTATCTGGCGGCCCACAAAAGCCAGTTGTTTAAAGTGCCGGACGGCATGCTCCCCGAGGCCGCGGTCATGACCGAGCCGGTGGCCGTCGCATTGCAGGCCGTGTTTGACAACCTGCCGGAAGAAAATGACAACATCCTTGTGATCGGCGGCGGGGTGATCGGCAATTTAATCATCCAGTCGCTGCGCGCCCTGGTTCCCGGATGTCATGTTTCCGTTATTGAGCCATCGGGATTTGCCGCAGATCTGGCGAAAACAGCGGGCGCGGATGAGGTGATTCCGGCAAAGGAGGTGTTTGCCCAAACCGCCCGCATCACCAAAGCCACCATCTATAAACCCATGATCGGCATGGAGATTCTCATGGGCGGATTTAACAGGATTTTTGACACGGTTGCAAGCCATGCCACCCTGAAACTATCCATGCGGCTCCTTGCAGGTATGGGAACGCTCAGCATCGTGGGCATCGGCGGGGATGTGAAGCTGGACCTCACGCCCTTATGGTTGAAACTCCAGACGGTAAAGGGTGTCTACGGTTACGGCCGGCAGGTCTTTAACGGCAAAGATCAGCATGTGTTTGATGTTGCCCTGGACTTGATGTCCCAGGGAAAAATCCGGGTGGAAAATCTGGTGACCCACCGGTTTCCAATAGAGGACTATGAGCAGATGATTGAGGTCAATTTAAACAAAGGGAAGAACCGGGCCATGAAGACGGTTATGGCATTTAATGGTAACTTTTCAGGTGGATAGGCTGTAGGCTGAAGGTAAATAGGGCAGGCGGAATGGACTGTTTTTATAAAAAATGATTGATTCAGACCGGCCTATAGCCTAAACGCCTTCAGTCTAAATAACCTGAATAGTTACGTTTCATCATTAACCAATTTTGGTTTTATACAGGCTTTATAAGGAGAAACTCATGAAATTTTCGGCACTGCTTTTTATCTTGTACAATGTTTTGAAAATCGCGTCTTTCACCAATTCCGCCTTTAAAAAATATATCGCCAAGGTCAGCGCCAGAATCCTGATCAAAACGGAAGACGGCGAGCGGGCCCGGATGATAATATTTGACAAGGGCAAACTGTCTTCGATCATTGGTGACCAGAAAAAATTTGACGTGGCCCTGGTCTGGAAGGACGCGGAAACGGGATTTAAGGTGATGTCCAGCAAAAAGAAGGATGCGTCTTTTAATGCTGCGGCCGAGGGAAAATTAAAAGTGCTGGGCATGAGCGTGTATGCGCAATGGTTTGAGGATGGCATCAAACTGGTGATGTAGGGAATAAGGCTGTAGGCTGTAGGCTATAGCCTAAACCGCTACAGTCTAAATCGCTATTTTACAAAAAGGAGAATACCATGTCGCAAATTTACGGGGGGCATCTTGTCGCCAAATATTTAAAGGAAGTGGAGCATGTGGGCATTGTCTTTACGATTTCCGGGGGCCATATTGAAAATATCCTCGACGGCTTGAGCCAGTACCAGATCCGGACCATTGATGTGCGCCATGAGCAGGCGGCCGCCATGATGGCCCATGCGTATGCGATTTACAATAACGTGCCCGGCGTCTGCCTGGTGACCGCAGGCCCCGGATTCACCAACGCCCTCACCGGCATTGCCAACGCCTATCTTGACAATGTGCCGCTGGTGGTTCTCTGCGGGCGTCACCCGCTGCGGGATGACCTTACCGGTGCGCTTCAGGAAATGAACCAGATGGACATGGTCAAGCCAGTCACCAAATGGTGCGCCACCTGCTATGACATCAAACGCATTCCCGAATACCTCTCCATCGCGTTCCGTCAGGCCACCATGGGCCGCCCCGGCCCGGTGTTTCTGGAATTGCCGCCGGATATCCTGTTTGTCTCCACCGATGAAAAAGCTGTTACCATGCCGGTGCGCAAAATCCATAAAACAACTATCCAGCCGGACCCGTCGGAGCTGGATGCCGCGGCCCGGATCATCAACAGCGCCAAGCAACCCCTGTTTATCGGCGGCAGCGGGGTGCGGATGAGCGGGAACGGGGATGCCATGAAACAGTTTATCGAAAAAACCGGTTTCCCCTTTGCCCTCTTGAACAACGGCCGGGGCGCGCTGCCGGACAATCATCCCCTGTGCATCAATGACGGCGGGTTTACCGGCATCATGACCGGCGCGCCCCAGGCGGATGTGATTGTCGCCGCCGGCATCCGGTTCAATTGGGTGATGCAGGCCACCAAACTGTTTCCGGACGCCAAAGTGGTTCGCATCGACATCGAACCCCATGAGCTGGACCGCAACCGGGCGTCAACTGTGGGTCTTGCCGGGGATTGCGGGGCGGTGCTGTCTCAATTGCTGCCCAAGGTGGAAAAGCGGGATCACGGCGAGTGGGTAACAAAACTGCGGAATGCCTATGCGGCTTTTCTTATTACCGAGCAGGAACAGCGGAAAAACCCGTCCGATCCCATTCACCCCAACCGGCTGGTGGCGAAAATCATGGAGGTTTTCGGCGAGGACGCCTATTATGTGGCGGACGGCGGGGACACGAGTTATTACGGGCTGGCCGGTTTTTCATCCGCCCATCAGGCCGGGGTGCTGGTTCCGGCAGGCGCGCTTTTGGGATGCCTGGGGACCGGTATTCCTTTTGCCATTGCGGGCAAATTGTCCCACCCGGACAAACCCGTGATCGTGCTGAACGGGGACGGATCCTTCGGGTTCAACAGCATGGAATTCGACACGGCGGTGCGGCACAATATCCCCATCATCTGCGTGGTGAACAATGACTGCGCCTGGGGCATGATCAAGCATTCCCAGGGCATGAGCCTGGGCAAGGACCGGACCACCTGCGCGGAACTGGGCATGCGGCATTATGAAAAAATGGTGGAAGGATTGGGGGGATACGGGGAGCTGGTCACCGAGGACGCGGACATTGTTCCGGCCATCCGGCGGGCTGCGGCGTCCGGAAAACCGGCGTGCATCAATGTCGTCACCGACCCCACCGTCACCAGCCCGGCAACCGTGATGTTTTATCAGAATTTCGCGGCTATTTAGATGGCTGTATTCGCGGTGGCGGTGAGATTACATCGTCGGGAAACGCCTCCCTCAGGACACTCGCAAGCTTGTAACGCCTGAAAGGAATCCCAACGGGATTCTGTCCCATAGCCCAGGGTTGCGGCGGTTGCCGCTACCCTGGGTTTGCTTTAGCCGTTGCTGGTTTTAAGTTGCGTAAAGGTATTTAAAGGGTATGTTATTTATACCATGAAAGAGGAGGTGGAGATATATGAAGGCTGAGGAATTTGATAAAAAATTTGATGATAATGAGGATGTTACGCAACACCTTGACCTTTCAAAAGCCCGAAGGCCTCAACAGGAGCAGAAACGAGTCAATGTGGATTTCCCGTTATGGATGATCCGTCTGTTGGACAAGGAAGCAAGACGGCTTGGCGTACCGAGACAATCCATTATTAAGGCGTGGGTGGCGGAAAGGCTTAAAAAGGCTTCCTGAATCCCAAAAAAGAAATTAAAGAGAATTACACGCATTTAGTTAATTTTAAAGGAGAATATATGAGTAACTTTAGTCGAGGAATTTCAGATCAGTTTATTGCAGCTTTAAAAAAAGAATATGATAATGGAGGGTGGTGGCGTAAGATAGTTGATGATAAAGATCTTTTTGTAGCTATCCGGAATGGATACATTAACTTAAATGTTAAATAAAAAAAAATTAAATCCCAGCAAACCCGCATATTGCATGATATCCTACGGTACTACTGCCGTTAAGAGCCTTCTGAATAAGGGATTTTAATCGTTGCGGTCCTTTAACTTGCGTTAAAAGCTGGTTCACAGCGGACAGCTCTTTTTTTTCAATGATCTTGTTGACCATCAATTGTTTCTCCGCCATTGATTTCATCCCTACAGGAAATCCTGGTGGAGACGAATTCATTAGAATGTAAGCGCAATAAACCCAGTGAACATGTGAGATGACAGAACTGAAATGCTTGGCCGATACGTCTTCAAACCCCAGAAACATTTTTATTTCT
>JBAQUK010000023.1:0-4614 GCA_049297455.1 Desulfosalsimonadaceae bacterium | reverse complement strand
TCGCCATGGAGTTTCTCATGCGGGGCGCCATGGATTACGGAGAGCCCGGGGTCTTCATGACCTTCGAGGAGACGACGGACGATCTCGCGAATAATTTCAGTTCTCTTGGTTTTGATCTCCCGGATATGATCTCGAAGGGACTTATCGTTACCGACCACGTCAAAATCGAGCGCAGCCAGGTGGAGGAGACGGGTGAATACGACCTGGAAGGATTGTTTATCCGTCTGGGTAGCGCCATTGATTCCATCGGCGCGAAACGGGTTGTCTTGGATACCATAGAAGCGCTTTTCTCCGGGCTGCCTAATACCGTTATCCTGCGGGCGGAAATACGTCGGCTTTTTCACTGGTTGAAAGACCGCGGTATGACGGCTATCATCACGGGGGAAAGCGGCGACAAGCTTCTGACCCGCTACGGCCTTGAAGAATATGTCGCCGATTGCGTGATCCTCCTCGACTTCCGCATTGTGGAGCAAATTTCCACCCGCCGCCTGCGGATTGTCAAGTACCGCGGCTCATCTCACGGTTCCGACGAGTATCCTTTCCTGATAGATGAGAAAGGATTCTCTATCCTGCCCATCACTTCCCTGGGGCTCGATTACCCCGTTTCCAATGATCGTATACCCACAGGCGTCTCCAAGTTGGATGCCATGCTGGAAGGGAAGGGGTTCTACCGGGGCGGCACCATCCTTGTCTCCGGAACAGCGGGCACAGGCAAAACAAGTTTGACGGCCACCTTCGCCGACGCCGCCTGCCGGCGAGGCGAGCGCTGCCTGTTCTTCGCCTTTGAGGAATCGCCCAACCAGATCATCCGTAACATGGGCTCTATCGGCATGGATCTTGGCCGCTGGGTGAAGAAGGGGCTTCTCAAGTTTCATTCCGCCCGGCCTTCGCTTTACGGCCTGGAGATGCATCTTCTCACCTTCCACAAGGTGATCGATTCGTTTGATCCCCAGGTTTTTATTATCGATCCCATCAGCAACCTGTCCGCTGCGGGAACAACAGCAGAGGTCAAATCCATCTTAACGCGCCTGATCGATTATTTGAAGATGAAAAAGATCTCTACTTTTTTTACGGACCTTACTCGTTTCGGAGGCAGCCTGGAACATACGAGCGAAGAAGTATCTTCTCTCATCGACACATGGCTTCTCCTTCGGGACATCGAACTTAACGGGGAACGCAACCGGGGCCTTTACATACTAAAGTCCCGCGGGATGGCCCACTCCAACCAGATTCAAGAGTTCCTCCTCACGGACCAGGGCATTGACCTGATCGACGTCTATACCGGTTCCGGCGAGATATTAACCGGCAGCGCCCGGGCATCCCGGGATGCCAATGAAAAAGCCTCTGAACTGGCGTGCCGGCGCGAGGTCGATCGCAAGCTCCGTGAGCAGGAGCGCAAGCGGAAAGCCCTGGAAACAAAGATCGCCGCCCTCCGTGCCGAGTTTGATGCGGAAACTGAAGAATCACGAATGATGGCGGAAGAAGAGAAAAAAAGACAAGATGTTCTGGCTGAAGACCGTTTAGATATGGCGCATCTCCGCAAGGGGAAGAAACCAGTAGAGACTGTGTAAAGTGAAGGAGAATAAAGTGAAAGCCATTTCACCGAAAAAGGAGAAGCAGGCAAAGACCGATGCGACGGAAGAAATCTGGAACTTACGCTTATATGTCGCCGGTCAGACCCCGAGATCGATTACGGCCTTTGCTAATTTAAAGAATATCTGTGAAGAGCACCTCGCGGGGAAATACCGCATTGAAGTGATCGACCTTTTAAAGAATCCCCAGCTTGCCAAAGGGGATCAGATTATTGCCATACCGACACTGGTAAGAAAACTTCCCGAACCGCTTAAACGGATTATTGGTGATCTGGCCAACACGGAGCGCGTGCTGGTTGGCCTGGACATTCGTTCTTCCGTTAAGTGATAAAATTTTATTTTTTATAAAATCGATTGAAATGAAAATAGAAATAACGAGTACTGAGGAATTTGAAAAAGCGGCAGCGGAGCAGGACTGGGCAACGTACGTTTTGCGGCTTTATGTCGCCGGGATGACTATAAAATCAACCCAGGCAATCGCCAATGTCCGAAAACTCTGTGAAAAGCACCTGACCGGCCGCTACGAACTCGATATAATTGACATCTGCCAGCAGCCCCGGCTTGCCCGGGAAAATCAGATTATTGCCACCCCAACGCTTATCAAAATTCTCCCCCTGCCGCTCCGGAGGGTCATCGGCGATATGTCGGATACGGCAAAGTTCCTGGCCGGCATCGGTCTGAAACCCCAAGACCTGAAAACCCAAAAATTGCTGAGAACAAATTAATGGACGAATCGAACCGAACACGCCAGGAACTTTTGGATGAGTTGCAGGAACTCACCACACGGATGATGGAAGGTGAGGAAACGCTGCGCGCCATCCGGGGCGGTGAGGTGGATTCTCTGATTATCTCAACGGCGGAAGGGGATCAGGTCTTTACCTTATCGGGCGCCGATCATCCTTACCGGATCATGGTGGAAACCATGAACGAAGGGGCCGTCACCCTGGCCTCTGACGGCACGATCCTTTTTTGTAACCAGCGTTTTGCGGATATCGTTAAAGAACCTCTGGAAAAAGTATTGGGATCGTCAATCCATCAATACATTTCATCGACAAATTTTTCATTATTTGATGGATTGCTTGCGCAGGGTCTAAAGGGCAACAGCAAGGTGGAAATGGCCTTACTGACCGGAGGTGGAGGATCTGCGCCGGTTTTTCTTTCCATAAGCGCCTTTCAGCACACCAATATACCCGGTGTGGCATGTATGGTGGTTACCGACCTGACGGAGCAAAAGCGCAATGAAGAGATGCTTGCCGAGGAAAAACTGACAACCCAAATCCTCCATCAGGCTTCGGAAATATTTATTTTGTGCGATCCCCTGGGCCGCATCATCCGTGCAAGTCAGTCGACCAGTCGTTTCTTAGGTAAAAGTCCGATTCTCCAGAAATTTGACGAGGCATTTCACCTGCTTTATCCCGACAAAACTTCCTTTAGCCTTCTTTCTGCAATGAGTGACAAGTCGCTCCATGGGATTGAAGTCTCTTTCAAACATGAGGATAACGCGTCTTTCTCCTTTCTGTTGAGCGCAAACGCACTTAACACGCATAAAGGCGCCAAAGGCGCCAAAGGCGCCAAAGGCGCCAAAGGCGCCATCGGCATTGTTGTCGTATTGGCGGACATTACCGAGCGCAAGAAGATGGAGGAGGCGCTGGGAAAAGCCAATGAAGAACTCGAATGCCAGGTCGCTGATCGGACGGCCGAACTTGTCGTTGCAATGAAAACGGCGGAAAAAGGAAAACAAATCGCCGAAACCAGCCTTGTCGAAATACAAAAGTTAAAAAATCAACTGGAAGCGGAAAGAGCCTATCTGCAGGAAGAAATTAAACTGGAATACAATCATGAGCACATTATCGGTAAAAGTGACGGGCTCAAATACGTACTCTATAAAATTGAACAGATTGCCGCCGGCAATACCATTACATTGGTTCTTGGGGAGACGGGAACCGGCAAGGAGCTGGTCGCCCGCGCCATTCACGCCTTAAGTTTGCGCAAAAACCGGGCGCTGGTAAAAGTAAATTGCGCCACACTGCCGGCAAGCCTGATCGAAAGCGAATTGTTCGGCCATGAGAAAGGCGCTTTCACCGGTTCTCTCTCAAGGCACCTGGGGCGTTTTGAGGTCGCAAACGGTTCCACCCTTTTTCTGGATGAAATCGGAGAATTGCCCATGGAATTGCAGGCAAAACTGCTCAGGGTGATCCAGGATGGCGAGTTTGAAAGAGTGGGCAGCTCCCGCACCATCAAAGTCGATACACGGATTATTGCAGCAACCAATCGTAATCTGGAAGAGGAAGTCCGTAAGGGCAATTTCCGTGAGGATCTATGGTACCGGTTAAATGTTTTTCCGATTACCATACCGCCGCTCCGGGATCGCAGTGATGACTTACCGTCTCTTGTGGATTTTTACGTTAAAAAAATTTCCAAACGGATGGGCAAGGCCATTGAAATCATTCCTTCGAGCGTAATGGATACTTTAAAAAATTATGGCTGGCCGGGGAATGTCCGGGAGCTGGAAAACGTCCTTGAACGTGCGGTAATCAACTCATCCGGCCCCAAGCTGCGTCTGGTTGATGAACTCAAAAACCGGTCCAAGACAGCAGGAATCAGTAATCAAACGCTGGAATCGGTTGAGCGAAACTATATTCTCCAGACGCTTGAACAGACCGGGTGGAAAGTCGGCGGAAAAGGCTCTGCTGCTGAAATCCTTGGGCTCGACCGCAGCACGTTGCGCGCGCGTATGCGTAAACTGAACATTCAAAAGCCATAAATTTCTATCCGAGCCGCAAGCGTAAGCGGCCGGAACCGCTCTGATTGGCGCCTTCAACAAAAAATATTCGTCTCCTTTTTTCTTTTTGATCTTCTCCGTTCTTTTTTTCTATCCATCCAGTTTAAAACGATATTGTTAATCTTTACATTCTATGAACCAAAACAGGCGGTGGATTTTTAGATTCCGTTGACAGATTAAAGCGATTACCAGAATAAATGAGCCTCTGAGAAAGAGGCTTTTTTCTTTTAAAAGGGCGGT